>NZ_JBGUWC010000144.1:0-8132 GCF_045220775.1 Methanobrevibacter sp.
TATTTTGCTTTCGTTCAACGTGAAATAGTATGATTTCAGCTTGTTGTCCGATATATACCTGATGAAATGTTCAAAGTTGTAATTCACGCTTGAAAATCCATTCAGGCACAGCACAGACAGCAGCAATCAAATAAATGATTCTTTGTATGGTTGCCCTCATTTGAGAATATTTCAAAAAATGCTTTTTTGCTTGCTTATTATACTTGTTTTGGTGTATAATGATTTCATGTGAATTACTCCCTTTCAGGTGACCGATGGTCTGTGTGGTTACTCACCATTCTATACCTTTTGGGGCGTAATTCACTTTTTATTTTTTTAACTCGGAAACTGCTGTATAACAAGAGAAAGTCAACAGACTTTTAAAACTGCAAACTATGTTGTAATATTTATTTTGTGAAATCGAAGAATGTTCATATAATTTTGCCATCGGAAATTTCTATTTTTCTCTGACACGCTTGTGCAATTCCCATATCATGTGTGATGATAATAATAGTTTTTCCATTTTCATTCAAGTTCTTGAAAAGTTCCATTATCTCGGCAGAAGTCTTTGTATCCAATGCTCCTGTCGGCTCATCGGCAAGTATGAATGATGGATCATTGACAATAGCCCTTGCAATAGCTACACGCTGTTTCTGACCGCCTGAGAGTTGATTGGCTTTTTTATTTGCTTGTTCTGCAATGCCTACTCTTCGCAGCATTTCCATTGCAATTTTTTTCATATTGGAAAAGTTATATTTATTATTAAAATAAAGGGGTAGCATAACATTCATTAAGACTGTTTTTGGTTCAAGCAAAGAAAAATCCTGCATGACAAATCCGATTTTTTCATTACGAAGCTTTGCCAGCTTGCTGTCTCCCAACATTGACACTTCAATACCGTCAATTTTTAAACTGCCACTATCATATTTGTCCAAAAGACCTATCATATTCATCAATGTTGACTTGCCTGCACCCGATTTCCCCATGATTGCCAACATTTCACCATTCTGAATATTAAGAGTAATATCTTTTAATGCGTGCATTTTATCATTGCCGATTTTATAGTATTTGTTCAGTTTTGAAATTTCAATCATTGTGATTCCTCCTGTAAATTTCGATAGGTGTATTTCTTCTGTAAATGAGGAAAGGCAGTATAATCGTGACGGCAACAGTTAAAATGCAGTAAACAACGGACAATAAAATATTATTATAGTCAACAACGCTTTGATTGTAGCCCATTTGACCGCTTTTTAATAAACCTATCACATACGAAACATAGACTATATTTATTAAAGTCGCAATAAGTGTGATAATACTTATCTCACAAAACAAGTATCCAAAGCTATTTTTTCTGCTACATCCGCACAAATAGTATATCGTATGCTCCCTTAATTTTTTATAGGTGTTGAGTGTTGCAATACTGATAAGCAGTATAGTTGATACAATCAAGAGGAATATGGGTGTTATCATTTGTTTTACGATGTTTTCCTTTATTTCTTTTTCGGTATTGTACAAAATTTTGTCATAGTTTGCATAAGAGCCTACGGTGTCCATATAATCCCTTACTCCTTCCCTTTGTGACTGAGTACAATCGTTTTTGTATATTACAAAATATGAGAATGAGAGAGAAGATATATTTATGTACTTATTGAGCAATTCTTGAGTTTGTTTATTATCATCAAAAATAACAAAGTTGGCTTGTACAAGGAAATTTTGTGTTGAAACGTTCTGGGAAATAGTATTGTAATCAGCCGAGAAGTACGGATAATCAATTTTTCCGATAACATGAACTTTTTGTTCAATAATATTTTTATTGCTGTGCAATTTTATGATAATATCACTGTTTATTGGAATATCATCAAAGATTGCTCCACATATTACGACATTCGGCATATTGTCCGTAAAACTTTGTGATGTAAACCACTTTCCCTCCGAAAGCTGTTTTTTAAAAGCTTTTTTCATACTTTCATTGTACATACTCAAGTTGATATTAACAGAACGATATTCCAATGTACTATTTTTGGTATAGGCAACACCATCTACCCCATTGAAAGCAGAAATATTTTCTCTGATACTGTTAGAATATTCAATCTGTTTATCATACTCGGGCGGTAAAGACAACATATCAAGCATAAAATAATCACTGTTTTTGAGATAATCATTTTCTATAATATACTTGGAAAAGTTTATATAACGATACTGTCCGACTACATTCTGCACAGCTATCAAGGCAACTGACATTATCACTACAAGCATAAGCGATGAAAATAAATTTTGAGAAAATGACGAAAAAAACAAATGCAATTTTTTCATTTGTCAGCCCTCCCTTATCTTTCTGATATTATTTGACCAGTAAACGAATATGAACGGAATCTGTATCAGAAAAGAAAGACCTATTGACATAAGAGAGATGATCATATAATCCTCAAAATTATAAATAATATTTTCATACATATTGACCTTTGAAAAAACACTCCGATAAAGCGATATATGAAGAATAATTGCTAACGCAGTGCAAAAAGTAGTGATAACAATATTTTCAAAGGCATTCATAAGTAAAATGTGTTTTTTTGAAGCCCCAACCATCATAAAAACAGAATTTTCATATCTTGCCGAATCCATAATATATTTCAGCAAAAACATAAATGAAATCATTGATACTACAAACACTGCCATTATTAAAGTAAAATCTTTCATGATATCAGAATCTTCAATTCCGTAAAAATTAGCAGGCGTTTTTACTTCAATATCGCTTTCAGGGTACATTTCACGGAATACTCGGTTCAGAAAATCGCCGTATCGGAACATCATATTTTTAGAAAATTTTTGAGATAAACAAATTTTGATACGACAAGTTCTCAATCCCAACGAAAAATATTTCTCGGCAGATATACAGTAACTATCCGAATTTTTCACAGCTTGCAGTTTATTTCCTTTTACGGTTATATCTTCACTTTTTCCTTTTGTATCTTCATTGAGAGATGTTTCAATTATCATTGTTTTTTTGCTGTCGGAAAAGTTAAGATAAAATGCAGGGTGCGTTTCTGTAAAGTCCATATCATCTTCACCATCGGCACTTATTACGGAAATTAAGCTAATATCTTGTATTCCATATTCCTGTTCAAAATCATGAAGTTTATCGAGTGACGATTTCGTCATATTGACAGGAACAGTGAAATCTGCTCTGTAAATGCGAAAAGATATGTCATCATCTGTTGAGCCGTTTTTGTAACTTAATATATTTCCGTAATAATAGATCATCATGAAAATACAAACAATACTGCCAAGCGTGTACAGAATGAAAATCAGCTTGTTTTCGGAAAAATAAGTAAAAATTCTTCCAAACACTAATCGTATAGTTTTCATTTCTTCTCCTTTCATGTCATGACAAGAGAAGAATATCAAAAATCAAGATGAGATACAAGTCTTTATGAAAAAACGATTGAAAAAATGAAAAAACGATAGGATTTTTTCCTACCGTCTTTGGAGCATGGCAACTGTTCGGAAAATATGATTTTCTTCAAGATACTCAAAATGCAAGTCCCCATGATATTTTTTGACAGTATCTTTGACACTCACCATACCAATGCCATGATTTTTTTGGTCTTTTTTGTATGTGACAAGTTTATTTTCCTCTGTTATCGGCTTATTATCACAACTATTCGATATTTCAATAAAATAAAGCTGATTTGTCTTGTTTGTATAACACTTACAGTCGATATTTTTTTCGCTTGAACGACTTGAAGCCTCAACAGCATTATCAAGAAGATTAGAAAAAATACAGCAAATATCTGTTTCTTCCATAAAAGAAAAATCTGTATGATTATGTTCAAAATTGAAAACAATGTTTTTCTTTTGACATTCTTCAAACTTTTGATTGATGATAATATCAACAATTCTATTACCCGTAAAATTCTTTCTGCTTTCAAAGATAGGTTGCTGTGACAATGCGGTAATATACTCGTGAATACCGTCTGCATTTGCCATTCCCTGAATGACAGTGAAATGATGTTTTATATCGTGCATTAGCTTCCTTGAATTGTTGTAATTATCTTGTAAAAGCTTGTAATGTTCGTAATCAAGCTTTTTCTTCTGCTCAATAAGGCTTAATTCACGCAAATTTTCCGACATTTTCACATAACTGTCATAAACTGTAAATGAAATCAAATTTATCGTAAGAAATACAAAAACGGATATTTCTGTCAATATGCTGTCAATATTTCTGCACTCGGTATAAAATACACCCGATACTCCTATAACGGATAAAATCGGTATGAACAGTAATAATTTTTCTTTCCGCATGATTTGGCAAACTGTAAAAATTGCCAAAGCAGATAATACAAAGATATATAGATTGGCTGTCAATCCCTCATTTTCAAACATGATGTCATTAAATCTATCCTGCATTACTAACCGTAAAATCAGATACCTTGCATAACTTATCACAAATAATAAAACCGTTATCACCAACGAATATAATAATTTTCGTGATAAAATCAATGTTACTATCAAAAATACAATGAAATATGGGAAGTAACTGCCCAAATACCAATACAACAAATATTTTATCAGATTTAACGCACTGAACAATATTATCAAGCGTTTATGTTTGATGTTTTCGATTTGCGATAAATACATATATTCTGAGTAAGAACAAAAGACAGATATAAAAATTATGGCAAGATTTTGTAATATCATCTGTTCTCCCTCATTTTCCTGTAAAAATCCTTTTTGAAAGTTCCGATTTTTCTTTGAGAGCCGTAAATTTTCATTGTTTTGCCGTTCTTGCACTGTAACATGATTTTATCTTCACATATTCCTGCAACGTAATTCAAATTTACAATATAGCTGTAATGAGGAGATGAAAAGCTGTTGCAGGTACTCAATTTTTTTTGCCATTCCTTTATGTTCGTATTAGAAGTGATAACATTACCTTTATCAGTTAAAACAGATGTTTTTCTGAGCGAAGTGTAAATACACACGATTTCATCTTCATTGAGTTCTGTTTCGATATTGCCCGACATAAAAACGATTTTTTGCGTTGTCCTCAATGCAATATCCAGACCTCTGAATAATCTTGTTTCATCAACGGGCTTTTCAAAGTATCGAAATACTTTCAAATCCATTGCATCATCTAAATATTGAGAATATGATGTTATGATAAATATTGTTATATCCGGACACTTTCTTTGTATTTCATAGCCAAGCTGTATGCCGTTCATAGCTTTCATCTCAACATCAAGAAAGGCTATATCCGTCATATTCATGTCAGACAAAAGCACTTCTTCGGCAGAATAATATTTTTTGATAATAAACTCTTTTTTTGAGCTTTCAAAGTATCTTATGATGATTTTTTCAAACCATTCCGCAAAATCCCTGTCATCATCACATATTATGATTTTTGTCATTTTGTTTCCACCTTATTGATAAATTCCCTGATTGTTTTTATTTTATTTTTTCAGATGGATTTTGTCAAGTAATATTGACAATTTCGTTCTATATAACTAATCGTATTTTATCCCAAAAGGTTACATTATTATGAAAAAAATTTTTTTAAAAATGCAACGCCGATAATATATTTTCGGTCTATAATAATAGAAGGCAAACAAAGTCGGATCAATGAAACTTCCGGGAGGGCAGTAGTATGGATGACAACAAGATCATTGAGCTTTATTTTGAGCGTGATGAAAATGCTATCAGCCAAACAAAAGAATGTTACGGTGAACGGCTGAAAGCATTGGCATATCGTATTCTTTGCAATAAAGAGGATGCGGAGGAATGCGAAAACGATACATATTTGAAAGCGTGGGACACTATCCCGCCACAGAAGCCGAAATATTTTTTTGCTTATCTTGCGAAGATATGCAGAAATACCGCTTTACACATGGCTGAAAAAGCACAGGCTCAAAAACGTAATGCCGTTGTGGTGGAGCTGACAAAGGAACTTTCAGAATGTCTGCCAGACAGTAAATATATTGAACAAACGGCAGAAAAAGAGTTGAGTGAAGTTATAGGTGCATTTCTGAAAAGCGTATCGCAGGAAAATCGTATCATCTTTATCAGAAGATACTTTATGACCGAGCCTGTTGCGGATATAGCAAAAATTCTCGGCATCAGCGAAAGCAAAGTAAAAAGTTCACTTTTCAGAACAAGAAACAAACTCAGAGAATATTTATCAAAGGAGGAATTGTTATGAATGAAAACAAACTTTTTTCGGCTATCGGCGGCATTGATGAAGAATTGATAGATGAAGCTCTCAAAGTTTCCGCAAAAAGAAAAATATCTGCCGTGAAGTTTCTCACAGCCGCTGCTGTATTGGTGTTAATTACATTGTCGTCGGCAATTCTTATCAATCTCGGCAGACAGTCACAGATAACAGTTCCGCCTGCCGACAGCAGTTCGGAAAGCAACTCGCAGGACGAATATCAAAAAGCAGTTGAATACTGCAAGGAAAAAAATATATTTATCGAGGGACTTTCAGAAGATGATGTGAACAGGGTATATAAAAATGTGAGCAGTTCGGCATTTGTCAAACGCAGTGATGAAACATCGGACGAGTGCAGGCAGTTCATTTACAACTTTATCACAAATTATGATAAAAAAGTTTCTTCCGAAGGTAAGGAGATATTAAAAAGTATATTTGACCTCTATTCCGGAGTAAATCTTACACAGGAACAATGCGAAAAAATATATGAAAGCATGGTTCAGCAAAAGGAAGCAAATGATTTCGTTGATAAATTTTCATCGTATTACATGGATAAACACGGTATTTCAAGAGAAGATTATTTTGAAAATGAGGATTTAAATTCCGGAGATGCACAGGAAATATTAAAGAAAAAAGCGGAGGCTATGGAACAATTTGCGGAACAGGTCAATTACAATATTATGCGTTCACTTTTTTACAAATATTACGGTTTGGAAATGACTATGGAACAGTATGAACAGGAATATGAAAAATCCCTCGAAATATGCAAAGAACGTAAATCTTTTACAGATGACATGATGTCAAATTACAAAGGCGATAAGCATTTTATGTCAGCGGTAGATCCTGATCAGGTGTGGGCAAGTATTTTTGATAAGTATGGTTACTTGAATTTGACAAGAGAACAGTATGAACAGATATACGAAAATTTTGAAAATCCTTTTAAACAGGCTGTGATAGCGGGATTGGTCGATGAAAATACACCTTATATCACTATGGAACAGGTCAACGAAATTGTAGCTGAGTCTGAAAATGCTCAGGAAATTTATGAAAAAATGTGTGCCATTCGTCCGCCTGACAGCAATTTTATAGGAAGCGGAGTATACGGCGGTGCTACATTCAAAATAAACGAACATGAAAACATTTATTGTGAATACGGTTGCGTCGGTGTCGTGGCTGTGCATTATCGCAAGCACGCAAACGGTGGAGATATTCTCAAAGAAAAATATCTTTTTCCGACAGGCTCGGAGCTTGAAAAGTTTTTGCCTTATGCTGTTGAAGAAAATGATGATAATATAACCGAACCAAAAATAACAATAGGCAATCCCGAAAAAATCGGAAATGCCTATATTGTGACGGTGACTTCTGATATAAAAGAGCCTTTTAAGCTTGTTTTGGAAGAAGATGTTACAGGCACAAGCGAAATTTATAAACAAACAGTCTTGATGATAGACGGCAAAGGCACTTTTGAAACAGAACATATCGCTTCTTATCAACCTGTCGGATACTTTATCGGAGGAACAACAGTTTCCGAAAAGAATATAAAGACTTCTGTGTCAAAAGGCTATTCCGATATTTTAAAGGACGGTCAGCTTTATACAAAAATAACATTAAGTATGACTTTTACAATGGAGATACCTGATTTTTCGGAAAGTTCGGGATATATCATTTATGATATTGAAAGCGATTCAGGTGAATATGTTTCAAATGTGATGGATCACATGATACTGGGACAGAACAGTAAAAGAATTAGCCGTTCATTTGAGGTAAAGGACAAAACTGAAAATTTCAATGTAAAAATTATTCCGAAATATTTTCTTTCCGATAAATTAAGATACTTTAAATCCTACTAATACTTTGTAAAATCTATAGTAAACGTCAACGGATATTACTCATTCAGAGTGGAGAGTTAAGAGTTGAGAGTGGAGTTATTGCAATCCAAATTCTTGAT
>NZ_JBGUWC010000145.1:0-3908 GCF_045220775.1 Methanobrevibacter sp.
ATGGGATTTTATAGTGCTAATACTCCAGAACAAAAAAGAGTTAAAAAATTGACAGGAGACGTTAACCTCAGCGATATGTTCAAAAACGAATGTGAAACAAGGGGAATTCCAATTTACAATGCCTATAACATTCAAAAAAGGTTATTGCATGAGGTAGAACAGGAACAGCTTCACGGTGTTAAAGAAGTTGATGACAGATTGATGGAACTGCTTGATGAAAGAGGAAAAAATAAGGTTCAACACAGATATGTCGATTTCATATCTAATGAGGACAGCGCTTCAAGAGGAGTCATTCCTCCAAGAGGAGATGAAAAAACATCACTTCCTCCGAAAGACGAAATCAGAATTCCACCAAGAGCAAGGGACGGCAAACAGTTCCCTACTGATGATGAACTGCCTGACAATGAAATGCTGAAGAAGATAATGCTTCAAAACAAGAAGATTATTAATCAGAATAAAATTATTATTGAAATGTTGAAAAAATTAGGTGAAAAAGATGATTGATGGAATAAAAACTTATGGATCAACCGAATTAATAGAAAAATTACAGGAATGCGATGATCCAGTATTTTTAGTTACAATTGGAACAACAGATACTTCAAAAATACCAGGAATTTCAGGAGCCGGCGCAACACCTGAATTGACCGTGTTCACACCGGCTGCAGATGCTGAATTTTTGGTTTTAGGAGAAGTTCGCTGTACTGATGCGGCGGCTGAAACCGTCGTTGGAGATGCGGCAGCACCAACCCCCGCAAGGCTTACAAAAGCAGCGCTACAACTTGCAAATATCCCATTTGTTATTATCGATGCAGGATCTAAAATTAAGCCTGATGTAGAATACGTCAGTTTTGGAAAAGAATACGGAAGAGATATCCGAACTGGGAAAGGCATTTTAAACCCATTGGAAATTTTTGAAAATGGAAAGGAATTGGGTGCCGAATTATCAAGAAGGCATGAAATGCTTATCATTGGAGAAAGCATACCTGCAGGAACAACAACCGCTTATGGAGTCTTAAAGGCATTAGGCTATGAAGCCAATGAAAAGGTTAGCGGAAGCATGCCACATAATCCTCATGACTTGAAAGAAAAGACAGTTGATGAAGGTTTGAAAAATGCCGGAATCACACCGGGTGAAGCCGACGCTATTCAAGCTATCGGCGCAGTAGGAGATCCGACAATTCCTGCAATAGCCGGGCTTGTTTTAGGATCAGATATTCCAATCATTCTAGCGGGCGGAACTCAAATGGCAGCAACATGTGCAGTAATCAAATCAATCCAGCCTACATTTGACTTTTCAAGAATCAATTTGGCCACTACAGTATTCGTTGCGGCTGATGAAACAGCAGATCTGTTTGGCATACTTGACCAAATTGACGACAATATTACAGTACATGTGGTGGATCCAAGATTTGAAGATTCAGAACATGAAGGATTGAAAAATTACCTAACAGGATTTGTTAAGGAGGGTGTTGGAGCCGGAGGAGCTATGTTTACAGCACTCGTTTTAGGAAGTTCTGTAGAAAAATTAAGAAAAAAAATAGAAAAAGTATGTAAATAGAGATTTAACTCTCTATTTTTTTAAATTTTAAAATATGTGAGCTATTGAGCCCATAAACACTATTAAACCCATCAACCAACAATAATAAGCAAAGATATCCAAACTCTTATTTTGAATTAATTCCAGCATCCATCTGATTGCTAAATAACCTGCAACAATTGATGCGACAAAACCCAAAAACACCGGCAAGAAATTAACATCCAATGCAGAACCGATATCCTTAAGCTGCAAGATAAAAGCACCGAATATTGCTGGGATGGATAATATAAAACTGAATTTTGCAGCGAACTCTTTATCAAGGCCAATGGTTAAACCTGCAGCAATTGTAGTACCTGAACGTGAAAGACCCGGCAATATTGCGCATGCCTGACCTAATCCCATCCATAATGCTTCCTTTTTAGAAATATTATGCAGATTAACATTACCGCTTGCCATTCTTTGAGACAAGTAAAGTATAGTACCTGTTACAAACAGGAAAAATGCTGGAACATAAAGTGCACCTGCAAATAAAGAATCTACAGCATCTTCAAATAACAATCCGACAATAGCAACAGGAATGGTAGCTAAAATCACATACCAGGCAAGTCTTTTATATGGATCTTCATCAAAACCTTGTTTAAACCTTCCCTGCAAGATATCGCCAATGCTTAACCACCAAGACTTGAGCATTTTTATAATATCCCAACGGAAGAACCATAAAACAGCAATCAAGGTTCCCAAATGAAGAAAAGTGTCAAAAGCAAGAGAGCTTTCAACTCCCAATAGCTTTTGAATAAAAACCAAATGTGCTGAACTACTAACTGGCAAGAATTCAGTCAAACCCTGGACAATGCCAATTATAATTCCTTGAATTATATCCATAGCCTACACCGCTTAGATGTATGATAACCAATCGTATTTGTCTTCCACTTTAGCTTCTACAATGTCGAAGAAAGCGGTTTGTAATTGTTCAGAAATTGGACCCCTTTTACCGATACCAATAGTTCTGTGGTCAATTGAACGAATTGGAGTAACCTCTGCTGCAGTTCCTGTAAAGAATACTTCATCAGCAGCGTATAATCTTTCTCTTGAAATAATTTCTTCAACCACTTCGTAACCTAAGTCACGTGCAACGGTCATTATTGAATCTCTGGTGATTCCTTTAAGATTGGATGAAGACATTGCAGGAGTGAATAATTTTTCGCCTTCAACGATGAAAATGTTTTCTCCACTACCTTCAGAAACATGTCCCTCATAGTCAAGCATGATAGCTTCGTCATATCCGTTATCAATAGCTTCAAGTTTTGCTAACTGGGAGTTCATGTAATTAGCAGCACATTTAGCTAATGCAGGGAAAGTGTCAGGTGCTGGTTTTCTCCATGATGATATGCCTATGTCCACACCATTTGCCATTCCTTCTTCACCTAGGTATGATCCCCATTCCCAAGCAGCAATAGCTACATTAACAGGACATCCTAAAGGATTAACTCCTAATTCCCCATATCCTCTAAATGCAATAGGGCGTATGTAACATCCCCCTAAATCATTTACACGAAGGGTTTCTAGGATAGCTTCTTCAATTTCCTCTTGAGTAAATGGAATATCAATCTTATAAATTTTTGCAGAATCAAATAAACGTTGTACGTGCTCTTTTAAACGAAATACTGCTACACCATTTTCGTTTTCATATGCACGAATACCTTCGAAAACACCGGTACCATAATGGACAACGTGAGAAAGTACTGAAATATTTGCGTCTTTCCATTCAACAAATTCTCCGTCCATCCAAACTTTAGTTTCTTTATCGTCCCATGCCATTTTATCACATCATATTTTTGTGATAGAATATATGTTTTTTATATATATTAAACTTACTTTGTATAATTTTGATTAATAATGCAAAGATATATATAAGAGTAAATTCATAATATTGTTTGTTGGTTCCGTGGTCTAGTGGTATGATACCTCCCTTACAAGGAGGGGATCACGAGTTCGAATCTCGTCGGAACCACTTCTGTTTTTTTAAAAATTATCTTTTTTTAGTTTACTTTTTCGATGTTTTATTATACTGTTATTACTTTTTCATAAGTAATACTAATTTAAAATTTATAGAAAAATTATCATAAAATGAACAGTTATACAAAATTTTAATATTAAAGTATTGTAATGAAAATCATTCAGTAAAATAAGCAATATATCAAATAAAAATATCAAATAATAAAACTTAAATATGTTTTTAGTAATAACTATAAATATCGATTAAGGAGACTAAATTATGGTAGTAAAAATTGCTATTATTAAAAGTGGTAATATTGGTACTTCACCAGTAATTGACCTATTGTTAGACGAAAGAGCAGACAGACCAAATATC
>NZ_JBGUWC010000146.1:0-2614 GCF_045220775.1 Methanobrevibacter sp.
TGGGCCAATCTGGATAAGATTGAAACATTGGAGATTTCTACATCTCTTGAGAAAGTATTGAAAAAAAGAAAAGGAAAGATTTAGTCCACCATCATATGACCTACGACGGTTAAACTATCTTTTCTGCATTTCGGGCATGTGGAATTCTGATTCAGGTAGTATACCTCTTCACCGCAATCAGGACAAATATCAAAATCACGGCGAATGAATATTGTCAGGTCATTGGTATGCTCGTTCAGAACGGCCTTGATTTCAGAATCTGTGAAATTTGCATTGTTTTCAGTTATTACAAATTTGTTGATTTGCTTTTTGCAGTTTGAACAGAAATAACCATGATAAATTCCGGCAAATTTGAATTTATTGCCAGCAGAAAAGTCATAATCGTCTTCACCAATGTGGAATTCATCATCCGTATCCAGTGCAAATGAGTAATCGGCCTTTGAAGCAAGTTCGCTTCCGCATTCTATGCATCTTTGAAACTCATCGTCAAACTGAATGATTTTTGAATCATCACTGGAATCCTCAATCATCTGAATTATCTCACCGTCATCCATTTCAGGGGATTTTTTATATATTATGAATTTATTTACGAATTTTTGACATCCATAGCAATAATATTTAGCAAAAAATCCTTTGACCGGTGCGATTGAGCTTTCTGCAGATGTTGACTTTACCAACGGCTTTATGTTAACCTGACCTGTTTCATCAATCCAAAATATTTCATCTATGGAAGTGTAAGTATATCCACAACTATTGCATAAATATTCTACCCGCCTTGCCATAAACAAAACCCCTTGTTAATTTTTTACAAAATTTCATCCAAAGCTTTTACAAACTCGTCGACTTCTTCTTTTGTAATTATAAGTGGCGGAACGAATCTCAAGACCTTATCCGCAGTACAGTTGATTAAAAATCCTGCTTCTCGGAGTTTGTCCACATATTCAGCTCCAGGTTTGGTGAGTTCAAGACCAACCATAAGACCTTTTCCTCTTACTTCAGCTATTACATCCTTGTCCAATTTCTTAAGTTCTGAAATGAAGTAGTCTCCAACCTCATTGACATTGTCAAGGATATTTTCATCAACGATTGTGTCCAAAACCGCATTAGCTGCAGCACAGACAAGAGGTCCTCCACCGAAAGTGGTTCCGTGATCTCCAGGTACGAATGCACTGGCAACCTTTTCTGTTGCAAGGATTCCACCCATTGGAACTCCTCCACCGATACCTTTAGCCATTGTCATGATGTCCGGTTTTACATCAAAGAGTTCATGTGCAAACAGTGTTCCGCATCTTCCAAAACCTGTCTGAACTTCATCTACAATGAAAACAATGCCCTTTTCATGACAGATTTTTTCTATTTCCTTGAGATATTCCATATCAGGGATGTTAATTCCGCCTTCACCCTGAATAGGTTCGACAATGATTGCTGCAGTATTTTCGGTTATTGCTTCTTTAATTGCTTCAATATCATTGTATGGAACATTTATGAAACCTTTAGGAAGTATTGCCTTGAACGGTTCGTGATAATGTTCATGTCCGGTTGCAGCAAGTGTCACGACTGTTCTTCCGTGGAATGATTCGACAGTTGATATGACTTCGCTTTTTCCGGTGTATTTCACTGCCAGTTTGATAGCTCCTTCATTTGCCTCAGCACCGCTGTTTGCATAAAAGATTCTGTCAAAGCTGGTCATTTCAATCAATTTTTTTGCATAGATCAAAGCCGGTTCATTGTAATAGATGCTTGAAATGTGAATTAGTTTTTCTGCTTGTTCCTGTATTGCCTTTACGAGTTTAGGATGATTATGACCTAAAGCATTAACGGCAATACCTGCAAACATGTCCAAATATTCATTTCCATCAATGTCAGTTACCTTTACACCTTCACCATGATCCAGTACGACAGGTTGTCTAGTGAAAGTGTTTATGAAATAATCATCTTCTATTTTTATTAATTCCTGAGTATTCATATAATGCCTCCATAAACTATTTAATCATTAATATTTATAATATTAATATTATTTAAAAATAGGTGATAAAATGAAAGTCGCTATAATCGAAACTGATAAAGGAAATATTGAATTGGAATTATTCCCGAATGAAGCTCCAGGCACTGTAGCCAACTTTGAAAAATTAGCAAACGAAGGATTTTATGATGGATTAACTTTCCACAGAGTAATCCCAAACTTTGTAATTCAAGGAGGATGTCCTAAAGGTAACGGTACCGGAGGACCTGGTTACACCATCAAATGTGAAACTGAAGGAAACCCACACAGACACGGAACCGGAGCATTATCAATGGCACACGCAGGTAAAGACACTGGTGGAAGCCAATTCTTCATTACTCACTCCCCACAACCACATTTAGACGGTGTTCACACCGTATTCGGTCAAGTAATTAAAGGTCAGGATGTTGTCAATGCAATCCAACAAGGAGACGTCATGAACAAAGTGACCATTGAAGAAAGATAGAACTTATCTTTCAACTTCTTTTTTTTATTTTAACTTATTAAACTATTTTTAAAGAAAAAATTGTGCGAATTTTAAAAAATTGCTCTCATTTTAAAGGTACATCTAAAATTATCATGATGACTATGCCCAACTTAAGCACATGATTC
>NZ_JBGUWC010000147.1:0-6653 GCF_045220775.1 Methanobrevibacter sp.
CAACTAAACGAGCAACACCATCAGCATCAGTCACACGATTATAAAGCTTACCATAAATACCAACTTTAATAGCAGCACCCGCAATAGGATTAACACCATCAGTCAAAGTAACAACCCAAGTACTGCCATCCTTATAAGTCATAACAAGATCATCCGCAGACAAAACAGGAGCAGATGGGAAGTTATTTATAACAATATTATTCTCGCCAACAACATTTACAGAAGAATCGCCTTTTAACTCATTAGCAATTAAATAGTTGCCGGTCACATTAGAGTTTTTAGCATCTCTTAGGTAAATTGCATATTTACCTTCAGTATATACAGTATTGTCCCTAATATCAAATATAAGTCCATTCAAACCATATTGAGCATAACTTATACCATATAACGCATTTAAATCATCATAACTGGCAACACTTTTGGAGTATATAGTATTATTGTAAATTTTTGCATTGGTATTTTGAATCTCCATACCTGAAACTAATGAATAAATATCTTCAGTTGCAAATCCTACAACACTAATGTTATTATAAGTAACTACAATATCAGCACTATCATAGTTTTGTGAGTAAATACCTAAAGCAGGACCGTTGGAAATTGAAGTTAAATTGTTGTGATCAATTATAAGGCCGATATATGGGCCATTAGATTGAATAGGATAAGCTGTTCCTCTAGCTTCAATACCTGAAGTTGTATTTACAATAACATTGTTGTATTTAACAGAAATATCCTCAAAAGCATATAAGTCCATTGCAATGGAATAGCTTGCTCTTCCAGCATTTACGCTATCAACTTGAGTAACATTATTCCAACTGATTTCCAAATTGTTAGCACCATAAACCAGAATTGAATCGATAGTTGGAAAATCTCCTGAAGCGGATTTTGTAACAACATTAATACTGTTTTCAGTTAAAAGACCGTTTTCACCATCCTGAATACCAATAGCCAAGATTAAATCCTGATTGATATCATCAAAGAATGATTCAGATGTACCATATGCGACATCTCTTGCCGGCAAAGAAGCATTGATTGTGTTTCCTTCAACTATAAAATCATTGCAACCCCTAATCTGCAAAGCATGTTGAGTTACATCAGCTTGATTGTTTGAATCAAACATTATAGTGGAGTTTAATAATTTGAAGTCGCTAGCTGAAATAGCTAAAATTCCAAATGCATTTGAATTACTTGGAGTGGAATAGTCAACTAAAACATTATTCAATTCAATATCATTTCCGGTAACTAAAATAATCGCACCGGAATTCTCATCAAAGCTAACATCGTTCGCAATTAAAGTCATATTGGTCAATTTAATATCATCTCTAGCAAGTGCAAATGCCATATCGCTGATAACAACATTATCGCCAATAATTGCAATAGGCTTTGAAATAGTTATTGCATTAATGCCTAAATCTGAGAAACTACCATGGAATACAAGTTCCTCTTCAGAAATTACATCCCTTAGCAATCCGTCAGCATCAAAGAAGTTGAAGAAAGTGCTGTTCCATAATTCACAGATTCCATCAACAGTTAAAGTTGCACTAGATTCATTAGCTTCAAATAGACCAGAATCATCGATAAACCTGGCAATCAACTCATAGGTGCCTAAATCATTAGGAATTACAATATCTTTAATTGCTTTTCCATTGTGGACTTCAATTGAATCAATGAAAGTATCTCCAGCATATAAATCAACCTTACCAATATCAACATTCTCATAAGAAGTTACATTAATTACTACATTAACCTTATCATATTTTTTAGCAGTAATATCGCCAACTTCAACCCTTACATATGATGAAACTAAACGTAAAACAACAGTTTCATTGTCAACATTAACAGCAAGGTATTTTAAACCATCCCCAACAGTAAGATTATAACTAAATTCACCATTTTCCAGTACACCATTGATATTACCGAGAGTTGTAATGATATTTACATCTCTAGGAACAGTAATTGGACTTGATAAAGTGCCGTTAGTTGTTCCGGTAGTGTAGCTATTAATGCTTGCAGTTAATTTTACAGTATTTCCGCTTTCAATAGCAGAATCGTTAGTTACAGTCAAAATAGCCCATCTGTTAAGAGTTGGTTTATAATTCCTGTATCCTCCGACAAGATTTTTTGGACTATCATTTGAACCCCACCAATTATCATTTAATGTGATTGCAGGGGATACCTGTTCAGTTTTATATCCGTAAACTGCTAAATCATTAGCGTCCTTATTATTGATTAAAACAGAGTTTGCAACATTTATAGTAGTGGATCTTGCATATATTGCTCCACCATTTGCATCACAGGTATTATTCTCAAATAAGGTGCCTGTGATAATCATATTACCGTCTCTTTGATAATTGGAAGTGCCTGTTCTGTAAATGGCTCCTCCACCAGTACCATCCTGTCCGTTAGCATGGTTTCCAATAAACTCAGAATCAGTGATTGTTACAGTAGCAGTAGAGTGGGAAATAAATATTGCTCCACCACTTGAAGTAGTGCCTGCTTTATTGTCAATAAAGGAAGTATTTTCAATTGTAAATCCGGTAATTTGTTGAGTGAATATTGCTCCACCACCTAAATTGTCATTACCAGACGCATAATTATTAATAAACTTAGAATTTATTAAGACAATTGAATTACCTGTAGACAAAGCGTTATTGGACCAGATAGCTCCACCTTCACGAGCGGAACAATTTGCAATGGTAGTGTTAATTAAAGTCAATTTACCTACGCTATAGATTGCTCCACCATGATTTTGACCTGCAGAGGAGTTGGCTAATGTACAATTAATCAATGTTAGGTAATTGGCATTTCCTAAAAGCGCTCCACTGTCTTCAGCGGAGTAACCGTTAATCATGATTACATTTCTTATAACAACATTCGCTTCGCTTCCGACATATAAAACTCTATTATTGTTTTGAGCATCAATAATGGCTCTGCCTTCACCGGTAATGTTTAAATCTTCATAAATGCTTCCTAAATAATCGGTTACGTGAGTACCTTCCAATAGTACAATTTGGCCGCTGGCAATTTCTAAAGCATGAGCAATGGTTTTAACTGCAGTCTGTCTTGTTTTACCATTATTTGTGTCAAGCCCATTAGTTGCATCAACATAAATTATTGATCCCTCTTCTTCATTTCCATTGACAGTAATCGGAACAGCAGCATTAGCTGATGTGATGGTGATTGTGTCTTCATCAGCACTTTGAGCTGTGTATGTGAATTGGGCAATGTTTGAAGAAGTTGTTTTAGTCTGTTCATCTAAAGCACCGTTGATTGCTCTTGCAGATACCTCAACTTCAGGAATGCTGTCGCTTAAAGGTTTTAAAGCATCAGTTGAATCAATGTATTTGGTAAACTCAACAGTGATTGCGACTTCATCACCGGCGCTAACATTATTTTCAGTCAAATCAGTAGTAACACTCATGTAAACCCAATTTGATGAGTCTATTACACATTCCACATCGTTGTAATCATCATCTTCATAAGTTCCGACGCCGTTTAATGATGAAGGATTTCTATTAGTTCCCCACCAGTTGTATTGGGCATTTGCATCATATTCGCTTTCTGAATAAATAAGTGAGTTTTCAGCATTTGTCAATAATACGCAGTAGTTAATTGTTAATTTACCGTAATTGTAAATAGCATCACCGTGATTGTCGCCTCCTACAGTGTTAGCGGTATTGTTAATGAATGTTGATTTTGTAATTGTTGCAATCCTATTATATCCTACACTGATTGCTCCACCGTCTCTGGCCGCTTTGTTATTGATGAATGTTGAGTTAGTTATAGTAAATGCATCACAGTCACTAATTGCTCCGCCATAACTGTTTGCATTTGTATTGTCAATGAATTTTGAGTCTTTTACAGTGATTTTCTTATTTGATTTTACAATTCCGAGCTTACCGGTGTTATTGATGAATTGGGTATTTTCAATGATTAAATCGCCGGAATATCCTGACAGATAGCAAATTGCATAATCGGTTACTGTGTTATTTTCAAATAAAGTATTATTAATGACAATTTGAGCAGAGCTTGAGTCTGAAATTACATTTCCACCGTTATGGTTTGCAATAATACAATTGTTAATGGTAAGCTTGCCTGATTGGATGATAAGGCTGCCGCTTCCAGGATTATCAGTAATGTTTACATTATCCAAGACCAATTCGCCAGCATAGCTGTTTATTACTTGACCAAAATCGGCATTTGCACCGGCAAGAGTCAAATTAGTCAATATGAACTTGGTAGCATTGGTAGGATAGCCTGTAGCGAACAGTCCGCCTTGATTGTTTGCATCCAAAGTGACTTTACCTACTCCGGTTATGCTTAAATCACCGGTTACCTGATAGTCATGTCCTGTGTATGTGCCCTCATCTATGATGATTTGGCCAATTCCATCATTTGCAAGTTCAATTGCCTTTGCCAAAGTTGCTACAGGAGCATCAACTGAACCTTCATTGGCGTCATCACCAATTTTGCTTACATAAATTATTCCGCGATATGGCGCATCGCCTTCAATAGTGACTTTTACATCATCGCCATCGCAGGTTAAAGTGATTACATCATTTACCTCTGTTACAGTAAATGTCTGTGATTTTACTTCTCCTTTTTGAACTGTCATGCTTGCAGGAGCAATTGCGCCGTTTTGAGCAGATACGGAAATACTGTATGAATCCTTAGGAATTTCACCACCTGTCAACTCTTCAACAGTTCCAGAAGAAGTTTTTACATGATTAAAGTCTACTGTTAAGGTTACTTCATTGTTTTGAGATAAATCGGAATCATCGACTTCCACATTCATTATAACCCAATTGTCCACTTTAACATCAGGCTGGTCATTTGTTCCCCACCAGTTGTTATTGGCAGTTATGGTTCCGGATGCACCAACAAAGCTGTCTACATTATTATTGCTGATATCACAATATTCAACATTGATGCTGCCTTTTTGATTGTAGAATAATCCTTTGCCTGATTTCACAATGTTGTTGTTTGTAATTACACATTGAGCAATGTTAACATCTGAATTGTCATTATTTGCCCAGATCAGATTGTCTCCACCATTATTTCCACTAAGTGAAGTATTTATAACATTATTGGAAATTGTGGTGTTGACAATGGTTAATTTGGATCTTGTTTCAATCAAGCTCAATGCAGGACCGTTGTTGTTGGTAATTCTTGAATTTGATATGGTCAAATCTGCCTCATAAGTGTTGATATAGATAAGAGTCCTTAAATATGAAGCGTCATTTGAGCTGGCAATATTCGGATTTAATCTACAATTTCTAATTTCAACATTATCTAAAATGAATTTACCATCACCATTAACAGTTAAAATTGCAGTATTTGAAGCAGAACCAGTAACATCCTCAATAACAGAATTTATAACATTTGTATTTCCATTATCGTTTCCTATTGCAATAGCACCTAATCTTGAATTGATACTTCTAAAGTTACAGTTATCAATGGTGAAGTTACCATTTTTACTGTATAATACTAAAGCCGCTGAAGTTCTGACAGTTGAATCAATATCAACAAAATCAAGGTTCTTGAAGTTCCATACCAAATTATCTCCATAAACATCAAAGACATATGCTCCATTTCCTTGAATTATTACTTCTCCTTTTTCCTGACCTATTATGGATAATGATACGCCCACATCATCACTAATGTCAATGGCATCAGTTGAATAATAACCATTCAGTACATAAACAGTTGCAGTTTTATTTTCTCTAGCTTTAACAATGTCAACTGCATGAGAAAGAGTAGCTATTGCACTATCTTCAGATAAACCATTATTTTCATCATCACCAATTTCAGATACATAAATAGTTCCTTCAGGAAGTGAAATCGGTTCTCCTTCATGAATAAGCCCAGGTATAGTTTCAGTTAATGGTCCATCTGTATTTAATGTGTTTTCACTATATACCTCATTCTTGATGAAGACTGTTTCTCCACCGCTAGTATCACTAACAGCAGAAGAACTTGTTCTATAATCTCCACCCCCATTCTCATCGACACCAATTGTGTCACCACTAACACTTAACTCTTCATAGGGGACATCAGCAGCAACTGCCTCATCAATATAATCATTCCCTAATGTTTCATTAAGTGTTTCATCCGCACTAACAGTATTAATACATGATAATAGTATTAACACCAATAATGCACAAATAAAAACTCTTTTATTAATCTTCATTTAATCACTCGATTAAGTATTATAAAGTTAAACTTAAAAAATATAAAAAAACTTTACATTAGTATCTTTGTCAAAAGTAATATTTAAATACAAATAAACTTGATAGAAAATAAGTTTAAAATGAGTAAGAATAATAAAAAATTATGAATTTAAAATCATCTAATAAAAAAGAAAAAGGTTAGGCTTAAGAAATAAGCCTAAATCTAAATTTATATGTTTATTTTACGCATTGTTTACAACAGCTGTGTTGTTTATTACAACACCGTTGTATTCTGCTTTTAATTCATAGCTTCCAGCAGCTAGGTTGATTGTTAATCTTGCAATACCATTGGAATCTGTTTTTGCATTATAAGTAATTCCTTTAACGGTTATTTTAACGATTTGACCGCGTAAAGCAACTGCTTGGCCTTCGGAGTTCACTAATTGGACTTCGTAAGCTGTACCGTCTTTGTAGGTCATGTTAACA
>NZ_JBGUWC010000148.1:0-1791 GCF_045220775.1 Methanobrevibacter sp.
GGTTACAGGCTTTCTGATGTTTAATTCCTGAAGTGATGCGCCTGGTGCAAGGTCCTTTGCCTCGCCCAGAAGTCCGCGCTTTATTGCTTCGTCAAGATTGATGTTCTGTCTGAAGTAGGTATAGTAGTCGGAATTCTCCTTGATTTCCTGCTTTGGAAATAGCCTTGCCAATCTCAGTCTTTTAGCTGACTCGTCAGTGATTGTCTGTGCTATGACCTCGTTCTGGACTTTGGTATCGTTTCCCTTTGTTATCATTAGCTATCACCTATGTCGTATGGTCTGAACACTTCGATGTAGTTGTAGTCGTCTGAGCTTTCAACTGGATGCATTGCAATGTATTCGCCGTCATCTGATTTGATGGCTCCAGTGCTGCTTAAAGCTATTCTGTCATTAACGGCAATGTTTGATAATCCGCTGGCTAATTTCAATCTGAACAAATGTCCCAATACCAATATTGCGGTTTTTCTTCTACCTCCAGTCATAGTAACCGGATCGTTGACTGCAATTCCTAAAATGATTTCTCCTTCAGCTGCAGTGTATTTTTTTACAGTCGGTTTTCCAATGTCTGAGTTATCTGATAAGGTTACGGCATCATCAACTTTAACTTTGTCTCCAGCATACTCATATCCCGGAGTCTCTCCGGTAGGAGTAGTTACAGTAGTTGCAGTGATGGTACCTTCATCCAATAAGAAAGTTGTAACTTCTTTTCTCTCTTCAAGTAAAATAATTGAATCTGGCATGGTTGATTTTCCTCCATATTATCTTAATTATTATTTTATTTATTATTTATAATATATAAAGATTTATATATAATAGCTACTTTTTTATCCTGAGAAAAAAAATTCAGCAAAAATACTATAATGCAAAACCAACATAAAATTGAAATAATTATCAAAGGTGAATGAAATGATTAAAACAAACGAAATATCAGTAAAAGAATGCCTTAAAGACATATATCAGTTAGGTATGATACAGGGCGAGCACAACATCAACTGGACCGATGAATATGACAGATTGGAATATTCCAAGACATATTACATTAAAACCAAGATCATTGCAGACAAGTACAACATCAATTATAACACTTCCATTGAAGATTATCGTAAAAATGATCAGGAAGAGGAATATTGTCTATGGGACAAATCTGCATCCCATATGAATGAAATTATAAAAAAACACATTCTAAATATTATTAATGGCAAATGATTTACCATAGCAAATTAAATCGAAAATTGGAATCAAGTGTTATTCTCAACTTCATTTTCAACAATAACTATCTCATCTTCAGTTAAATCATATAATTCATAAATTAACTGGTTTATTTTCTCTTCAGTTTTATCAATTTGTAGTTTTAACATTTTTTCGTCTTTTGGAGTTTTACAATTTGCAAGGTCTTTATTTAAATAACTCAATTTATTTGATAATTCTATAAATGGTATTTGCTTATCGGGTTCAATATCCATGAATGGCATTCGTTTTACCATGGCTGGTTTTACTTGAGGCAAGATTCTACCATTTTCTAATGAATAAAGTCTATAAATAAAAGTATACAATTTAGAATTGAAAATTGCGGTTACAAAATAAGGATTAAATTTTTCATTTGTTCCAAAAAGATAAACACCATCTGTGGCATAAAGTTTATTTTCATCCACCGCAACAATTAATTTATCTGAAGTAATTACCCCAACTATTTTTTTATCTTTTAGGGAGTCCGCCAAAATTGATTTTTGATTTTTTGTCAAAAAATTTTTAGGCTTAATTTCAATTATTTTTCGTATATTCAAACTAATT
>NZ_JBGUWC010000149.1:0-56268 GCF_045220775.1 Methanobrevibacter sp.
CCAATTGAAAATTAAATTTTTCTAAATAAAAAGTTAATGTGGCATGAAAGCCACTTAATTAATAACTATACCCTCTTGAAAAAGCCACTATAATAACGAACTATTCGTATAAAACTTATAAAAAAGTTCCTTTGACCTTTGCACTACTGAAAACACAAACCAATTATTACGTGCATAAATTTTAATGTTAAACAACATAAAATAATGTAAGGTGTTTTAATGAGAGAATATAATTTGGAAATTCTTACTTTTATTATGTTTGGAATGGTAACATTTTCAGCTGTTTTTTATAATGGTTTAAGTTTAGTCCAAAAGATGATGTTAGTTTATATGTTTCTTTTCACCCTCCATGAATGGGAAGAAACACGTTTTCCAGGAGGATTTGTAAAATTAATGTTAAAATTCTTCAAGCTCAAAGCAACACCTTATCAGATAAACGCTGCACATATTCCAGTTACTATCCTATTAATCATAATCACATTTGTACCTTTTTTTACCCAATATACTCTATTGGCATTAGTTCCTGTTTATCTGGGATTATTTGAAATATTTATACATATAATAGGCATCAAACTTCATAAAATGGAAAAGCCTTACACTCCAGGTTTAATCACAGCAATGTGTCTTGGACTAACATCAATAATTGCATTGCTAAACCTTTCCAACAATAACCTCTTTCAAAGCTGGGACTATGTATGGGGAATATTAATAATGTTTTTATGTTTTGGTGCAATGCAAAGAACTGTCATTGCAATTTATGGATTAGGATACAAAGATTTAATCGCAAATTTAAAAAAATAATCGCTGAAAATTAATAAATTAGCACTAGTATTAGTTATTGATGTAATATCTTAGCATTAATTTTCACAAAAATACGAATAATTCGTATAAAACTTATAAAAAAGTTCTGATACTTATCAATTTCCAGCACTAAAACTCTACTACAGAATTTATTTTTTGATGATTATAAAATTTTTGGAAATCGTTGATTACCTCATTACTTTTTTTATATAAATGGGATAATAAAAAGGATAATAAAGCCATAGTGGAAGCCAATGCTGATTTACTGCATTGTGAATCAGTTTTTGATTTTATACAATCTGATTTTTTTGTCGAAATAGTATGTTGAAATGTTTACAGAAATTCCAAAAAACACAAGGCTTTAGGACACAATTTTTTCTCAAAAAACTGAACAGTTTGGCAATGAAATCGAATAGAAATGTTTATATACACATAATGATAAAGTATACATTGGCCATTACCAATTAAAAGCAATTTTACGAAGTGGGAGCAATTTTCACACTCGTACAACTTTTTTTGGTAAGGTCTTAAAATCAAATTTAGAGAGGTAAAATACCAAGAAAAGAGTGAGGAAAAACAGATCATGAAAAAGGATTATAAAAAAAATAATTTTATGATGAATAACGAGCTATAAATATTATTTTTTAATATAATCCTATGGGGCCAGTAAGAGAAAAATAAGAATAGTTAAACAGAGCCGCAAAACTTTGTTAAAAATTAATATTTTTCAAAACTTAACCCAATATCTAGTTTATTTTAAGGAATATATAAAGATTATTCTAAATATTCGGTAATGATGGAAATATTAATTCTGCTCCAGTACTGTTTTTATTTTTCAAAGGATTCTGACAAACGTGAGCTTTAGACAGTTGAATAAATAATCGCCCCAAAGATGGGGAAAGAATAGGAGAAAAAAATCATGTTAGAAGAAGAAATAGATGGAGTAACATATGTTTATGTGCCAAAGGTGATGTGGGATAGAATGTGGGAAATTTTAGACAGAATTGATGAGATAGTGAGTAAATATGACCAACACAGCTGAACTGCCCACAAAAGACACAATAACACTTATCATCAGCAAAAAGAACCCTGATAAGGTTACATATGTATTCAAAAACAGGTATGGAAATAAGGTCGGAGAGCATGTAAACAGACCTCCGGCCACATTATCCCCACAGAGCAATGTCGCAAGGCAATGCAAACAGATAATGAATCGGAAAGGCAAAACAAATCCAAAGATGCTCAGCAATCAGTTCGAAGAAGTAAAACAGCTATTGCAGCTCAACTATGAAAATGAGCTATCTGTTATTGAACAGGAAATAGCTGAGAGAAAGCAGGCCGAGCTGGAAAAGGACATCGCCAAATCAAAGGAAGCTATCACTAAACTCAAGTCTTTGGATTATCCTTTGATTTATATTGGAAGCATTGTCGAATGGTTTACAGCAGGCGAGCGAAACAACATTCTCTATGCGTTTACCGTATATGCAGGACAGGTTATCCTGAAAAATCCAGTATCAGTGATATGTCTGGGTGAGGCAAGCAGCGGCAAATCCCACATCCAGGAGACCGCATTAAGACTGATTCCGGAAAAATTCATTGTCAATGAAAAGAAAATCACTGAAGCTGCCCTCTTCAACCGTGCCAAAAAGGATAAGTATTTTTATGACGGTAAGATTGTCAACTACGGAGATATGGGCGGCGCCAATGACCATGAGTTCATGGAGGAGTCCAAAAACCTCATGAAGGAACTGCAGTCCGACGGCTTTCTAAACAAACCATTAAACATTCCGGACGGTGAAGGCGGATGGGAAGTAAAAGACCTGAAACTTGAAGGCAGACCCTGTCTTACATACACTACTGTTCCTAATCATGATTTTGATGAGCAGGAAATGAGCAGAAGCATATTTATCACACCAAGAATGGACAACAAGGAAATATTCAACCGCAGAAACAGGCTACTGGAATTCAAGCATGGCAGAAGCTACAACACCTTAAAGAAATACGAAAATGAAGCCGAACTGATACCATACATGCTATTGCATCTAAAGGAAGTCTTTGAAGATATCTCAATAATAAACCCATATGTTTATTTCATCATTGACTTTTTAAAGAACTCCGCTTTCTACAAAAGGGATTTCGACAAATTCAATGGGATACTAAAAACGATAACTGCCCTGAATTACTATAACCATGAAGTCCATGATGTTGAAGGAAAAAAGGTGATCCTGACAAATATTGCAGACGTGCAGCAGTTCATGAGCCTCTTAAATCCATACAAGGAAAGCATATCTGCAAACCTGGCACCTAAGGCAGTTGAGGTTTTAAATGACATCAGAAACAATATCGACGAGTGGAGGATGCAAACAGATGAAGAAATATTGGACATGGGAATCACAACCAACCTATACTTTACACAACAAAATCTCGGACTAAGCAAGGATTCTGTTAAGAAATACATGTATAAGTTGGAAAAACAAGGATTTCTGCAAATAAACGGCCGTTTTGGAAACTCCAACATATATGATCTGGCCAATAGTGAAATTGCACATATCAGCTATGATCTAAAGCACATTGACGATTCAGTGTATGAGGACATCAGATATGAGATCGGCGAATGGGTAGTGGAGCTTATGAATGAAGACAGGTTTGTTGAAGGCTTGAGCATCATGAACTTTGACAGTGAGGTGGAAAAACCGGTTTGGGCAAAAACCAGAAAGACCAAAAAGACTTTTAGAAAAGTCTTTGAAAAGCCACTATTGGAAAACGATTGAGAATTGTTCTTCAGCTAATTGAAGCATTATCCGATGTTTTTCTATAGGCTTTGTTAATGTGAAAAACTAAAAAAGACCATGATTTTCAAGACAAGCGAGGGGAACATTTAAAGTTCCTCCCACACATTCCTGAAAGTATGGTCTTTTTAAAAACATATTTGATTGAAAAGGCATGAAAACTGTTATTTTCAATGTTAAAGACTTATTAAGAGATTTTTAAAAAGACCGTTGCAAAAGTCTTTGCGGTCTTTTTGGTCTTTTTTAAATCAGTGATGTTAAATGAAATCCATAAGACAGCAGATAATCGAAGCTAAAAGGCAAAAGACAGAACGGGAAAGTGAACTGTGGTTTGTAGATTACTGCAACAACTGCAAGACAGGTTTGGCCTTTAAAAATGATGTGCCCTGTCAGCATCCATATTACTGCTGGCATGAAGGTGAATCAGCTATTGTACAATCAGGAATTGTTAGAATTGATGAGTTTCGAAGATTACACGGCTACATCACAGCACAGATGTATGTTGAATATAAGCAATTGAGAAAAAGGCAGCGCCAACTGGTTTGGAAAGGTAGGAGAAAATTGTTGAAAAGTTAATACTGTCGTCAATGTTACCCGTTAGTTTTTTCAGTAATTGTTTCATTTGGACAACAACAATTTTTTTCAAAAAATATGAATGCCCATATTTTCGTGAACCCAGTCACATTTCTTCCATATAAGAGAAATTTTGTTGAATGTCTGCTGAAACATATCCTCCAGTAAAAGCCACTGCACAGTCATCGTGATTGGCTTCATTCGGATATGCGGTAATTTTTTCTAAAAAATTTCAATGCCCATATTCCTGTGAACCCTGTTCTATCCTGCCCATATGGAAAAATTCCATTAAATTAAAGGACTGCAGAATCTTGCATAACCGTATAAACATTGTTTTCGCACGTATTTACATCACATACTTCGCATTCTATACTGTTTAACTCATCAATGCCTAAAAATACAATATATTTATAATTAATATCTTACAGTTCCAAATATATGATATCAGATATATTTTCCTCTGTAATATTTAGAATATCATCAATTAGATTTTTATATTCAAATTAAGAGCCATATGAATCTAGAATATAGATATAACCCTTTAAATCTTTAGCCAGTAACACTCTAGTTGTGAAATTTGAATCACATTTTTCATGAATGCATCATCAAATTCACCAGTTGCATCAGGATTATGATACAAATGATGGGAATTTTCAAAAAGTAGCTATTAGAAATCAGATGGAAATCTGACTCACAAAATAGATACTATTCAACACTGCCTCATAGCTACCATAAGTTGCGATTAATAGATATGCAAAAAAGTTGCATTCATAAAGGATAAATTAAAGTTATATTATCCCTATTAATTGAACAATAACGGCTCACACATTTTGGACTAAAGATAATGCCTAGGGAAATCTTAATTTTATTTACGAATTCTCTTTGGAATGAAATTTGACTTTTTAAAAAGCAATATTGATATCAACTTGTAAAACAAAGAACGCAATGCAATATTTGATAAAATAAAACCATTCGGCTATGAAAAAAATAAGCAACCAACCACAAAAACAGTTGAGTAATCTACATGAACAGGTGTGAGAACATGATTATTAAAAATAGTATTGCAGATAATTAAAAAAACAAGTAATTAAACCAATAGTATTCATGTTTACTATTGATTTAATTTAATCTAAAATTAATCTAATCACCCTTCAACCATTATCAGTTTTCCCGTCGACGGATCCTTATAGACCTTACCCATCTCGGTATAACCCTGACCTGAAGAGTTTGATGTATCAGGGGTTTCGTTTAGCTGCTGGCCCTGGTCGACTTCAGTGGTGGTTTTCTGCATCTGCTCCTGAATACTGGTATCCGGGTCAATCATCGCAGTCATGTTCCATGAAATGATAACAAAGACAAGAAAGCCCACGGCTATCACAAGCATTGCATCCACAAGATTGCTTGTTCCGGCCATCGGATCCTCTTCAACCCGCTGCCTTCGACGTTGCTTTTTTCGAACCATAAACTTTTACCCCATAAAGTCCAGAACCGCATCGGTAAGTGCGTCCAGGTCTGACAGGTAGCGTTCCGCCCACTGGTTTCTGATTTTACCCAGAACGTAGCACAAGGCACCTGAACCGATACCGACAATGGTTGTGTTGAAAGCCACAGTCAAAGAAGATGCTAAAGTGTTGATGTCACCTGCACCTAAAGCGGCAAGACCCGGTCCCATCGGTATAAGTGTACCCATGAGTCCCAGTGTCGGGCCGATACGTGTGATGACGTCAGTTCTGTTGAGCTTTTTGTCAATCTTTTCTTCCTCCCACTCCACCAGCTTTCTTGCAAGAGCTTCACGGGTTGCCTTTTTCATTGAATCGGCATTGCAGATTTCTAAAAGAATGTTCTTTTGATTGCATGGAAGGTTTGATGAAGATATGAGGTTTCTTACTTCCTCGATGCTATCTGCCTCGTCTATGCCGTACATCAAATCTCTTATTTCACCCACTTTTACAGTCTTGTTTTTAAAATATTCCCTTACAACCTGTCCTAAAAGAATTATTGTCACCGCCACGATGACTAACAATATTATCAAAACAGGTATTGTGAGGCTCTGTGAAATGATATCCAGCGAGCCTGTAAGAATATTAGTACCATTAAAATCCATATTACGTCTGCACCTCTACTTTTTTTTATGATTAAAGATAAACGTGAAAAAAATGTTTTAAGGGAAAGAAGTAATCTTTCCCTTTTTTTCTAGGAGAAAAAACCTATGAATAAACAATAAAAATTATTGAGAGGAAAAAAATATTTAATTACACCTCTACTAAAAAAATTTAAAATTTTATAGCTCATCATCATCCTCGCTTCCTCCTCTTCCCCATCCGACGATGAAGAAGAAAACAGCTGAAAGGAAAACAACGAGAGCAAGTAAACTAATCTCTGTATTTTCAATATCAATTGCTTTTTTGATTTCATATGCTTTAGAACCGTCAGAACCGCTGGAGCCTCCTGAAGCACCAACCTCTCCACCTTGAGGCTGAGAGGATTGCTGAGCAGGTTTCTCGCTAACTTCAGCTTCGGATTCCATTGAAGGAGTGATGTCACCAGGATTTAACAGATTCTCAGGATCAATAACCTCCTCATGATTTCCATCATTCATATTGGTAACATTAACCTGAGTAACCGGCTCACTGACTTCCACAACAGTGGAATTGGCCGGGATTTCACTGACTTCAGTGCTGCTAGATGGAACATCAGTAGCGTTAGCAGGAGTATCCGAAACATCACTGCTGTTTGCCGGAACATCAGTAGCGTTAGCAGGAGTATCAGGAACATCAGTGCTGTTTGTTGGAGCTGTAGAGTTGCTTGGAATATCCGGAGTGTTACTTGGAGTCTCGGTGCTGTTAGTTGGAACCTCAGTTGAGTTTCCAGAAACCGTTGCATTACCAGTACTGTCAGTGTTGCCCGGATTTAAACTTGTTCCGTTTCCGGTGCCTACACCTGAACCTGTACCGTTACCGATTCCGGTTCCGCTTCCGCTGCCGTCAGTGCCGTTTCCATGACCTGTGCCGTTGCCGGTACCGTTACCTGGAGTGGTTCCGGGAGTAATGTTATTATTCTCTTCGGGAACATCCGGAACACTCGGATTATCTTCATGACCACTCGGATTATTTCCATTAATCAATTCCTGAATTGATGGAATAACAGGTTTTGGATTATTTATCGCCTCACCCGCCTCATAACCTGGATCTTTTTGCCTGTAAAATGAATTGAAACCTTCAGTTATATTAACACTCCATGAAATGGACTTTTTAATCTCAGCAGAAATTGTAGCAGTAATGGTAGTAATCGAAGATGCAACATCAAAAGTCGCAACAGCTTCACTGCCCTCAAATTTAACTGTCTGAGTATATCTTCCCGCAGTAAATATAACATCAAAGGCAGGAATCTCAGATAAAAACTCACCAGTGCGCATATTCTGCAACCTTAAACGGTAGGATGAATCACCGACACGGTCAACAACAAGATCAACAAATCCGGTACGGTAATGTGTAGTGCCGGTTGTAATCCAGTGATATGAATCTGATCCGTCCATCAGGTTATATCCGTAACCATCACAGCCGCTTTGAGTATAAGTGCTTGTTTTTCTTGATTCCCATGCGCGATGCTCCAGCAATATGCAGACATTGTTTTCAATATGAACTTCATTGTGGAAATTGCTTGCAAGCTCAAAAACCTGAATGGCATTATTATACTGACCATACAAATCAGTGCTATGTCTGAAATTATAGAACAAATCATATTCAAGACCGCTTTCAGGCTCACCGGGATGAGAATGCATCTTCTGGATAAGATTATTCAGAACTTCAACCTTTTCGCTGTAGCCGTTGAAATTAATACCCATAAAACACCCGTCAAGAGTATTGTGAGTAATATTCAAACCGATATACCTGCCGGACAAGTAAATCGCATCACCAACACCCTCATAAATGGTATTGTTATCCACTAATGTATTTTTATTAGTGTTTTTAAAGTATAAACCGAAATAACCATAATTAAGGGTATTGTTGATGATTTTGGTATTTTCACAATTGTCCAATAGAATATGGTTGGCTTCGGAGTAATACGGATCAACACCATTGCTTTCCAATAATGAATTTTGAATAACGGAATTATTTGAACCTTTAAGATAAACACCGTTCTCTGTACTGTTTACGATAGTGACTTTATTAATGTTGGTGTTATCTGAAGATATGATTTGAATTCCGTTTGTGGAGTTGGCAATCAATGTATCCTTGATTAAGGTATTGTTGCTGTTTATGATGTTAACAGCATTATCGCCCTGAATAATGGAATTGATGACTTTAACATTATTGCTGTTTTGAATCAATATTCCATCAGATTCATTATTTTCAATATTGAATCCGTTAATGGTTGAGTTAACTGCATTTTCACCTAAAGTAAACACCGGCTGATTGCCGTTTCCAATCAAACGAGTATTGACATTGGATATGATGTTTAAAGGTTTATTTATAGTGAAATTAGCACCCCATAATTCATCATAATCAAAGACAAATTTTGAATTCGCATCAGCATTGTCCAATAACTCCTGAATCTTCTGGATTAAAGTTGAATTAACCTTTTCATTGACATTAATCGCATCAGCAATAGTGAAATTGAATGTTGATACATTTCCGTAATTACCGGATTCATCAACCGCAACAGCATTTAACACAGTATTGACTTCAATATCAATAGGTTCACTGTAAACTCGCCTATTTGAACTGTTCACCGGATTGGAACCATCCACAGTATAATAGATAGTAAATCTTCGAGAATCATCACTGGAATTCAAACTAACTGTCTGTGTAGTGTTGAATATGCCTCCAGTAACATTACTGTTATTGATATAGGCAGTCACTGAATCTGGTGAAACTATATCATGGAATACAACTTCAATGGTTGTGTTTCTTGCAAGATTAATGCCATTATGAGTAACATATAATTCAACACGGTATTTTCCTGCTTCAGCATATGTATGTTCTGGATTTTGTTCAGTGGAATTGCATCCATCACCGAAAGACCAGAAATAACTGTTATTACCTTTGGTTGATAAATCACTAAACTGAACTGTTAGCTCACTTCCATCAACATGTTTGTATGCAAATTCCGCAGCAATATCCCTGAATGCATAAATTCCCTGTGTTGTAGTTACAATTAAAGTTCCATCATCAGTCAAAACCGGACCGGACAAACTTAAAGCACCACCATACAAACCTGAAATATTATAGCTCCATAACTCTTCACCATCAATTGTTAAAGCATAGACCATATTTCCTTTTGTTATATATATTACACCGTTTCCGCTGATTAACGGGGAACTGGATGTGAATACTGGTGCAAATTCAGAATAATCAATGGAATCATTCACAGCTAAACTATTATTATAAACTCCATAATCTTCAGGTGAAAAAACAACTTGAGTATAATTAGAAGCTATACCCCCCAAACTAACATTATAATACCCATAAGTTCCTGGTGGAAAAATTACTTGATTATAATTAGAACCGGCTGCCGGAATCAAATTCATTTCAGCATTAGTCATCTCAGGAAGAATCCAATAACTCTTACCCTCACCTGAAAATTCCTTATAAGTAACTGAAGAATCAATAATTAATTTATCATTCAGTACACTAACATAACCTTCACCATGTACATGTTTCCATAAAACATCCCCCGTACTTGCATTCAATGCAATTACACTATATTGATCATTTAAATATAATATTCCGTTATAATATGTTGGAGCCCCAAAGAGAACATATGTAGTCTTAACTCTAGATGAAAAATCATCATATAAAAGACTGCACCATTTCAAATTACCATCATTACTATATGCCCTAATGGAATACCATGACTCGGGAACATACTTTGGATTATTGAAGATAAAATAATGGGGTTGATTTATCACATAAATTGTATTATTCTCACCAACAGTTACAGAAACACGTGTTTCTTTTAAATCAACACTAATTTTACTGTATGCTTGTAAATGAGTTGCAATCAATGAAAAAGAATATTTGATTGTTCCATCCCAATTAATACAGATAAGCTCATGATCAGCACTTATCAGATAAATAGATCCATCATCTGCAACAGCAGGGGTTGAACCTGAAATAACCGGCAATGTAGTATTCCATAATAATTCCTGATTTTTAAATGCATATAAATTGGAATACTTTTCATTGCCTGTTAAAATATATAATGTACCATCAAGACCAAATACGGGATTAGAACCATCATTATAATCTCCTAACCAGTATTTCCAGATTAATTTGCCTTCAGGTGAAATACAATATAATGTGGAATTCATCCAGTTGTTAAAGTAAATATTGCCGTCTTCACCAATAACAGGAGTGCAGATAATAGAACTTGTAGTACCATATCTCCAAATAATCAATCCCTGACTATTTAAACAGTATAAATAACCGTCTTCAGCAGCAATATAAATAAATCCATCATTATCTATAACCGCAGAACCTGAACTAACAATATTCAGATTAGACCAACTGGTTAAATTAGTTAAAGAACCATTATAAATGGTAACACCATTATTGTCCTGATACTTACCCCAAATATAATTTAAATCAACAAAATCTGATTCTTTTAAAAGAGTAATGACATAATCAACATAATGGGCCTCATAACTAAAAATAGTCGGTACACTGGATATTCCAATCCAAGTATAATTGTTTATTGCATAATTACCATTAAAATCAATAGCAGTAACATGAATGCAGCTTGATTCATTAATACAAAATGGCTCTGTATAAACTAAACGGGTTAAGCTATTGCAAGGATTTGTACCATCTAATGTGTAGAAAATAACTGCAGATGAATCATCACAATCTACCTTAACTTCAACATTATCTTTAAACGTTGCAGATGGAGTGATATATGTGATATTTGGAGCAATACAATCAACTTTTAATGGTAAAGTTAACAGTTGATTTTCAAATTCAATGCTCATCTCACCAATATCTCCAGTCAGATAACCCCAAGTAAAAAGATACTCTCTAAATCCATCTTCCATATAAACATCAAAAGGGATATTGTTGAATTTGAAATTATAGTTTTTACTTGGAAGTGAGCCTGAACTGCTTACATCCTCACCGAGATTATTATGGGCTAAATCAATTGTCAAATTATAATATGTGACACCACCAACCCAATAGTGATAATCCAAATCATGATTAGAAACATTCAAAACTAAATAAGAAGGTGAAATCAAATTATTATCACTGACTTGGTAAATATCATAATATTCATCAGGAGTTGTTAAACTGGAATTAAAAGTAGGATTGTTACTTCCCCACCAGTTATTAGAATAATCGATGCCTTCTGTTGAATAAACTAAACCGAAATCCTTGTTGGAGTAAATTTCATTAAAATTAATGTTAGATTTACCTCCACTAATATTAACTGCAATGTTATTCTCAGTCATAGTATTGCCGGTAAGGTTTAGTTCACCTCCTGTTTGGCTAATTGCAACATCACAATCAACTAAAACATTGTTAATAATCTTTGATTTGCCATCATTGACAATAATTCCATAATGGGTTAAATTACAATATTCAACAACAGCATTTGATTCAATGATTAAAAAACCATTACTGAAACTGTTATTGTTAACAAAAACATTACCATTTACTGTTATATTAATATCGTTTATTTGTGAGTTTTCTAATGTAATTTTAGATGCCTTATCAGTTGTTATATTAATATTTGAGTCGAATGAAATATTATTGATAATAACATTTGCACCATTGACAACATTAATAATTGGAACACTGTCGTTACCAGTTAATGTGCAATTATTAAAGTTTAATGTCAATGATTTGTCAATAACCAAGTTTTCGAAGAATCTATCATAATACTCGCAACTAGTAATTGTTATTGTATCTCCTTCATCTGCATTATCAATGGCTTCTTGAATGAATCCATATTCTAAACCTGTGCTTTCAACATAAGGCGCAGTAGCATTCCAAGAATAAGAATACTCCTCTGAACCGTATTTATTTGAAATAGTGAGTTTGACTGTTTGATTTCCTAGTTTAAAATTATGTGTTGGATTCTGCTCCGTACTGTATGTTCCATCACCAAAATCCCACAACCAATTAGAAATCAAACCACTAGACTCATCACAAAAACTAACCACTAATCCTTCAGGAGTAATATTAAATGAGACAGGTGTGAAATTAGCAACAAGTATACTATTATAATCAACGTTAATGTTGTCTATGTATGCTGAGCTAACATTCTGGTAAAATTTTAAAGTATGATAACCAGTATAATTAGTCAAGTTTATAAAAACTTGTTCCCATTTGCCAATGCCTGTTTTTTTAATTGTATACACAGTAACGCATTCATCATCGATTAATACATTTATTGTTGCATTTTTGTTGGATGACATGTACCAGAATGACAATGAATCTATGATATCCAAGTTAATGAATTTTGAAATTGATCCATTGTTTTGTAAACTTGCATAGCGTATGCCGTTTTTTGCATTACGGAAATTAGTTGTAATTGAAGCTTTTTTATAATCCCAACCAACAAGAGTACCTGATTCTTCAAAATCAAGATTAATCAACTGACTGTTCAACTGATAAACATTAATAAAACCCTGCTTAACCATACAACTACTAACATCACCATCAGATACATTTAAAGACACATTATAAGAACCCCACTGAGCATAAGCATGTGCTGGATTTTGTTCAGTACTTGTGTTTCCATCTCCAAAATCCCACAACCAACTTGTAGGTTTACCTGTACTATTATCTTTAAAATTAACAGTTAAAGATTCGATTCCCTCATCTATATCACAAGAGAAATTAGACTCTAAACTATTATCACCTAACACTTCAATATTTGTAGTTGTTGTGTTGACTGATTCTAAATCTTCATTATTTTCTTCTTCTGCATATAAAGTATCTGTAAGCACCGCATCAACACCAACAACCTCATCACTAGCAGTATTGTTAATATCCTGTGCTGATACACCACCTACCGATACAAGAAAAGCAATCAATATTAAAAATATAAAAAACTTTTCAATTTTCATTTTTAACAAACCACAACCTTTCTTCTTAATTTTTTAAATTAGATTCAGGAAAAAAATTATTTTTTTCCTTAAATTATTAAAAATCTGGAAAAAAAGATTTTTTTCATAATATAGGTAGTTATAGGATTTAAACCTAAAATTCTAAAAAACATTACCCGTGTAATGTTTTTAAAACCACCATGCGGATAGAAAATATCTCTTTTGAAAAAAACTTTTTTTAACTTTTAATCTAAAAAATGGTTTTATTTTGATTTTTTTCTCCATAAATTAAAAATCAGCAATAATCTTGAAAAAAATAAAAAAAGTAAAATAATATAAAAAAGAATGAAGAAGAAAAACTTTTAAGAAGAATAACGGATTATTCTCTTTGGTTTAAATTTTTTCTTTTTACAATTGGATTCTTTTTATATTTTATTTTACTATAATTTTTCCGTTTTTGTTTATTGCTTTGTATGCTTTATCACCTGCGAATTTAACAGTGTATTTAAAATTACCTTTTTTAGTTAATTTGATGATTTTAAATGTTGCAATTCCTTTTTTATTGGTTTTTGCTATGTAAGTTTTGCCTTTGACTTTTAAAGTAACTTTTTTGTTTTTAAGTACTGTTTTTCCACTTGTTAGTTTTACTTGTACTTTTTTGGTTTTTGTTTTGACTTTGAAAGTCTTTTTAGGAGCTGTTATTTTTGTTGCTTTTTTGTTTACAACAACTTTAGCAGTAGCAATACTTGCACTATCTTTTTCATCACCAAGGAAACTGAAAGTGTAATACCTGGTACCTGCAGTACTGTAACTTACTTTAACAGTTGCAATACCTGAACCATTAGTGGTGGCACTGCCTGTTTTACCATTAACTGTGTATTTGATGGTTTTATTAACTAACGGATTATTATTTGCATCAACTAATGAAATAGTGAAATATTTAGCAGTTGTAGCAGTAGTAGTAATATCTTTCACTGATATGCTAGTTGCTATAGGATTAGAAACCTTGTTATTCTGCTCAATGATAGTTTCATTAAGATTATTAATAAGGGCTTTTTGTGAATCAATAGTACTGCTCTGAGTATTTACAGTATCATTAAGATTACTAATTTCAGCATCCTTACTAGCAATAACACCATCTTTCTCAGCTATAGTATTATTAAGAGCGCTAATTTGCTCAGCTTGATTAGCAATAGTGCTGTTCTGAACATTCACAACATCAGTAAGGTTATCAACTTGTTTTGTTAGATTATCAATAACACTATCTTTAGCATCTAAATCAGCGGTAAGATTGTCAACTTTACCTGATAAATCAGTGATATTATCCTTAGCATTAGCAAGTTCATCAGCTAATTTAGTAGCATTAGCCTGAGTCTCATTCAACTGAGAAGTCAAATCATCAACCTTACCATTAGCAACATCAAGCTCATCAGCCAACTTAGAAGCATTAGCCTGAGTCTCATTCAACTGAGAAGTCAAATCATCAACCTTACCATTAGCATCAGCAAGTTCATCAGTGAGGTTACCAATTTGTTCTGTCTGGTTCTTAAGTTCGTTGATTAAATCTTTGGTACTTTTATCAACATCGAATGAATCAGTTTGAATAGCATTGTCAAATATGTTATCTCCATGGTAAATTACTACAATGTTGTGTGTTCCCGCAATTAAATTATCTATGGTTTGACTGAGAGTATTTTCTCCATCCAATACTTTTTCATATTTGTCTTTATCTACGATTAAAGATACATTGCCTGTTGCATGTGGAATATTTACTACTATATTAGCAGTGGATTCTTCAACAGTTACTGTGATGTTGATTTTAGGAGTAGATACAACTGCACTTTCAGTTGAGTATGTTTGACCCAGAATTGTGTAATCAATTCCTTCACTATCACTATCACCAACAAGGATTTTAACTACACCAACACCATCAACAAGATATAAAGTTTCTACATCTCCAGCTGAACTTGCAACGTCTAATGATACTGTTTTAAGAGATCCCATGTCGCTTGTGTTTTGACCCATGCTGTTCATGGTTAAATCAAATACAATATCATATTCTTTGTTTGCAATCATTAGTTCAGGTGATGTAATTGTTAACATCAAATTGACAACATCGGAGCTTGTTTCTTCTGCTTGGTAAACATCTGCATATTCAGTTGGTGTTTCATTACCATTAATGTATGATATTTCGTCTTTTCCAAACCAGTTATTGTCTATGTTTATGTTTCCTTTGTAGACTATACCAAATTCTGTATTGCCGTAGATTGCATTGAAGTTAATGTTTCCAGTACCATTAGTAACATTAACGGCAACTTTATTGGCAGTGAATAAGTTACTGGTTAAGTTTAATTCGCCATTATTTTGTGTTACGGCTGCATCACAATTGGTAAATTCTGTGTTTAAGATTTTTGATTTGCCACCATTAACTATAACTTCACTGGCATTGATATTACAATGATTAATTTCAGCATTAGCATTAGTTATAGTTAAATAACTGTTATTCAATGCAATATCTTCAACATTAATGTTTCCTGATTGTAATTCAAGTTTAGCATCATCAATAGTTGAATCTTTAATGGTTAATTTAGATGTTTCATCAACAGCGAATACGTTACTGTCACCAGATAATGTGATATTGTTAACAATTACATCTGCACCACCAACAACATTAATCAAAGGAGCGTTTAATTCATTGCCGTTGAAGTTTAAAGTTACAGTTTGGTTAATTATTAAGTTTTCGGCCACATCGACTGGAATATCAATAACTGCACCAGATTCTGCATTATTAATAGCCTCTTGAACACTAGCATACATCTTTCCATCAATTGAAGGATAATCAAAAGCTAAAAGATAACTCTGGCTATTTGTTTTTTCACCATTATTAACAGTTAAAGTAACATTGTAAGTACCTGGTTTGAAAATATGGGTCGAGTGGATAAGATTACTTGTAGTATTGTCTCCAAAGTCCCATAAAATATTGTCGATTAAACCGATTGCAGTATTAATAAAATTGACTGTTACATTTTCACCATCAAAATCACTAGTGTAAGTAAAGTTGGAAATAGCTACATCATCATAAATAACTGCGAAATCATCCAAGTATAATGCATAGATTTTCTGAGTATTCTCCTCATGAAAATGAACAGATATTGCAAATAAATTAATACCATTATAATCTTTGGTATCAATTGTAGCTATTTGCCACTGAGAATCTTCAGAAGTATGGGAATTCTCAACAATATTATCTCCGATTAAAGTAGTGATATTGTAATTTAACCAGTGTAGACTTTGATCCAATGCATAATATTTGAAAATGATTTTATCAATATAATCAAAATTTATATATTGGGAAACAAAATATCCATAATAATTGCCAGACAATAATAATGCCCTAGTACCATTAAAAATCTTTATCATACCATCCTGACGATCTCCACCATGTGCAGAGCCCCCAGTAACATTCCAACCATAAACATCCTCAGAGACATCTAAATTTCCATCTTCAAAATTTGGATTAATGAAAGGATTGTTAGTAAAAGTAATATTATAGAAATTTACAGTTTTATTAGAGGTCAAATAATCATCATTCTCTGTAAAATTAGCTGAAATTGAAAAATTACCAGTTAAACTACAGAAAGTAACTCTACCATCATTATCTGTGCAAACAGTAGTTGTTTCGCCATTATCAATATTATAAGTTAAATTAACATTAGGGATAGAATACCCTTTTTCATCTTTTAGAGAAATAACAATAAAACCAGAGTCTGCATAATCTACTGAAATAATAGTGTTCATTTTTTGTTTTGGAGTAGGCTTATTAGTATTTACTGTGAAATCGTCTATTCTTAATTGGCCTCTTTCATTATTTACTATTTTAAAAAGACGTTCATCGGTAAAAGAAGAAGTATCTACAGTAAATTGTTTCCAAATTCCATTTCCAACATCAGCATCATTAACAATTGTAGCTACTACCTCCTCATCAACTAGAACATTGAAATTAACCTTCTTTGCAGCTGAAGATACCCAAAAACTAATACTATCAATTGAATTAAAATTCAAAGTTTGACTCATATACCTATTTGCTTGAGTGGTTTGTAATCCATAAGACCCAGAATGGGCTGCAGTTGAAGCACGACTAAAATCAGTATCCCACCCATCAGTACCATTCTCAAAACTAGGATTAACAATATATTCAGATGCATCTTCAGAACCTATACTTTCATCCGAAACACTACTTAACTTAATATTTTCATCATTAATCTGATTATCTTCCAAATTATCTTGTAAAACTGGTTCATTAATCTTTATATCATCAACATCTGAAAAATTTGGATTTTCTAAAATTGATTCGTTGTTTTCATTTATTGCTATGTCTTCAGTTGCTGAAACAGCACCTACTGCAAAAACTGCAACAAGAAGCATTGCAATTAAAACTTTATAATTAACCATTTTAAATCACATCTAAAAACTTATTTAACTGAGAAACTACCAAATATATAATTAGAGGTTTTTAAAATGTTTATAGGTGTTCGTTTTGAATGGTATGGACTTTGCCGTTAATAACAGTTCATATCGATTAACATTTTAATAAAACAAAATTTTTAAATATTGTTTTAAAAGCCTAATTCATTTTTTTAAACCTCTACTATTTTTTGATACTAACCCACATTAATATGAAACAAAGTTCATATCAATACTATTTTTACTAATAATTAATATATAATATTTGCTCTTTAAATTCACAGATACGGACTTAAAAAACTCCATAAGTCAAATGAACATCATCGGGGGGGGGGGCGTTTATAAAATGTATTAAAACTCATTTAAACAAAAAATAACTAAAAATCATTTAAATAACACTACCAAAAATAAACAGAATATAAATAAATAATTAAAGATTAAAATAATCAAATTAATAATAAAAAATTATACAATTAAAATAACAATTGATAATCATATATTCAATATATAAAACAAAATTCTAAAATTATCATAAATAGACTTCTAAAAGAATTAAATTAAAATGTAATCAATATTTAATCATAATTATAAAATTATATTCAAATTTAGCGAAATAAAATAAATAATTAAAATATCAAAAACAGTAATTACTAAACACTTCACCAAATAATAAAAACAATGATAATCGCCTGATAAAATTAACCAACACCGATATAAAATCAAAACGGCTAAAAATATCGAATTATAATAACTTTTATATTGAACAAAAGGTAAGATATAATATTGTAACTACTCTAAATATTGCGAATATTTTTTTGATACTGAAACTCACATTCTAAAAAAAATAATTACTTATTTAGAGATGTTAAAATTGAATCTTAAAAAAATTACAATACTTGCCCTATTGGTTTTAATCATTTCAGTTACCTGCGTTTCAGCACAGGACAACGAAACCGCATTGACTTCTGAAATCACAGTCGCCGGAAACAACGGCAGTGACATTCAGGATGCAGTCGATCATGCCAATAGCGGTGATACAATAAATCTGGGCTCTAATAAAACATACAATATTGAAAAGGAAATTTCAATCACAAAGCAGGTCACCATCATAGGTGACAATGTCAATGTTAGTGCCAATAGAGCCTTTGATATACAGAGTGCATCCGGCACCACAGTAAGTGGAATTACATTCATAAACACTGTTGAGGTACCGGAATATCGTGGAAATATAAATGGGGTTGCAATCAACTTAAGGTATGGAAATAATCTCTTAATCAAGGATTGCGGTTTTATTAATTACGCAAGCGGAATATATTTGAATAATGTACGTGACTCGACTGTAGATAACTGTTACTTTACCGGTGCTACTACCGGTGTTAATCCGGACAGCAGCGACAGCGGAACCAAGGCGATTAACATTATGGGTTCAAAAAACCTGAATATTATCAACAATGTTTTTGACGGTCCGGTTCTGGATGGTTTAAGCATTGCCTCTGGATCAGGTAACATATTGGCTGAAAATAACACTTTCATAAACAATACCTATGCCATTTTCTATGGAGGTGCTTCTACTGAAGGTTCTAAAATCAGAAACAACCGTTTCATAACCTGCGGCATGATTAACACAAGCTACTACAGTGCCAATCTTAAAAGGACATTCGTTGTAGACTATCCTAACCTGCCGGTTATCAGCCTGCAGAAGGCATCCGACAATCTGGAAATCACAGGCAATGAATTTATCGTAAAAGACAACAATATGTTAATCATTTCAGAGGCTGAAAACACCGCTCACGGTTATCCTTCAAGTATCGGCTCAATAAACATTACGGACAACACCGTCAAAAAAGCCGACTCAAATGTTGATGCCAAGACCGTTACATTCTATTATCTCAATGTCCTTTCAAGTCTTGCCCTCAAGCCGACTGGCGATATTATAATCAAAAACAACAACTTCTCTGATGTTGAGGGCATAAGGCAGTTTGAGCTTGTCTTCAGCGCAATCCAGTCAGGTGACGGTGACATCAAGATTCCTAAGGCGTCCACTGAGACCTATCTCAGTGCGGTGTATGTTAAGGACGGCCGTGTTGTAATTGAGCTTTCAGACATTGCAGGCGTCAGCCTCAAATCGGAAAAGGTCACCTACCGCATTAACGGAGGAAGTGACATTACAGACACTACCGATGAGTATGGCCATATCTACATCAACGGCCTTGAGGGTGAGGCTAAAATCACTGCAGTCTATAAAGGAAGTGACAGGTACTATGGAAGTGAACTGGAAACCATTGTCCAGACGGGCTCAGCTCAGACCGCCACCAAAATCACAGCATCCCAGGCCAAACTCACCGCCGGCGGCAAATACACTTTCACACTTAAGGATGCAAACGGCAATCCATTGGAGGGAAAAGAAATCAGCGTGAGCTTTAACGGTAAAATATACACTGTTAAGACTGCATCCAACGGTGCTGCAGCATTCACTCTGCCTGCAGTTGCTGCGGGCAAATATGCCGTTACCCTGGCATTTACCGGCTCATCCGGTTATAAGGGAAGCGTTGCAACATCTACAATAACCGTCCAGAAGCAGGTAACCAAGCTGACTGTTGCTAAAAAGACATTTAAAAAGTCTGCTACAAAAAAGGTTACAGCTACACTTAAAAGCGGAGGCAAGGCTTTAAGCGGCAAAAAGCTGACCCTTAAAGTCTCAGGTAAAACCTATAAGGCAACCACCAACAAGAAGGGAGTTGCAACATTCGAAGTTAAAATCACTAAAAAAGGTACCTTTACCGCCACAACCAAGTTTAGCGGGGACTCCGCATACAAGGCAAAAACTGTTAAATCTAAAATTGTAGTAAAATAGCTTTGCTATTTTACACTATTCTATTTTTTAAATATTACTTTTCAAATGCTCTCTCTAATCTTTTATATACATTATAAATCTACTTATTATTATAGCAATTAGATATTCAGGAGCTTGAATATGAATAATGAAGTTGTAAAAACATTATTATATACCAGTGAAGACGGAGCAGTGGCCATAAATGTAATTATTGATTCAGAAAATGACACAATGTGGACTACACAAAAAACCATGGCCGAATTATTTGGTAAAAATATCAATACAATAAGTACTCATTTAAATAATATTTTTGAGTCAGGAGAGTTGATAAAATCGGAAGTTACCTTCAATCCGAACGATTTCAATAATACTGAAATCGTTATTATAAACCCTGATGCAAAAACACAACCAATATTATACAACCTGGATGCCATAATCTCAGTCGGTTATCGCGTAAACAGCAAACAGGCAACACACTTTCGAAAATGGGCGACAAGCGTGCTTAAGGAGTATATTGTAAAAGGTTTTGCACTGGATGATGAATTATTGAAAAAAGGCTCAAGATTTGGAAAAGATTACTTTGACCATTTGCTTTCAAGAATTCGAGAAATACGTGCTTCAGAAAGAAGATTCAACCAAAAAATCACAGATTTATATGCAACAAGTGCAGACTACAATCTGGACGCCGATGAGACAAAAGACTTCTTTGCCACAGTACAAAACATGCTCTTGTTTGCCATAACCGGTCAGACTGCCGCTGAAATCATTAAATCCCGCAGCGACAAAAATAAAATTAACATGGGACTTACAACATGGGAAGACGCCCCTCATGGAAAAATCCTGCAGGCAGACGTGGTAATTTCAAAAAACTATCTAAACGAAATGGAACTGGATTCACTAAATACCTTGGTTGACGGTTTTTTGACCTTGGCAGAAACAAGGGCGAATTCCCAAAAGCCAACATTCATGAAAGACTGGAAAACATTGCTTTACGGATATCTTGAATTAAGCCAACTGCCACTACTGGAAGGTAAAGGTAAAGTTTCAGCTGTTGAAGCCAAAGCTCATGCGATTAATGAGTATAAGGAATTCAGAATAGATCAGGATAGAAACTATGAATCTGATTTTGATAACCTGATTAAATCCATTAAACGGCTGGAAGGTAAAAAATAATGCATCTGGAGAATACTCCTCCCAGATACTTTTGAAATTTTAGTCGAACTGGATTTATAATTTTATTACATAATTTGTATATTAATAGCTCTATTTAATTCAACTTCAGCACTATGAATTAAATTCTTCATCACAATAATATGCTCTAAATATTTTATAGAATCTAAATTTTCAATATATTTTTTAATTGTTTCATAAAACTTTATTTTTTCTTCTAGATATACTACCCTATTGACAAAACCATCAGGCAATAACTCTGCAGAAATAAACCCCTCAAAAATTTCACAATCTCCATTTAAACCTAAGAATAAATTTAAAAATTCAATGTATTCATTAATCGAATAATATTCTTTTATGATTTCAAAAATAGTTCTCATTTTTTGTTTATCTTTATAATTTTTAGAAATGAAATTAGTAATAAACTCTTTTTTATTTTCATCAAAATCTGGGAAGAAAATATAAATTCCATTATCATGTGGATAAAATTTTTCTAACATGAATGTAATCAAATCATCTAATTCACCATAATCATAATCTAAATTCCAAATAAAATCCACACTCCCTCTTTCATATGAAAATTCTAAATTATTTTCGTGGCGAAATTGTAGATATTCCTTCAAAAATGATTTATCGATTCTGCATAATACTTCTAATTCACTAAAGTCAGAATCATAATTTGAATCCAATAAACAATGGTTAAAATAACATTCTTTTAATAATTCAAAATTATCATCGAAATAATCCAAATATTCTTCACAAAAAGTATAACTAAAGAATATGGGAATTTCATTTGATTTTATAATAAGAATTTTAGTCAAATATTGAATTATATTAGATGCATCATTTTCACCAATTTCTTCTTTCACTTCTAAAAAAGCATCATTAAATCTATAATAATCAAATAAATTATAATAAGGATGATTTGAATCCTTAAGATATTTACAAAATTCATAAAACAAATCTTTTGTTATTTCTTCTTTAGGAATATGTAAAAAGAAAGAATGATAAAATATTTCTTTTTCAAGTATTTCCTTATTATTAATAAGATTAAATATTTCAGAGGTATCTAATTTTGAATTAAATAAGTTTTTTATAAAACTAGCTCCACTAATTAATCTAAATTTTGATTTAATATAATATTCAAATGTTTTTAAAAATTCATTAATATCTGCGTCTATTAAAATATTGAAGAGTAAATCTGTATAAACAGTTACGTATTCTTCATAAAGCCTAATTTCATTCATAAGATTTAATAATTCCTCTGATCCAAATTTATTAAAACAATCTGTTAATTTTTTTGTTATTTCAATTTCCTCAGTTCTTTCATGAATGCTAAAAGCATTGGAACATGTATGTATCTTTTTAATGATATTTTCATCTATAAATTCAAATTCCCCTTCATAATCAACATTATATTCATTTAATTTATTTTTATATAAATATGCTATTTTATTTGGATAATATCTTTTGTAATCTAATGTATTTAAAAAGGAATAAATCTGATTAAATTCTTTTTCTATTACTGGTGAAAAATTTTCATTGATTGTGTCTATATACATTTCAAGCGTTTTTCCTACAAATAAATTATTATCATCATACATTTTAAATAAATAATCTAAAATTTTTTGTCTTAATTCCAATAATGCGTCATCATAATTCAACTCAACATTAAGACGTGGTAAATCACTAATATGCAATATTCCCCATTCTGTACCAAATTCTTCTAAATATTTAATATCCGTTATGACAAATTGGAAAACCTTATCTGCTATTAACTGAGAATAGCTTCCTAGATTATGTTGATTGTTTAAAACATCAATTAACAGATGTTGTAAATAAAATTCATCATTTTTACTGTAATCTGTAAATGAATATTTTTGATTAATATTGAATAAAATATCCTTTAATAAAGATGGTTTTTTATAGATTAACTTAAAAGCAAACTCTAAAACGAATTTGTAATTATAAGATTCAAATAATAAATTTATCATCCTATTTTTTGATGCATGTCTACGAATATTGGAGGTAATGAATTCGTCCCAATTATACTCTTCAATATAACAATCTTCATAATGCCTAATAACAAATAGTAATAATTCTTCTGAATAAAAAATATTAAAAATCGAATAGAAATTAATTAAGTCGTTATCATTATTTAATTTATCTTTTATTAAATTTAATCTAGTCAAATGAGTTATTTTGAATTTATCCATATCAAATGAAGCAAATATGTCTCCAAATTTATACTCCAATTGTTTAGGATACTTTTGAATAAAAAATTCAATGAATTTCTGGAAATCAAAAATATCCCTTTTTACGAATGTTAGATAGAATATATATGTGGATAAAAGTGAATCTTCAAAATAAATTTTGCCATGACTTTCCGTTAATAATTCATATCTTAATAATTTATCAATATTAGAATTATTTCGTATTTGACAATCGAATAAATCTTCAATTGAATCTAATAAGTCATCATTATTTAAATCAATTACATCAAAAAATGAAAAAATTCCCAATAACTTTAAAAGTTCATTATTATAAAAAACATCCACCAATTTATCATAATTATGAAAATAATTTATAAAAACCCTCTCGGAATCATTAAGTAGACTTGTATCTTCTTCTTTAGCCATTATTTTCATTGCCATTACACAAAAAACAATATTGCCTTTAGATATTTTTATTAATCTATCAATTATATAGCGTTGATATAAAAAGGAACAATTTTCATTTTTTATAAATTCTCTGATGAAGTTTCTCATATGATACTCATCTAAAGAATTAATTGGAATAATATTTTGAGAATAATTCTTTAATTCTTGTTTAATTAAACTTAAAAATTGATTTCTTAATGTAAATATATATTTAAATGAAGAATTATCATGCAAATTATTTACATCTTCTATGAAATAGCTTAAATTAAAAAAATCATCAGTATAATCATCAATGACAAATAATACTTTTTCATCTGAATTAACAATTTTTCTAATGTCTGATACTAATGTGGGCGAATACCTTTTAATGACAATGACTCTGAAATCATTGATTTTTGAATATTCCTGAGCAATTTCTATAGCCAATCTTGTTTTTCCAGTACCTTGATTTCCATACAAACACAAATAATCCGTTTCATTTAATTTATTAAATATTTCATTAAAAAGATTTTTTGGCTTTATAAATTCATTCTTTAAATCCGGCCTAATGCCTTTTGCACTATGTTCAATGAATGAATTTAATGAATAAATTCCATCCATAGTTGGTGCAAATGGAATATAATTACCAAGATTCGGAAAGTTTTGCAAAAAATTTGCTAAATTTTGAATATTATAGAATAAAGGCTTAACATTAGGATTGAATTCTTTTACTTTAGATCTTAAATCTTTTACTTCATTAGGATATATCTTACTATTAAATACCAAAATTACTGTTGAAATATCTTCATTTGATATTTTTGATTTTTCTTCATCAAAGCAATGTTTAATATCATCATGAAGCTTTTCTAAAAACTTTGATTTATTATTTTCTCGTTTTAAAGTAGTAACTTCACAAAAAATAAATTTACCATCATTATCTTCAAAAAATCCATCTGGAGTTCCAGGTGAAGTTTTATTTGCTGACACCATTGCACCAGGGGCTCCGATATAATTAAATCCTTTAAAATTTAAAAAATCAAAAGCTAATTTTTGAAAATCAGATTGATTCATTGATTTTAAACCAGTTTCGATAAGGGATGTGAGTGAAGCAAACATAATTATCAATTTCATAGTTATATTAAAAATAATTTATGATAGCGATTCATCATCATTATTTAGAATTTTATAAAAATCTAATTTAATTAAATTCAATACCTGATTCATGGATAAATCTCTTAAAAATATTAAATATTTTTACCCAATCAATTTCATATTCACAATAATCAATTAAATATGGAATATTGCCTAAACAACCATATGCTATTGCAAAATGTTCTTCTGAAAAATAAACCCTACTTGTTATTGCATTATGAATAATCATCAGCAAATCATTTTTTATAACTTCTTTATCATATATTTTAAAAAATTCAGGATATGGTAAACAATCATAATTTCCATCTTGATATTTGGCTAATTCTAAATGATCTATATTAGATAATTTTATATCCTCAAAATCTGACCTTCTTATATAGTTTCTATCTTTAAATGATTCCAATTGTCTAATTTTTTCTCTTTGAGTCTCCTCTTTAATTATGTTTAATTTTTCATGATATTCCGTTTCATCTATTTCCTCTGATTGTTTCATGTAGTTCAACTGATCAATTTCAGTAAGTTCTTCATCAAAATCCACATTATTTTCTTCAAAAATCTCTGAAAATTCAATTGGGACATTAAAAACCTTCAAGTTAAGACATCTCAAATAAAGCAGTAGTTTATCTTTATGAGTAGATTTGAAAATGTTATTTAATCTATTAAAATCTATTTCTCTACCTTTATTAAAATCAAAAAAATTTTTAAAAACAATTTTTTCTGGAAGTTTGTTAATTTGCTCAGCATCAAAATAATTTATTTCAGATTCTAAATCAACATCAAATTCATTTAATAAAACTTCAATAGCTTCCGGAGATTTTTCAATCAAATAATCTAAACTTAAATGTCTGATGCCTTTTTCTGATTTAGACATAGTATTTAAAATTAAATTAAATGAATCGCTTTCTGAAATAAGACTATGCTTTTCAAATGTGAATAATGCATTATTAATTGTTAAAACACTATAATCTTTTCTAAAAGAGTACATATTGAAATATCTAAAAATTTGTGAAAAATCAAAGGCAGTATCTGTGTTATTATAAAACCTTAAATATCCAAGCAATGTTTGATAAATACTTGTGCTCATTTCTTTTAAATTGTTGTCTATATATTCAGTTAATGAATTTTTTAAGTAGCTATTTTCTTCATCCAAATATCCGCATTGATATATTTTTAATTTAGCTCCTTCCAACACATCTCTAAAGTTCATAACTCGAATTTTTAGATTGTTTAAAAAACATCTAAATTTGATTTCATCTTCAAAAGAAAATGAATGATTAATATAATTGTTTATAAATGGAAAATATTTTGAATCATCAATTTTATTAATCCAAATATATGCTAAATAATCTTGAAATAATCCATAATTATATTCCTCTTGAACAATTTTTTCAATATTATTTTCATCAAGTTCAACATAATTATCTGAATAGAAAATATTTTCTATTTCCCATTCTCTTTTTAAATCTTCACATACTCTTTCCGAATCATAAAAATGGTTTTCCAATAATTTTTTAAATGGATTAATGTTTTCTTCAGAATAATATTGATATAACCTCCATAAAACTCCATCACTATAAATCACCGTTTCATCAATTTCAGAATATCTAAATATTTGGTAAAATACTGAAAATTCGCCAATATAATCATCTCTATTCAAAATTAAATCAATTAAAATTAAGGAATAATATTGGTAAATATCTAACGTATTAGGATAATCTTTTAATATTTTTCTCAAATTTATATAAAACAGTTTTACAGATTCAAAATCAAAATTATCACTTAGTTCTTCAAAAGTGTTGAAATCTGAATATAGTTTTAATACCTGTTTAATAAATTCATTTTCAAAGTTAAAATCATTAAACCTTGTTAAAAAATTAATTTCTTTAGACAGTATGCTTTTTTTAACTTTATCAAGAGAATAATCATAATTCATTTCTGATTTTCCATGCAAATAAGTGAATAAACTATCATGGAATAACCGAATTCTATTTAACTCTTTAGTAAAAAAATAAGGATATTTTTCAATGAATTCATGTAATATTCGTGCAGAATTTTGATCCAATAAATAATCAATTTCACTTTCTAAAATATATGAATTGCAAAATAGAAACAATTCCAAAGGATATTGAAGATCAACAGTATCTAAAATTGTCTGATAATAATCTTCAATAGATTTAAGCTGTTCAGGATACAATGTTAAATCTTTATTTAATTTATAATGTTCAGCTAAATAATAAGTAATTATTGGATAGCCATTTGTTAAATCATAAATTTTTTCATTAATATCCTCCTCAAAACAGTAATGCTCTAAATATTTAAGAGTGTCTTCTTTATTCCAATTTTCAATACTAAACACATTATCCTTTTCCATAATCTCCGGAAATGGTCTGGAAAATATTAAAGTTTTTGTATCCTTCAAGATATCAAAAAATTCTAAAAATTTCTCTAAATCAGGAGTATTATAATTATATACATGATCTAGTCCATCAATAAGAATTATTAAATCATCCTCGATAATTTTATCAACTATTTCATCATAAGATTTCTTTTCAGGTGCTCCAAAAATTCTATGAGTAAAATCTTCAATGAATCTATAAAATTCTAAACGCTTTTGATTATGTTCATCAGCATAGAATCTATAAAGTATTGAATTTTCATAAAACTCATCAATTTCACCTGCCCAATGACTTTTACCAGTACCTGGAGCCCCCAAATGCCAAGATAAGCCATTGATAACTTCAGGGATCCTGTTAAATTTCACAGTTTCATGTTTTAAATCATTTGAAAAAAATGATAACTTAGGCAATTCATCAAATTTGAATTCAAAAAGTGCATTTGAAATTTTATTAATAACTTGGGTTTGAATAAATTCTTTTCTGGAATTATTAACATACTCCCCAACTTGTTCATCATAATTATTTTCTGTTAAGGGAATAACATGAATTCCATCAATTAATTTAGATTTAAAACCTAAAATTTCATTATCACATTCAAAATCCTTATTCACAATTAGCCCATTGATAAAAGTAGGGTCAAACTTACTGCTGCTTCGTGTATTCCCCGCAACAATTTTAACAATCTCATCTTCAATTGTTACTTTGTTAATGTCAAATTTTTCATAATCTTTCACTTGAAAACAAAAAATATTATCATTTTCATCAATAACTACCATATCATCAAATTCATGTTCTACTTCGGCTTCTGATTCAATATTTTTAATATTTCTTTTTAAATCCATTTTTGCAACAAAAGCATTTAAAACATTTACCTGATAAACAAAACCTTTTAATGAATTTTTTGCAGACATTTATTCTCCTATTTTTCATAGAATTCCGTTCTAATTTAATTTATAATGTTTATTATAACTGTATTCAACATATTAAGAAGTGATTCTAATTAAAATTTAATAAAAATTTTAAATCATCATTATCTTCTATATAATAAAATTTATGTTCAAATTTGAAATTACATAACTTAATTGAATAATTAAAGATGTTAAAATCGTTTATTCTGATAGCAAAACAATTTGAATTGTTAAATAATTTATCAAACTTATCTTTAGATAATCCAGAATATCTTCCAAATTTATCCCATAAATTCTTAGGTGAATCTTTAATTATTTCATTTCCTCTAAAATAACCAATGATTTCATCATTTTGATATATAAAGATTTTATCAATTTCAAATTCGAAATCTTGATTTATAAATTCATATAATTTTTCTTTACTTTTTACTTTATTAATATCCCAATCAACTGATAATATAATATTTTTCTTTAATGTTATTGGATTATTTAAATTATTTAATTTAATTCTATTAATGACAGATTTTGTAACTCCATCATATCCAGGAAATATATATTCTTCAGAATAGCCATCTAAATATAATTCCTTTAAAATTTCATGTTTGATTTCTTTAGGTATTATAAATTTGTAGAAGATATTGTTGTTTTTGGTAATATTGGTAGGTATAGTTGTGATTTTTGAATCATAATATGAAGATATTGGCCTATCTTTTAAATCTTGATTTAATTCATATGATATAATCTTGTCTAAAGGCCTATCATAATTTTCAACATATCTTTCTAAATAAGTGAATAACCCTTTTTGAGCATTTAAATTAGGATTTGTATTATATTCAGGCCTATAAATTTGTAAATTAACATAATAATTAGGGTCATTTAATTCTTGGTTTTCAATTAATTTATAATTCAAAGCCCATAAAACTCCATCATTTGATTTTGAATTTACTAAAATATCTTTCACTGCAAAATATAGTGATACTTTATAATCATATGACCAGTCAAGAGCTTTTGTAGGTAAACCATAATGTTGTGCCAAAGATATTATTTCTAAAATGTCTGAATCCACAAATTCATCATAAGGTTCATTTGATTTATGATGTAGCAAATATCTTGAAAATCCTTTAGCATTAACTTTCAAACCACTTTTATCTGCATGATAAAAAAATTTAATCAAAATATATAATTCTTTTTCAATTTGTAATTTATTTTTAGGTGCAGAATAGTCTGAATTTTTATCTAAAAAAGGTTTACCGTATTTGTCAAAAGGTATTATAAATGTATTGTCATAACTTTTATGTTTAGGATTATATGTTAAATTATTTGTTTTAATTTCAGTTTCATTAATTGGAACTTTTAATTTATAGTCAGATTCAATGAATTCATTGATATTTAATTGATTTAGATTATTTTTCCTTAATGAAGACGGAATTAATTCATATTCTATATTGGACAACCCTCTGAATATATAATCCTCTCTGAGATCGTGTTTATTTCTTCCATCTTTTCCGCAAATAAGATTTACAAGTTCATCATAACTATTTATTTTAATTTCAATTAAATGATTATCTGAATCCATGAATATCACAAATTAACTATTTTTTGCTTGCAATTTCATCAACATTAACATATTCACTAATAGGTTTAACATAATTCATGAAAACATTCGAAAATCCATATCTTATTTTTCCAAAATATTCCTCCGAATATTTAATTTTCTCTTCCAATTCATGTTTATACTCAATGTCAAAAATACATTTAACCTTCTCGCAATGGCTTTCAGAAATTAATTTTTGATATAATGACATATAATCCGTTTCTTTGTAAATATATGTAAATGGGAACCACCCATCTTGATCATGTAAATTGATTATAGAAATATGGCAACATAGAATATCTGAGTTTACAAAATCATCTACTTCATAATCTTTATGAATTCTTGATATTAATAAATGCCCCATACCAGTTAGTTTATTAAGATTATGTTCTTGACAATATTTTGTTAAATATCCATCAGTAGGAATATATCCTCTTCTATCTAAATTTAAAAATGTTTGATGATTCTTATCAAGATTATATTTGTCATTTAAGAAATACGGTGAGTTTAAAAGATAACTAGTAAGTTCATAATCATTATTTTCAACTGAAATAGTAATAGTATATAAAAAGAGTTCTCTTAAAATAAAGTCAAAATTCATAAATTCTTCCCTCATATAAGATTGACCAATGTTTGGTGTAGTGTATTTTGAATAAATATTTTCAAATAGCTCTTTAATTATATCATAATCTATTGGAGCAAACTCGTGTACTTGAGTAATTTTTTCAATGAACTCGATATAATAATCCCGTAAAGGAGTATACTCCTCAATATTTTTATATAATCCATTAGCAATTTCTAAAGTGTTTCTAGTTTCAAATTTTATTTTAAAATCATCAAGATTTTTTAAAAAATTTTTAAAGAAGTTTCTTGAAATAAAATTAATTGATTTAGGATTTTTTTCAACTTTTTCATCAAATGTTTCAATATACTCTTTTAGCGTGGGATAATATTTTTTTGTTTCTAATAATTCCTCTGGAAAATCGCCTAATTTTGGTTTTGGATTTTCTGGAAGATTATGTAATCTTCGTAATACTTTTTTAGAATTTGAATATCTATTTTTAGGTGTTAAATCAAAATATTTGCGAGAGGACAAATAATCTGGTAAATAAGGTTTTCCATTATTATCATTCTGCCAGACTATTGGAATAAATTTCGTTTGATTAACATCTTCATAAACTCTCTTACTGATAATTTGTGTTTCGGTACCTACACCACCAGTTCGTTCATCAGCTTTGCGAGCATATTCTTTATCGGAAATTATAAGAACAAAATCAATATCTTCTGATCTAACATTTTCTTCCATAAAATGATTTAAATCTATCCCTTCCGGAGCGTCCCACTCATCCAGTATAACTTCGACATGATTATTCATTAAATAAGTTGCAAACTCAAGGACATTGGAAATATGTTCTTCATCTGTCCATGAATAAGAAATAAATACTTTTGGTACCTTTCTTGTTGATTCATCCATTTTTACACCTTTCAAAATTAATATAAAGTTCAAATTTTTAGAAATATTGTTAGAGAAGATTTATAAATAAATAATCCGTATAAGAAATATAAATATTCAAATAAAACTCAATATACTTCTTAATTTGCCTTTTTAATTAATTCATAACCTTGAATATTTAAAAACCCAGCATTATTTATTTTTAAGAATAATTCTTCATCACATGTTAAAAATATTATTGGCTCGTCTGCTGAGAAGACATCAGCATCAATTACAATAATATAATCTGGTTTGTGAACATCAATTTGATTTTTTAGTTTATCTAAAACATCTGGGAAATTTTTGTAATTGTCCCTGCCACAGTCAAATAATTCCATTTTGCCAACGAAAATATTTTTCTCCTGATTAAAGCAGGACATCAATTCGCAAGTAAGCTTAGATAATGATTGTGGAAACATTGAATTGAATTTATCACTGTTCCAAATGAATTTAAGTAATTTTATTTTCTTATGATTATCAATTTCAATGTCAGTGGTGTTTCTCAATACGCTTTTTTCAAAGAAATCATAAGAGTATACTTCATTATTTGCTAATACATTCTGGATTTCTGCAAAAAAATCATCGATATTATCATTAATTTCCTGAAATTTTTTTCTGAATTCGTATTCTGTAAAGGATGACCAAACCAATGCTTTTTCAGTGTTGTCGATCTTTTGTTTGACGGAAGGGTGAAATTTATCAGGATAGAATGTATATGCAATGCCCACATTGGTATCGGTGAAATATTTATCACACATCCAAATCACCTAGAATAAAATGGATTTTATTTGATTGATTTCATCATCGAATTCATGTGTTTGAACATATATTTCACTATAGAAGTAGTCGCTGCTGATGCTTAATTCATCACGGAATTTGGAATATGCAGTTTCATATTCTTCATTTGAGATATTTCCTTTTAAGAGGTTTAATTTTGATTTTAAAAGGTTGCTGAAAGATTTCCATACATTATTAACATAATGTCCTAATTCAGGGGTTAATTTTTCGTGTTTGAAAACGTATTCAATGATTCTATTGGTTTTTAGAAGTGCACGGCATTCACTTTTAAATTCATCAAATATGCTTAAAAGTTCAAATAATGCATTGTAATAATATGAATATTGTCCAAGTAACTGTGAATTTTCATTTACCAATAATCTTGAAATATATTTCTTGAATTCTTCAAGTTTGGATGAAATAGAGCGATAAAGTGTCGCGAAATCACAGTGCATGCTTATAGTATTGTTTTCAAATTGATTCATAAGATTTTCACCCCTTAAAAGTTTAGTTTAATAGTGATATAGAATATATACTTACTAATTTATAAACCTTATTAAATTAATATGGTATGATTTAATAATAGAATAGATTTTAATTTTTATAAAAATTTTATTTTTCTCCAATTAATTTAATACTTATTAAATTTACAATAAAAATAAAATTCCAAATGAAAAGTACATATTTTAATAAAATCCAGTTCACTATCCGATATGAACCTGAGAAAAAGATTTACTGACTATGGACTGATTGTTTCTACAAATTTCCATACTTATTTATAGAGTTATGAAATAGGTAGGATAAGTTTATTTACCATGTAACTTCATATAATAATACTGTAGAAAGCACAAGTATGTGATATTTTAAAAAATATTTAATCATACTTATTTAAATAGTTTTATGGCTTAAATAAATCCACATCTCACTTCTGCATCTTACAATTAATATTAATGCTTTTTTTATTCAAGTCTATAAAAATAGAGACATTTTGAAACATATCACTCCCAATAACCATAATCTTCTTCTATTAAACATATATCTTGATTATCTTTTAAAATCAATTCATCAATACTATTAGTACATAATTCCACAAAAATATCCTTAAAATGATTATAAAAATCTTGTGTTTTGATATATTTTGAACCATAATACACCCTAAATACCAATTTATGTTGTTCAGGATACTTATATGTTCTAAATTCATTGATAAACTCTATATATGACGTGTAATTTCTTATAGATTTATGTGGAGGATAAACTGAAAAAATAATTTTATAACTTTCTAAATAATCATCTTTAAAATTTTTATTTGTCATATCTTTAAATTTATACTCAATTTTATACCTCAAAGTTATAGGTAGTTTATTCAACAATATTATATCTCCACATAAATTTGTAAATTGCATCACCAAAAAAGCTCTTGGAGACAAATATTGATATTTATAAGGGTTGTTAGATTTTTCTAAAGTTTGAAGTTGTAAATAAATGAGATATGTTTCTTGAAGAAATAACAACAATTCATTTATACCTTCTTTTGCATCTAGGAATCTAAGCTGTATAAAATTAAAATCTTCAGTTTGTTTTCTAGTAATATTATTATTAATAATAGATACAAGAAAACTGATTATTGAAATAGATGCCATAAGTAAACTTGCATAAACTGCATTATATGTAGAATCTTCAAATTGATTAAAAATTGCAACATATGCAAAGTAAACTCCAATTCCAAAAAGAATAAATATAAAAACACCTAAAACTAAATTACTATATTTTTCTAAATTCATGACTATCACTATTAATTTATTCAATATCTCTAATTACAATTTCTATTATTTGGCCATAAACTCTCCTTTGAATATCTCTTAAATTATTTATTTCATCTAAATTAAAATTTAAATTAAAATCAGACAAATCAATATTTTTGTATTTAGGATTTTTTACCATTGTATTTTTAATTTTTTCTAACTCTAATGACACAAATTTTTCTTTTTCAAGCGAAGTTAAATAATCAAATTCAAATATTAGATCCAATCTAGATTGAAATTCATGAGGAATATTACTTAAAAAATCATTTCGATTCAAATTACTCGTAAAAATTATTACATACCCATTTAAATCATATTCAATCGATTGAGAATCTGTGAATTTACCTTCTTCAAGCAATTCTAAAAAGAAACTTATAATTTTTGAATCTGCTTTTTCAAATTCATCGCATAATATTATCCCAGAATGTTTTTTAGATAATTTTAAACTCAATTCACCATCTTCAGATCCTATATAACCTCTAGGACTTCCAATCAAACTATTAATAGAGTCTTTACTTGAATAATTTCCAAAATTTATTTTAATTAATTGAAAATCTTCATTTAGAAACTTATTTAATATTCTAGCAACTTCCGTTTTACCCAATCCAGAATCTCCTAAAAGAAATATAGAGAATATTTTTTTTAAATTTAATTCATTTAAAACTTTAAACTGTTTTAATTGCTTATAAAATTCTGTTTTAAAATGATTATGACCGATTAAATTATTCTCCATGGTATTTACTAACTTATCAAATTCATCATTATTAAGTTCGACAATTTTTTTAATATTCCAACTATCATTTTCTACTACTTTAACAAAATCAGAGTATTTTTCAGAGATATGCACCTTATTTTCAAAATACATATTAAATTCATTTTTATAATTCTCATATTCACACACGAAAATAATATTAATAAAACTTAATTTTCTAATGAAAAACTCTAATAAATCTGTACTTTTATTCTTAATTAATGGTGTTATATCAACTAACACATCTAAGTTAAAATTCATATTTTTTATTCTTTCTTGGATTTTTAAACCATCAATATCAATGAATTGAATATTATTTTCATCAAAATAATTAAATAAATTAGTTTTTTCATCACTGTAATAATAATATAATTCTCTTTTTTCAATGAAATTATTGGAAATTGCCAAATCATTTAATTCAGGAATTTTTTCAGAAAGTTTTGCTTTAGTATAGAATATAGTAGGATACATATTCAATGCTATATCTACAAAATTTTCATTTATTATCGCAATACAATTCTCCCCCAAATCTTCTTCAAGACATTGCAATAAAATTTTATTTTGAGGGTTATAATATAAATGTTCAATTGCATTTGTTATATCCACAAAATCATATTGATGATAATTAAATTCAGATTCTAACCTAGAAATTTTAAGATACTTCTCATCATTTATATAACGTAATTCATCAGGGTGACTATAAGTATAAAGAACATTAGACAAAATTATCATCTCCCCATCCATTGTTTGATTTTATCTAATAATGACCTTTTCTCATTTATTGGTGATTTTTCCCGTTTGAAATTAATATTTTGAATTATAGCAAAAATATCAATATATAATAAATCATCTTCAATTTTAGTATTTTGAGGAGAATCATTTTTAGGTTCATCATGACTAGATGACATGATTTTTGAATTTGAACTATCTTGTTGAGGAGTATTTTGTTGTTGGTTTATTGCAGCAGAAAAATTAGATCTCTTAAAATCTATTTCAGATATTCTACCTTTGTAAATCCCAACTATAGACAATTTTCCAATTAGTAAATCATTTATTGAATATTTACTCTCAAATTCTGTGTTATTTTCTATAGGTATCTTAAAAACTATGTTTTCCCCATTGAATTTACATTTTAAATGGTATGCAGAATCATTAAAATATTTTAAAATAAAGTTACTTACATCAAAACCTTCATAAATCATTCCACTTCGCATCCTTAGATAATAAAGACAACATCCTTTCAGTATCCCCATCATCATAAAATTCAATGGATACATTGTCAATTTTTATTAAATCCCCTTCATTAACATTATCAAAATTTGAAATGGAATTAGTCTCTTTTAAAATATCCTTTAAAACAACAGCTTTTTCTTCTTTAACTTTTAAAGTTTCGGTTAATCTGAAATATTCACCTTTACTTTCTCCATGTTTTAATGAAAAAACATCTGATGAAAATCCAATTTCATTATTACTCTGAGAAGTGAAACTTTTTTCTTTAGTTATTTTTTCAGGAACTATATTATTTAATAACATCTTTGTTTCATATACTTTTGAAAAATTAAGGTAAAATATATTAAAATTCAAAAAATCCCCCCAATTACTGTGTTAATATATTATAAATGATATATATAAATTAAATTAAAGAATATTTGATAAATTATTATTTATTTGATTTTATGGATAATTAAATAATAAATAATAAAAACTTAAGAATTTGCTCTGATTATATGCTAATTAAATAAGAGAGGAAAAAACTGTTCAATTAGACTTTTTAATATTAATAGGATAGCATCCACATACCAAATGCTATCACTACCTTTTATATTTATCATGACCCCTCACTAACCTTATTAATTATACCTAAAAGTTCTTTCTTCAAACCTCGCATTTCCTCAAGTTCACCTCTCATATCACCCACTTCAGATTTCAATGCTTCATTTTCCTTTTCCATCTGAATGAACTGAGGTGATTTGACAGACAGCTTTTCAACATCAGTGTTTATAGTAACGGCAGGAAGATGCTGGATATATTCATATTTCAAATCGTCAGGATTTGTCATAAAATAAGCTGCATCGGTTTTGTTTTTAGCTTTTCCCTGCAAATCGTTGACCTTGTCTATGCTCATGCCGTCATTATATAATGCTGAAGCATGGAACTTCCTGAGCATGTGGCTTCTGAACCTGCGGTATCGTCCGACTCTACCAAGACCTAAAGTGTCATTGATCATCTCAAATGACTGCACCATATATGTCCTGCTGATTTGAAAAAGCGGACTTTCATCAGTTATTGGCTTATCCCGCAGCAACAGATATGCATTTATTGCTTTAACAGCTTCAGGACTGCAGTATGTGAGGTAGTACTTGTTTGTCTTTTTCCTTAAAATGCTGAAGGTCGGAACAACATCATCGACATCCTGCAGATAATCAATAACCTCAAATATGTCCATTCTATGTCTCGGCAGATATTCGGACAATGCCTCAATGTAATCCCCGATTGTCAGGCTCAATGTCTCTGTACGAGCACATCCGCTGGAGCATGAAAACAGTATGATGGCTTTCATCAGGGGAGATGCAATCTGAAAGGCTTCCCTTATCACTTCCTTATCCGGCAAGTCCTTAAAATATATCGGAGCCGGCTTCTGGATGTTTTTGTCATTGACTTTAGGCAAATCCAATACTTCTATGTCATAGAACTTGTAGAAAAAGATGATGCAGTTCATTTCCTTTCTGACGGTTCCTGCAGCATAGTTTTGAAACATGTAATGCCTATATTCAACAAGTTTTGATTTCAAGCGGCTGCGCTTCCATTTCACACCGTTCATCTCATCCTCTTCGGCTTCCTCAAGAAGTTCTTTAAGAGACATGTCAAAATAGTTGCAGTACTTTCTCAAAGACAGCTCATAACTCTGTGTTGTCCCAATTGCATGGTTACAACTTATTGTGAAATTTTTGAATAGCTCGTCATTCATCATATTAACCACTTTTATTTCTCTTATATTAAAAACCTTGAGAGAGAGCGCTTGAAAAGTAATAAGTATCTGAACTTTTGAAACAGTTCGTATAAAACAAAATTATAAATAAAGCAAATTTTATAAAATTAATTAAATTCATAAGCATTTTATATGAATTTAGCAAATATATTGGAGATTAAAAATGAAAGCCAATGCACAAAAAATAGCTGATGGAGTATACTGGGTTGGTGTACTCGATTGGGATTTAAGAACCTACCACGGTTACACATTAGACGGAACCACTTACAATGCATACCTTGTATTTGGAGAAGACGAAGTAGCAGTTATCGACAATGCTTATCCTGGAAAAACCCAAGAAATGATGGCACGTATCGATGATGCTTTTGCTCAAGAAGGAAGAGAAGTCAAAGTTGACTACATTATCCAAAACCACGTGGAAAAGGACCACTCCGGAGTTTTAGTGGATCTGCACAAAAGATTCCCTGAAGCGCCAATCTACTGTAGTAAAATCGCTGTAAATGGTCTTTTAAAACACTACCCTGCACTTGAAGGCGCTGAATTCATTACTGTTGGAACCGGCGACTCCTTGGATGTCGGCGGAAGACCATTAGCATTCCTAGATGCATTCCTCTTACACTGGCCTGACAGCATGTTCACCTTACTTGCAGATGAAACTGGTGTCTTATTCCCTAACGACGCATTCGGTCAACACTTATGTTTCACCAAAAGATTCTCAGATGAGATTCCTGAAAATATCTTGATGGACGCTGCGCAAAAGTTCTATGCAAACTTGATTACACCACTCTCAAAATTGGTGCTTAAAAAACTAAATGAAGTAGTTGAATTAGGATTGCTTGACTCCATTAAAATGATTGCACCATCTCACGGTCAAATCTGGACTGACCCTATGCAAGTAATAGGAGCTTACCAAAACTGGGCTACCGGTGTATGTGAAGATAAGATTACAATCATCTACGATACCATGCACTACTCCACCCAAAAGATGGCTCATGAAATTGCTGAAGGTGCAATGTCTGAAGGCTATGACGTGGAAATCTTTTTCTTGCACGAAGACGAAAGATCAGAAATCGTTAAAAGCATATTGACCAGTAAAGGAATTGCTGTTGGAGATCCTACAATCAACGATGTGCCATACCCAAGTATTGGTGACATCATGTACTACCTAAAAGGTCTCTTATTCAACAGAACCGGCATTGTAAGAAAAGCAGTTACCTTCGGTTCAATGGGTGGAAGAGGAGGAGCTCCTGCAAAACTCGCTGAAGAATTAGGTGCCTGTGGATTTGACGTCATTGAAAGTCAAGAAATCACATTTGTACCAAACGCTGAAGAAGAGGAAGCAAGCTATGAGTTAGGTAAAAAATTAGCTCAAGCATGTAAAGAATTATAGATTTTAAACGCGAAAGAATTTCATATTCTTTCATCTCTTCTTTTTTAAAAAAGTTTATAAGGAATGAAAAGATAATTATAATTAATTTTATGAAACAATTGGTTTCATAAAAGTAGTGATGAATCTCAAATGGAGAAAACAGACGGTGAGAGAACAATCTCTAAAAACTCCATCTCATTGATTCATCACATTTCACTGTTTTTAAAGATTGATATAACAAATACAACAAAAAATATAATTGTTAATGTCAAATCGACATTAAAAGTCACATCCATTATATCACCCCCTAAAAAATTATAGGGGAGGATAATCAAAAACAAGTGAATTCCGACCACCAGTCAATGTCTGTTTTTTTAAAAAAATAAAGTTGCAAGAATTAAATCTCGCAACTTTAGACTGGATTTTTATAATAATTAGTTTTCACTAATTAAGAGAAAATCAAATTATTTCTCCAATTATCTATTAGAATCACATGATATTTAAAATAAGCAGTTGTATATGGATTCAATTTTATAAAGTGAGACAACTTTTTCTTTATTTATTAAATAAAACCAATAATAAGGCTAAATATAATTATTACTGCCATTACCCCGGACAATGCATTGACAATTGGCTTATAGTGATTTTCAGATAGCTTATAACTAAGCAATATTTCAAGCATATATCCGCCATCCAACGGTTTGAGCGGAAGCAGATTGAATAGGCCGATTCCCAAGTTCAGCATGAACACCCATTGGAACAAATCTAAAAGCTCAAACAATACCCAAGGTATAGGGCCTAAGCTGTCATCTATTAACTTGAAATGTTTGTTTGCCTGAATTCCAAAAAATCCTACAGAATCATTATTTGGATTTTTACCAAGCATTATCGAATAGCTGCCCTGGTCCGTTTGAACCGTTATGTTATCTCCAGGCTTAAATGAACTTACGATATTGGTATACGATTCGGCATCAGTGATTTTATGATTATCGATTGCTTCCAAAACCATTCCATCCTTTAGTATTCCATCGGAAGGGGAATCGGAAACGACCCTGTCAATGGCTATTCCGTCTTCAGCAAAGTAATGAGGGATGCCCATAGAAATCAGTGATACAAGCAGTATTGCAATTATAGCCAAAGTGATATTGGCAATTGATCCTGCCGCATAGACCCTTAGCCTTGAAGATCTCTTAGCATTTTTCAATTCATCCTCATCGGGCTCGACAAATGCCCCCGGCAAAATTATAAACAATAGAAGCCCAATTGACTTGATTGATATTTTTTCGCCTACTGCCTGGATACCATGTGAAAACTCATGAACTATCAAAACTGATGCAAGAGCAATCAAACCGTAAAACAAAGGAACATAAATAGATGAACCCGGCATATCTACTCCTGGAATAACGATAGAAACGGCCGGTGTTTCAAAAACAGAAGGCAAAGACGAAATCAATGTCCATGTTATAAATATCATAGCCCCAAAAGCCACAACAATACCAACATTCATGTACCAACGCCAGAATGTTGGTGAAAAATTAGAAATTCTAGATATCAGTCCCCTAAGCCTTTGGGTTTTCCACATTATGACTGGAAAGTTAAGCTCAACTCCATAATCTGATAATTTCTCATGGAAAATTCCGACCAATATCCAGATGACAGCAAAAGCTATCAAATAATAATAAATGCCATTCATTAAAATACACCATTAGCTACCAGAGTAATGAATCAAAGAAGACTACGTCAACTATATCGCCCTTTTGATATCCTTCATCATTTTCGTCTATGATGATATAGCTGTTCGCCTCAACCATTGACCTAATTATACCAGAACCTCTATTCAAAACATGCTTTGCATTCTCATCATCAGAAACAGCACGTATAAAATCTGTTCGTCCAAGTTGAGAAGGCACTTTTAATTGGGATTCTCTTTTAACAACATGGAAATCAAAAGCTCTTCCTTGCATTTCAAATAAGTATTTTCTTGCAAAAACATCAAATTGTCCCATAGCAGCGACAGGTTGGCCTGAAAATGTAAATATAATCTTATCATTAACAATTCCCGCTCCTGCAGGTTTACCTGGCCTCATTGCTACACCATGGAACAAAATCTCACCAATGTCATCCACTACATCAAGAACAACATCTCCTTTACTGATAGCTGTTCCGCCGGTAGTCATGATTACATCAAAATCTTTAGAAACTTCTAAAATAGCTTCCTTAACCTCATCAAAAGTATCTCCCGCATGACCGATTTCTGCAATAGCGCCAGAATCCTCAATCATTGCCTTAATTGTAAACTGATTAGAATTAATAATCTTGGCTTTGTCAATCTCTTCTTTGGTTGGCTCTACCAATTCATTACCTGTTATAATAACTTTAACTTTTGGCTTTTTGAAAACTTTAACTGTATCATAGCCCGCTGAAGCAATCAAACCCAATTCCTGATATCTGATAAAGGTGTTTTTATCCAAGATCTTTTCACCTTTCTTGATATCCTCAGATTTTGGACTTACATTTTCTCCAGGAGTTACTTGGGAATAAATTGTTAAATCATCCCCATCGGTGGTTGTGTATTCCTTCATTATAACGGCATTAGCGCCGTTTGGAATTGGAGCGCCGGTAGCAATTACAATAGCTTCGCCTTCACCGACAGTTTTTTCACTGAAATCTCCAGCACCGATTGCATCAACTATTTTAAATTCTTTAGGGACTGATTGAGATGCTCCAAATGTATTTTCTGCAATTACTGCAAAACCGTCCATTGCAGACTTGTCAAATGGTGGTGAATCATGATAGGCCATGATATCTTCAGCCAAAACCCTTTTGTGAGCATCATGAATAGATATTTCTTCAGAATCCGTTAATCTCTGATTGTCACTTATTAGCTTTATGGCATTTTTTACAGAATCCAATTTTGAAAGAAACATGCTTAAAACTCTCCAAGTCTATTATGCCATGTATTGTTCGATAACTCCATGATATGCATTATCCAAATCTTCAAAGCTGAATTCATGACCATTAATATTTAATGAATTGCCTTTAACTTCACCGATTACCTGAACATCAACATCTATTTTAGCCAAAATGTCATCAAGTGCATCTGCCTTTACTGTTAAAATATATCTGCCGTGGCTTTCTGAGTAAAGCAATTGTATTTTATCCAATTCATCATCTTCCAAATTGACTTCACAGCCAAGTCCTGATTTGATAACCATTTCTGAAATTGCAACAGCAATACCCCCTGCTGAAACATCGTGAACAGCAGTGATATCCTTGTTTGCATCCTCATCGATTAATTTTAAGACTGTTTGACCATTAGCCAATTCTTCATCGATTCTGATTCTTGGAGCAGTTCCCACTTCTAAATTGTGTATTGTTCTGTGGTATTCTGAACCGGTCAATTCATCGTAAGTCTTACCGATTAAAAGTATTTTGTCTCCTTCGTTTTTAAAGTCCATGGTTCTGATGTTTTCAATATTTTCAACACCAATTACGCCAACAGCAGGAGTAGGATTGATTTTGATTCCTTCAGTCTCATTGTAAAAACTTACATTTCCGCTGATGACAGGAGCATCGAATTTTTCAGCAACAAGGCTCATTCCTTCGATAGCTGTTTTGAATTGCCATAAAATCTCTGGAGTTTCAGGGTTTCCAAAGTTAAGGCAGTCTACAACTGCATATGGAGTTGCTCCCATGGAAATAACGTTTCTGATAGCTTCTGCAACACATCCTGCACCTCCATCAAATGGAGACAATTTTGTGTGGATTGTGTTTGAATCTGTTGTAAGTGCGATAGCAGTATTTTCATCAATTCTTAAAACTGCAGCATCATCACCTGGTTTTACAACAGTTCTTACTTGAACTTCATGGTCATATTGTTTGTAGACCCATTCTTTTGAAGCTATATTCGGACTGGATAACAATTTAGGTAATGATTCATAAACGCCAGGCTCTTTAAGCTCGATTTTTTGAGTGTCTTCAGGAATTTCAACTATAGGCCTGTCAATTGAAGGAGGGTCTGCTAAAAGAATAGTAGGTAAGTTTGCAATTTCTTCGCCTTCATCTGAAACAATCATGTTGTTTCCTTCAATGACCTCCCCGATTACTGAGGATGCGATTTCATGCTTGTCGCATATTTCATGAGCAAGCTCAACATCGCTAGGGTTAATGACAAATACCATCCTTTCTTGGGATTCGGAAAGCATTATCTCATATGGAGTCATTCCGGTTTCCCTTAAAGGAATTGCACGTAAATCCACTAATGCACCATTGCTTGAAGAGTCTACAAGCTCTGAAATACAACAGGTGAGTCCTCCTCCACCTAAATCCTTTACACCACTGACATTGATTTTTTCTAAGATTTCTAGTGAAGCCTCTAAAACTCTTTTTTTGGTAAATGGATCGGCTACCTGTACAGCTGGCCTGTCTTCGGTTTCACTGTCGGATGTCAACTCTTCTGATGCAAATGTTACTCCGTGAATTCCGTCACGACCGGTAGTTCCACCCATCAAGAAGAATACATCACCAATATTAGGTGCTTGGGCACGAACAATCTTGTCCTTTTCAACAAGCCCTACACACATTACATTGACTAACGGATTTGTCCTGAATGATTCGTCAAACTCGATTTCACCTGCTACGGTTGGAACTCCAACACGGTTTCCGTAATCGGAAATTCCTTTAACGACATGTTCAAACAGGTATCTTGATTTTTCATCTTCCAAAGGACCAAATCTAAGTGAATCAAGAAGTGCAATAGGCATTGCCCCCATAGATATGATATCCCTTAAGATTCCACCAATACCAGTTCCCGCTCCACCGTATGGTTCAATAGCTGATGGGTGGTTGTGAGATTCCATTCCTACAGCAAGTGCGTATTTGTCAGTTACGGAAACAAGTCCCGCATCGTCGCCCGGACCTAAAATAATATTTTCCCCTTCAGTAGGAAATGCCCTTAAAAATGGCCTGCTGCTTTTGTAGGAACAATGTTCTGAAAACATTACATCAAGCATTCCTTCTTCCAATTCATTCATTTTCCTGCCAAGGATTCCTTCAATATATTCAATTTCAGAATCAGCTAAAGTCATGTTAACACCCTTAATTTTTAATTGAAATAATTACCTTTTCTCCTTCAATATCCCATTCTTTGGTATAATCTTTAGAGTCTTTACTGCATTCTTCTGTATCAGTTATGATTAAGCTATTTGCCCTTACTTCGTGTGCGATGAATTCAGATTGAGGTACAATCAAGTCTTTAAATTCGGTTGAAGTTTCAACATCAACATTGATGTTTGCTTCTACATCCAAATCCAAGTCTTTCCTCATGTCTTGAATTCTTCTAATCAGTTCACGGGCCATAGCTTCCTGTCTGATTTCTAAAGTAATATTGGTATTTACAAATACGTTTCCACCATCAAATTCTGATGAAACAAAGTCATCTGGAAGTTCTGAGTCAAATAATATATCATCTGAAGATAATTCATGACCTTCGATTGTGATGCTTCCATTCGCTTCAAGTTCAGCTTTGATTTCGTTACCGTCAGCTTCTTTTAATGCTTTCATTACCTTACCCATGTCTCCTTTGAGTCTTGGACCTAATGCCTTGAGGTTTGGTTTTGCATTAAATGAGAGTTTATCAAATTCGCTGGCACTTAAAACATCTTTAGTATTTGATTGATCTTTAATAATATCGGATAACTCTTCAATAGCCTTTAAGACATCTTCATCTTGAGATACAACGGTGATGTCTGAAACAGGCCATCTGAGCTTGTATTGTGCAATGTCACGTGCCCTTATTGACGCATCAATGACTTCACGGACAACATCCATTTTAGCTTCAAGTTCCACATCTATTGCCTCTTCATCATATCCCCAATCGTTCATGTGAATGCTTTCAGGAGCATCCGGATTTACGCCTTTAACAAGGTTTTCATAGATTTCTTCTGTAACGTGAGGAGCTATTGGACATAATACTGAAATCAATTTAATGATTGCTGTGTATAGGCTGTAGTATGCGCCTAACTTATCCGGATCATCGCTTTCAACCCATGTCCTTCCACGGATGAGCCTTACATACCAGCGGCTTAAATCTTCCAAGATGAAATTGTTGATTTTTCTTGTAGCATTGTGGAAGAATAACTTATCCAAATCTTCAGCTACTTCTTTAACTAAAGTATTTGCTTTTGATATAATCCATTTGTCTTCAGCCCTTAAAATCATGTCATCTTCAGTCAATCCTACAGGATTGAAGTCATCCAAAGACATGTAAGTGGTTGAAAATACATATACATTCCATAAGATGTTGAACATTTTGTTAATGTTAATGAGCTCTTCCCATACGAATTTCAAGTCATCCCATGGTTTTGAAGCCCATAACAAGTAGAATCTGAGTACATCGGCTCCGTATTTTTCTATTACTTCTTCTGGAGCTACTACATTACCTAATGATTTAGACATTTTATTACCGTTTTCATCTAAAACGAAACCGTGCATCAATACTTTCTGATATGGACTTTGACCCATTGAAATTACCCCGGTACCGAGCTGTGAGTAGAACCATCCTCTTGTTTGGTCGTGACCTTCTGTAATGAAGTCATAAGGGAACCAATCTTCGAATTTGTCGTTTTGAGCAGGATAGTAAAGTGAAGCCCAACCTGCTACACCGGAGTCAATCCAAACGTCCAATACATCATGAATTCTTTTGATTGGCTTTCCGCAGTTGTCACATTTGATTTCAACTTCATCCACATACGGCCTGTGGATAAGTTCGGCATCTGAAACATTGATTTCAGTCAATGCTTCCTCTTTCAATTCATCTAAAGATCCGATTACCTTGATTTCTCCACAGTCAGGACATTCCCAAATAGGAATCGGAATACCCCAGTATCTTTGTCTTGAAATTGTCCAGTCACGTGCATTGTCTACCCAATCATAGAACCTTCCTTCACCGGCCCATTTAGGTACCCATTCCACACGATTGATTTCATCCAACATTTTTTGTTTGATGTCAGTTACTTTCAAGAACCATTGTTTGGTTGCAATATAAATAATTGGAGTTTTACATCTCCAGCATACACCGTATCTGTGCTCAATGGTTTCTGAATGATACATTAATCCTTTATCTTCCAAATCTTTGATGATTTGCGCATTCTCATCTTTTGTGAATTTGGTATTATATTTGCCTGCGGCTTCGGTAAAGCAGCCGTCTTCACCTACAGGACAGAATATTGGAAGGCCGTGAGCTTGACCTACTTCAAAGTCGTCTGGACCGTGTCCCGGTGCTGTGTGTACCAAACCGGTACCTTCGCCGAGCTCTACATGGTCTCCAGGTAAAATTGTATGTACTTTTTCAATTTCAGAGTCAAATTCCATTTGTTTTGGAATTTCATCTGCCAAAATATAATCATAACTAAGACCAAGTAATTCTTCACCTTTTACGGTTTTAATGATTTCATATCTTACTTCTTCCTCTTCGATTATTTGGTCTTCTTCATCTTCGTTTTCAGCAGGTATTTTGGTTCTGTGAACTTTAACTTGTTTGCCTAAAACATCTTCCATCAAGTTTTCAGCCAATATTAAAGTTTCACCGTCTTTTAAAACATAAACATAATCAAATTCCGGATTTGCACAAATTGCCAAGTTTGCAGGAAGTGTCCATGGTGTAGTTGTCCATACCAAGAAATAAGTGTTTTCTTCACCAGTTACTGGGAATTTAATGAATATGGATGGGTCAACCTTTTCTTCGTATTCGATTTCTGCAGCCGCCAATGCAGTTCCGCAGTGAGGACACCAGCTAATTACCCTTTGGTCATTAACAAGCAGGTTTTGCTCATTTGCCCTTTTCAATGTCCACCAGGAAGATTCCATATATTGCGGGTCAAGTGTCATATAAGGGTCATCCCAATCCATCCAAACACCCAATGAATCGAATTCCTTTTCCATAGCTACTTTGTTTTCCATTGCAAATTCCCTACATTTGTCTACAAAAGCAGCAATTCCTATATCCTCTTCGATTTCTTGCTTGTCTTTGATTCCCATTAAGTGTTCAACCTTATTTTCGATTGGAAGCCCATGCATATCCCATCCAGCTTGTCTTCTTAAGCTAAAACCGTTCATTGATTTGAAACGCAAATATGAATCTTTAATAACTTTGTTCCAAGCTGTTCCCAAGTGGATTTTACCACTACAGTATGGCGGACCATCTAAAAATGAGTATCTGGGACCATTTTCTCTAAGTTCATTTACTTTTTTGAAAGTATCTTCATCTTTCCAGAATTTCTGTACTTTCTTTTCTATTTTATCATGATCGTATGATTTATCTGCCTCTTTTATTGGCATTGTAACTCCTCTGAAATTAGTAATATATAATATCTATATTTTTGTTTAAGGTAATAAATAAAGGTTATTAGAATTAGGAATATTTTAAAAATTAAAAAGATTTTAAAAAAAATACGAAACAAAAAAACACGAATAAATCTAAAAATGAAAATGAGTAAAAAAATAGGAAAACTTCCCATAAGAGGAAAGTTTTATTCTTCAATATATTTTTTCAAGGCTTCAACTTTATCGGTTTTCTCCCATGGAAGACCTTCAATACCAAAGTGTCCATATTTAGCGGTTTGTTTATAAGAAACATCCCTTAAGCCTAATGTTTCAATGATTCCATCAGGAGTTAATTTAAAGTTGTCGCGCACTATCTTATCGAAATCAAGATCTGCTGCAGCAGTTCCGAAAGTATCAACCATAACTGAAGTCGGTTCTGCAACTCCAATCGCATAAGACAATTGAATTTCACATTTTTCAGCTAATCCGCTTGCTACAATGTTTTTTGCAATGTATCTTGCCATGTAACATGCGCTTCTGTCTACTTTAGAACAATCCTTACCTGAAAATGCTCCACCACCATGGCGTGCATATCCTCCATAAGTATCAACAATGATTTTACGGCCTGTTAAACCTGAATCCCCATGAGGACCTCCAATTTCGAATTTGCCGGTTGGATTGATGTGCTCTTTAGTATTTTCAGTCATCAATTCATCTGGAATAACTGCCTTGAAGAGTTTTTCACGAATGTCCGCCTTTAATTGCTCCTGATTATCAGACATGGTCTCATCATGCTGGGTTGACAATACTACTGCATCAAGTGAAATGACATTGCCTTCCTTATCATAATTTACAGATACTTGTGCCTTACCGTCAGGCCTTAAATATGGAATTTCACCGCTTTCCCTGAGTTCAGTCAATTTATTGGTTAATTTACGAGCTAAATCAATCGGATAAGGCATTAATGATTCGGTTTCATTGGTTGCAAAACCAAACATCATACCCTGATCGCCAGCTCCGCTTTCTTCATCTCCACGGTCAACTCCCTGATTGATATCCGGAGATTGTTCATGGAGTTTGTTATCAATTTTACAGGTATGACCGTCAAATTTTAATTCTGGTTTATCATAACCGATTTCAATGATTGTATCCCTTATGATTTTTTCAATATCCTCTTTTGAGATATTAGCTGATGAGGTTATTTCACCAAATACCATACAAAAATCGGTTGTTACACAAGTTTCGCATGCAACATGTGAATATTTATCTTGTGCCATGTACGCATCCAATATAGCATCAGAAATAATGTCGGCAACCTTATCAGGGTGGCCTTGAGTTACTGATTCTGATGTAAATGTCCTATATACTTCATTCATGTTATCACCAATAGTACATGTTAAATCTCATTATAACTTAATTTTATAAAGTATAATCTTATTAACATTATAAACAATCAATATAAATTATATCTTAAATATTATATAAAAATTATTAAAAATTCGACTAAACATAGATTTCTAGACAATGAAAAAAATTAATTAAAATAACAACCAAAGTTTCTAATAGTGATAATATGAGTTTCCACAGAAAATACAATTCACTTTTTAAAGCCGTAGACAATATGATGAAATTATATAAAATATCTAAAAAAAAGAAATCTGAGAAAAAAGAGGGCAAGAAATGAGAATCATCTATATGATAGATTTCAACTGCCCTTATTCTTATATTGGACTTGAAAGAATTAAAAAAGCAACTGAAAGTTTGAATCTGGATGTTGAATGGGAAATGAAATCTTTTGAACTAGAGCCATTTGCTGGAAAAAGGCCTGAAGTAAGCACTACAGAACGATATGCCTGTAAATATGAATTATCTTTAGACGATGCATCGAGTAAAATTGCAGAAATCGAAGAAATTGCACTTGATGATGGTTTAAAAATTAATTTTAAAGATATGCCGCTTACAAGCTCAAAAGATGCGCTCAGATTAACAAAATTCTCTCAAAACATACATCCCGAAATTACTTTAGATCTTGTAGACAAGATATTTTATTCTCGATTTGTTAAAAACGAAAACATTGCCGATATTAACGTTTTAACAAAAATAGCTATTTCATGCGGAATTGGAGAAGAAGAAGCTAAAAAAATACTTGAAAATAATTACTATAACATAGAGGCATTCTTAGATAAGGAAGATGCCCTTTCAAATGGAATTACATCAACACCATATTTTATTCTGGAGAAAAATGAAGAAAGACTAATGATTCCAGGAGTATTTTCAGCTGAAGAGTTTGAAATTGCCCTAAAAGATTTTGTTAGCGGAGATATAAAAGACAAAAGTTTTATTTGAAGTCAATATTGATTTAAACTCATTAAAAGCTTAAATATTTTAAAATAGAAATAATTAACTCATGATTTTAAATAAAACAACCAATGAATTAATTAATATAAAAATTATAAACGCAAATAGCTTTTTTAAACGTTTTAAAGGGTTGATGTTGAAAAAGGATATTGATTTTGCATTATTGTTTTACAACTTAAAAGACTCAAGCATACACACTCATTTTATGAGATTTGATATAGATGTTTATTTTTTAGATAAAAACAAGATAATTTTTGAAAAAGCAACATTAAGTCCTTGGAAATTTTATAAACCTAAAAAACAAGCAAAATATATTTTAGAGACTAAAAAAGACTGTTTAAATTTAAAAATTGGAGACAAACTAGATTTTATCTGATATCCCAAGAAGATGATTGTAGAATATGAATAATGAGGCCATGACTGGTGAACTAATATTCTTTTGAGTCATCATTATCCTGTCTTTCATAAATAAAACCTAAAACTAGGATAACGAGAGATATAATTAATAATATTAAAAAGGCATTATTAACATTATTATCGAAGTTTATTATACTCTTTGTTACTTCATAACTTTTAGCTCCGTCACCATGCCCGCTTCCTTGAGAGCAAAAATCGCCGCTGAATCCCTTGCCGTTGAATGATATTTTTCCATTGAAAGTGCCGTTTCCACTGCCGGACACATTTGAATTCCCACTGCCTGTGCCAATTCCACCAGTATTGTTTCCTAAGCCATTTGATTGATTGATATCATTAACCGGTTCTGTGGTTGGTGGTGGTGAGTAGTAGTAGCGGTATGATGTGATTTCTAATGGAACAGTGAGTGTTTTAGATGCATATCGTTCATTGCCTTCGAAATCTATTTCAACATTGTAATTACCGGGACTTAAATTATTGAATTCAACTGTAAGATATTTTGTGTTCTTATTTATTGTAAATTTCTTTTGTTCGCCGCCTGCACTTGCAGACAAAATAGCATCGGATTTGGATTGACTGATGTCTATTGCCAAGTAAATTTTATTTCCATCACTTTCAAGACAGGTAATTGTTGGAGCTTCTTTTTTTACAGTAACCTTTGATTTTAAAGTAACATCATTGTATATTTCATTTCCTTCAAGGGTAAAGGTTGCAGTGTAAACCCCAGGGTCTATGTCTTTAAAAAGCACTTCTGTTTTGCTTTTGGCTAAACCTTTTTTTACATTAATCACTTTTTCTTCATTGTTTAGATTAATATGGCAAAGCGAATTCAAATCTTCCCTACAGGATGGAAAATCTAGAGTGAATAAAACATTGAAGTCATCGGATGAATACTTTTTATTGAAAATTCTATTTGCTTTTTTAACTTCAAATGATGCCGTGTCATAAGTATTGTCTGCCAAATTGATAATTTTTATGGTGTAGATTCCTGCTCTAGGTAAATTTTCATTTTCAAACTCATAATTCCAGTCCAGATCTTCGTAGACATTAATCAAATAATCCCCAATGTATACAATTCCATCATCATTGCTTACTATGATTCCAACGTCTTGTATGCCAATTGGATTTTCCAGATCATCCCAATCATCATCCCAATCATCCGAATCCTCATCCCAATCCTCATCCCAATCATCCGGTTCATATAGATCCAGTTTAACAACAAACTCGGTATCCTCAAAATAAGTATGGCTTTTTTTATTCAGAATATGGACAGTCTTTTCCTTTTCATTAACGATTAGAGAAGTGTTGAACCGATAATAAACACCATTCGGTTTAATGTTGGAATCTATTTGGTTGAATTTGAAATGTAATGCATTATTCCTAAATGAAATATCAACATCATATGTGTATAATGTCTTAAAGTCAAATCTTATGCTGTGGTTGCCCGTTAGAATGTCTCTTTCATTTGTCTCTTCAATGGAGGATCTTGCAAAGAATGTTTTAATATTGATTGTGCTATTATCAGTATAAGAATCATAGATTTCAACATCATCGACAAAAACCGTCAGATTATAACAATAAGGCAAACCCTCGATTTCAAGGTTTATATCATCTGTGTGGACAATGCTTACAATATCTTGTGAATATATTGGGATAATCTCTGTATTTTTATTGATTATGTTTAGCTTTGTATTTGCTACATATTTATCGTTCAAAATTACGCTGCTGTCATCAAAATCAAAAAAGTCGAGTATTAAAGTATCATCATGCCATGATATTTCTGGATTGAATTTTAAATACTTATCTAAAAATACGAATTCAAAGGAAATATTATGAATTCCCTCATTAAAATAATTTCCATCAGCATCTTTTGTAGGTATATAACAGATATTTTGCCATGAAAACAGAACGGAGTTATCATAAACTTTCACACCATCAATATAGACTGCAACATCACATGCTTCATCACCTTCAAAGAGTACAGGAATGCCTCTAGTGTAAGTTATATTAATTGGAGGGGTATTTAAATAAATTGTATTTAATTCTGGAAAATCTAAAATGTTTAAAGTGGTATTGACTATCGTGATGTATTTGTTTGGTGAATAAACTTTTTTGGATTTGACGAACTTAACATTAATCATGGAATCTGAATTATCTGCTTTAACATCATACTTGGCATAGACCTGATCAGATTCCACTACGCAGACAAGATTATAAGAACCTATCGCTAACTTAGTAGTGTCAATCTCATTCAAACAAGGATTTTCATCAATGTCAAACGAATTAAATAATCTATCATTAAGATAGATGATAACTTTACCGGAATTTAATCCTTTAATATTTAATAAAAGTGAGTCAGAATAGGTTATGTCAATATCCCCTAAATCGATTGTTGTTGATATTGGCTCCACACTTTTTATAATATTAAATTTCGAATTGAACCTATAAATTGAGTTTTGTGGATCTTCGCTGGTGCCGATAAGGTTAAAGTCAAAATATAAACCAGAATCTATGATGTAGACCTCAGGATCGTATACTGAAGTGGTATTGGTGAATTTGAACTCATAAATTATATTATGTTTTCCCAAACCTAAAGGCACCTCATCATCAATCATGACCGTTGTTGGAATATCAATTTGGTCATAGGCAACATCATTGAATTCATCATTGATTGTAGAGTTATGCCCGTTGATATAAACATTTAAACTCCAAGCTTCATCAACATTGATTTCAACGGGAATATAATCGTCTTCTTCAACCACCAACATCTCATCATCGATGTCTAAATTATATTCCTCATCCTTGAGTATAGGGTCTGCAGTGTCATTTGCATCATCATGAGCACTGACAGCACCTATCATTAAAAAGATTAAAACAATCAACAACAATCTTCTCATAACATTTTTTAGATTTATCTATAATAAGTATTAAATATAATGTTGTTGAACTACTTGGCTCCTTCGAAAACCTGTGTGATTTTTAAAAAATTAAAAATAGGAGATGAGTTAGAGTTTATATAAAATCTCATCCGGTGTTTCAAAAATTTGAATATTGTCAATACTTGTCAATTTTCGAGTATTTTCAATATCAATATCCCTCATATAGATTGTAATGATTTTTCCCTCTGATATTGCATCATACGGACATGTATTTCTGCACAGCCCACAGCCAATACATTTTGTCAAGTCTATCTCTTCATGGGCAATGATTGCACCTTGCTGGCATGCAAGTGCGGCCAAACAGTCATCACAATTTTGACACTTTGAAAGTTCCATTTTTGACGGTAAAACCGTGTCAATAGGTCCTGGATATATGTCAACCGGAACCATATAAACAGGAACAGCACCTTTTCCAGCTTGTGCCACCGCATTTGTAACCAAAGTATCCGCAATACCATAAACTATTTTAGAAACAGTATTTGCTGTAGCTGGAGAGACTATTAAAATGTCGTATTTTCCAAGTGAAAGACGACCTGTAATTGGATATGAAAATTTTTGGTCTGAATCAGTGGCAAGCTCCCTATATTTTCCGCCGGTTATGCGCTCAATGCGCTCATAAAGTCCATACATCTTAAGCACTTCTTCAGCAGCTCCTGAAAGAAATACTGTAACTTCATGTTCGCCGGCTAATTTTTCGGCCAATTGTACTGATTCACGAAGTAAATGACCAGCTCCAGTAAATGCAAATCCGATTCTCATATTAATCTATAATTTATGATATTGGTAAGCTTCCCTGTCTGAGAAGGCATAGTCAAGTTTTGTGTATTGATTCATGAATTCGGCAACTTCATCAGCAATGTCTTCCTTATCGACTGCTACACGTTTGATGAATTCAGCAACTTCATCCATTTCTTTTTCTTTTAAACCTCTTCTTGTGATTTCTTGAGTACCTATTCTGATACCTGACGGATCATCTGAATTGTCTCTGTCATCGCCCGGCAAGAGGTTTTTGTTTAGGATAACATTATTGTCAGCCAATTCTTTTGCAATGTCTGATGCGGATCTGATGTTGGTCAAGTCAACAGCAATTTGGTGGGACTCGGTAAATCCTAAGTCTTCACACAATACATTGAATCCCCTTTCATACATTGCCTGACCAAGAGCCTGTGCGTTTTTGATAATTTGTTTTGCGTAAGCTTCACCGAATTCCAACATTTCAGCAGTTGCAATTCCTAAACCAAGCAAGTGGTGTAAATGATGGTTACTTACAACACCAGGAAATACTGCTTCATCGATTATCTCTTCATTTTCTTTGCTTGAAAGGATGATTCCACCTTGTGGACCAGGGAATGTCTTGTGGGTAGACCCCATCATCAAATCTGCCCCTTCTTTGAGTGGTTGTTGGAATTGGCCTCCAGCAATAAGACCCAATACATGAGCTCCGTCATACATGACTGTTGCTCCAACTTCATCAGCAGCTTCACGAGCTTCTTTGATTGGGTGTGGGAACAGGAATAAACTTCCACCGAATAAGACTATTTTTGGTTTTTCTTCAAGGATTTTTTTGTTCATCGCATCGATGTCAATGTTCATTATATTTTTATCTAATGGGTGGAAAACTGTTTTAAGGCCGTGAATACCGGCAGCACTTACATCAGCGTGAGAGATGTGTCCTCCTGATGGTACTTCTAAAGCCATAACCTTATCACCTGGGTTTGCATAACCAAAGAATGCTGCAAGGTTTGCTGTTACACCGGAGACCGGCTGTACGTTAGCATAATCACAATCATATAATTCGCATGAAAGTTTTTTTGTCTTATCTTCCACTAAATCTACATATTGGCATCCTTCATAAAATCTTTGGAAAGCTTGTCCTTCTGCGTATCTGTGAGCAAAATCAGTTGCTACTGCTTCTGTTACTTCTACACTAGTAACATTTTCAGAAGCGATGAGATTTATACTATTTCTCATATATTCAGTATGTTCTTGTGCGATTTTTTCAAAATTTAAAATTTCATCATGATAATCAGTCATTTACTACACCTAATATCCAATTAAATATTTATGATTAGATTTTTGTTTATCTTCAAATATAAGATTTATGAAAAAAAGGGTTTTTTGAAAAAAATCTGAAAATTATATTAAAAAAAGTTAAAAAAAAAAGTAAAAAAAGAAATAGAGAAATTAATCTCTAAATCTATTTACCTAAGTCTTCAAGAGCAGCACTGATTTGTGCCATAATTTGCTCGGTTTTGAAGTGTTGTTGGTTCATTGCACCAGATGGACATGCACCTACACAAGTACCACATCCTTTACATAATGCGGAGTTGATTTGTGCAAATTCTTTTCCACCTACACCGGTTGCGATTGAAATAGCGTCGAATGGACATAATTCAACACATACTTGACAAGCACCACAAACGGTTTCGTCGTTGGATGCAATAATAGGTTCGATTTCTACTTCTCCTTTAGCCATTGGGATAGCTGCTCTGGATGCTGCAGCTGAACCTTGTGCTACGGAGTCAGGAATATCTTTAGGACCTTGTGCTACACCAGCAATGTAAACACCGTCAGTTAAGGTGTCAACAGGTCTGAGTTTTGGGTGAGCTTCCATGTAGAATCCGTCTGCAGATCTGGAAAGACCTAAGGTTTGTCTGAGTTCGTCAGATCCTGCAGAGTGTTCGAGA
>NZ_JBGUWC010000150.1:0-5345 GCF_045220775.1 Methanobrevibacter sp.
AAGATAACCGGCACTTGGCTCATAAATCGTTTTGCCATTCTCCGTAACTTCTTTTTGTATAAAGTAGTTTCCTGTTACTCTTAAATGACCGTTGTTGATTTTCATCGTTCCGCCACTCTGAACGAGATTTCCATTTACTGTAAGTGTATGACCGGCAAGATCATATACACCAGAACCAAGATAGAGATCATTCACAGTTTTATCTGCTTCCAACGTTTCACCAACCGTTGTGTTATCAGAAAAATGTATTTCTCCGAATGTTCTCGTAAGCTTAGAATGATTGAAAAAATTTGTTATATACACTCCATTTTGACTTGTATTATTTATTTCAACTTCATTAAAATATGATTTTGGAGATGAAAATGATATTGTCTGTTCCTGAGTACCACTGAAAACCGTCTTATGTGTTCCGGTCGCCCTGAAATTATATTCGTTCGTATTTGATACACCGGATTTTTGTGTAAAGTCGCCTTTTATTTCCAATGTTCCGGCACTCATCACCATGTCATAACAGTAATTCTCCGATATAAAATCTCCATCTACCCTCACATAATCAAGTTCATTTATCATTTTTAAGTAACATGAGTAGTAATAATTATTTTGTAAATACAGTGATCCTCTGCATATTAAACGACCATTATTGATATTAATTTCTGCATTGTATGCATTGAAATCATTTGTTGTTAATGTCTTTCTATTTAAATTAACAGTTCCATTTGCAATCACATTTCCGTTTACAGTCAAATCATTGGAAAGTGTATATCCATAAGGAAGTTTTATATTTATATTTGCTCCGCTGCTGTCGCTCAACAAAGTCGCAGTAGTATACAAACTTATATTGCCTGCCGGTTTTCCGCCTGTAACCGATACTTCACCGGTAACTATTGTTCCATCTGTGATTTTAATCGCATTAGCAGTTGTATTCGCAAACTCAACATTTGCAAAATGTGATGTATCATATGAAGATGATTCAAATTTTATTATCTGCTCGCTCTGACCGTTTAAAATGACTTTATGATTTTCTTTTGGAGCAAAATTATATGCAGACTTTACCGTTATCTGCTCAAAATTGCCTCCCACACGAAGTATACCGTTTGTCAGTAAATTCCTGTGATCTTTTGAGGAACCCATAACAAAATTTCCGCTGACATTCACTTCATCATTTGCATTGGTCATTACAAGCTCTCCCAAACTGTAATGATATATGGGAGAATTGTTTTCATCAAGTGTATAAGAACGAATGATATAATCTCCGCCAATATTGAGTTCACCTCCATTAACTTTGACAGTGCCTGCACCCTGAATCAAATTGCCGGTTATAGTCAGTGTTTTTCCGTTAAGATCAAGTTCATCGCCTACAAGATAAAAATCACCTTGTATTGTTTCATCGTTTTGTAGTTTATGACCGTATGTACCGCCAACCGTGTAAGATATATTACAGCCATTTTTTATAATCGTTCCGGCTATGACCGGTGTTTCAGCGTATACAATTCTTTCCTGACTGCTGTTATCAAGTTTCAAAATATTTATATAAGAATTTACATTTTTTTGGATGATATGTTGTTCGGAATTTCCGTTCAAAATCAATTCATTTTTTTCGGATGATATAAAATTATAGCTTCCGCCTGTCGTATCATCACGAAAATCTCCGCCGACTTTAATGCAACCGTTTTTAATATATCCTGAATTTGCATAGTTCCAAATAAAATCCCCATCTGCAACTATTTCATCATTCACATTCTCCATTGTCAAATAAGCATAGTAACCTGAAATTTGAATATTTCCAAAACAATGCAAATAACCTTTATTGATATAAAGTGTACCTCTATAAACAGAAACATTGCCATGCACAATCAAACTGTGACCGTCAAGATTCAATGTTCCGCCGTTCATTGTCATGTTATTTACTTCTTTATCTTCTGTCAAAGTATAACTGTCGCTGACAGTCCAATCTTCATACTCAACAGGTTCGGATTCCACATTTGAAGTTTCGCTGTTTTCAGGCTCTGTCTGTTCATTTTGAGAAGGCAGATTTCCGCTTTCTTCTGTCGCACCTATCGATATAACAGAGAAATCCATTATCTGAAATATAAGCAATACGGAAAGCAAGAATGATATTGCTCTTTTTCCAATCCATTTCAACTTTGGGAATACAGTTTTCATACCGTTTACCTCCATTTTATTCTTCCGATGTTTCGTGAACATCGACAGAAGTGATATTTCCGTTGGCATCATAAATATATTCAATATAATAATCTTCGCTGTATATTGCTCTTGTTACTCTGCCAAGTTTATCATATTCATAAGATATTTCTCTGTCCGTCAGTGTTCTGTCAACAGGAAATTCCTCGATTTCTCCATTGATCATCTGTTCTATCAGAGCCATATCATCCTCGTCAACAATGCCGTCGCCGTTGGTGTCTGCCAGCAAAAGCTGTTCATCTGTCAAATCATTGTTCTGTCCGTCATTGATGTAATCTTCAAGTAAAGCATAGTCATTTTCATCAATAACACCATCTCCGTTCAAATCACCCGTCATTGTATTCGTTGTAAGGGTATCGGGATTATATCTGTACCATATCCCATCGTCATACCACATTGCACCGCTTACATCAAATCCCGGCATATTAGCACTTGGCATTTGATTGGTACCGTCATTGAATATCACTTTTGCATCGGAATATTTTGTAATGGTATATTTATACCACCCGCCGGTGATTTCTTCCATTGATGAACCGGGCCATGACGGACCTGTATCACTGTTGCTGATGTAATAATAAACATTCGGAGAATTCCAATTATTCGGTTTTTTGAAATATACTGTAACATCTGTCGGTCTTACAGAAGTCCATGTACCGTTTCTGAACCATGATTCATTTGATACGGAATATCCTTCCTGCTGGGGAATCTGACTGCTCCCGTTATTACTGAAAATCACTCTCGGATCATCAATACATTCAATTTCATAAGAATACCAGCCGTCACCCTCCGAATTCATCGAAACACCGGGCCATGCATAATTTGCCGTGCCTGTATCATAATAATAGAGCTTTACATTGTTCCAATTATTATAATTGTAAAAATGTACTGTGATCTGACGCTGCTGTGTAGACGGCTGTGATGTGTACCATCTTCCGTTTTTATACCACATTTCACTGCCGACCGAAAAGCCGGGTTCATTTCGTCCCGGAATCTGATTATTGCCGTTGTTGCTGAATATTACTTTCGGATCGGTCACGCAATGAATGGAATATTCATACCAGCCGTCACCTTCCGAATTCATTGAAACACCGGGCCATTGCTGACTGCCGGTCTGTGTATCGTAGTAATAAAGACTGACATTATCCCAATTATTACTGTTATAGTAGTGAACAACTATATCTTTATAAACCGTCGGATCGGAGTTATACCACTGACCGTTTTTATACCATTTTTCCCCGCTGACTTCAAACCCCTCCTGACCTTGTCCGGGTATCTGACTGTTTCCATTAGTGCTGAATATCACTTTCGGAGATGTAAATCCCGTTATTTCATAAGTGTACCAGCCATAATCTTCATTCTGCATGGATACTCCGGGCCATGAAGGTGAATTCAATCCGTTTTGATAATAATAAAGATTTACATTATTCCAATTTTGGTCATTGAAATAGTGTACGATCGTACTTGACGGCTTGCTGTCAAACCAATTTCCGTCACAATACCATTTGTCACCCGAAACAAGAAAACCGTCCTGTCCTGCTGCGGGATTCTGATTGCTGCCGTTGTTGCTGAATATTACTCTTGCCTGACGGAGATCTTTTATTGTGTATGTATACCATCCATCAGCTCCGGGACTCATCGGATTACCGGGCCAACTGCTGACTTCGTAGCTGTCGGCATAACAGTAAATATACGGCTGATTGTAACTGCTGCTACGAAAATATACGGTTATCCTGTTGCCAAACTGATAATCGGAACTCCACGTAATGTCATACGCCATAGCGGAAAGTCCTGCCGCAAACAAGAGACCTAATACCAATACAACAATAACAGATATTTTGCTGACTTTCGATTTCATATGCTCTCCTCTTTTCTTTAAAGTTGATAATAAACAAAAAATTCCTGCTCAACATTTTTTTGCTGTCTGCGGCTGATTTCAGCAGTATAACCGTTATCCATCTCAAGAACTTTTCCGTTGATTGAACGGATATGCCTGATATTAATAAGATGTGACCTATTCACTTGAATAAATCCATATTTTTTCATCTGCTGTGCTAAACTTCCAAGAGTACACCTTTTTAACTTGTATAAACCTGCAACAGTATGGATATGAATCATTTTATCGTTCACATCAAAAAATAAAATATCAGAAACACAAATTATTTTTTCCAGGCTTATCGGCTCTAATATTTCAAACGCATAGCACTCATCCCTGCTTTTTTCAGTGTTTGAAAAAATAAATACAAACTGCTGTTGCAAATATTCATCAACATCTTTTTCAAAGACAAAACTGCATATTCTCAATTCAAATAAACTGTAAAGCTGCTTTTTATTTTCGCCTATGACCATCAAGTCAAAATTCTTGTCACAATCCCGAAGTTTTTTTGCATATGCCGTCATTTCGTAATCTTCTCCGCAGCATAGTACTGCCAAGTCAAAAAAATTTGGTCTCTTAGAGAACATTTCAATTATTTTATCCCAATCATCGAAAACAGTTATTCTTACTGTTATACCGCAGTGTACACTTACAGAACAAATACACTTTTTGATTTTAATGCACATCTCGGGATTTTTACAAAATATTGCCACTTTCAAATTACTCACCTTCATTTTCAATATATTTTATTAAATTTTATAAATAATGTTAATTTGATTTATATAATTTTACCATCGGCTCATTATTTCATAAAATATAAGTTTCGGAAAGATATGTGGCAGTTATCGGTCAATTTTGGGGAGTGAAATGCAAATTTTGTAAAAAATAGTCCTTTATATTCGTATCTATAAGTTAATATTAACTTATAAATTTCTTAAATAACTTAACTGATTACTATATACTGAACTTGGTGATTAATATGTTGAATTATAATACCATTGGAAGAAGAATATGTCATTATCGCAAAGAGAGAAATCTTACACAAGCAGCACTTTCGGAAATATTGAATATATCAGAAAGCTATCTGAGTCAAATAGAACGGGGAGCGGCTAAAGTATCTTTGCCACGGTTAAGCAGTATTGCCGATATTCTTGAAATTGATATTGCATATCTTGTTTCCGACCATATAACAAAAACCAATCCTTACGTCAACTCCGAAATATCGGAAATCACAAAAGATTGGTCAACAGAACAGATAAATTTCTTAATA
>NZ_JBGUWC010000151.1:0-3237 GCF_045220775.1 Methanobrevibacter sp.
TATTAACTTGTTTAATAGCATTAAATCCTAATGTAAATGAAGAATATGTTTACACAGATAACTGGAGACTAACCATTCAATAAAAGAGAAACACAACCTATGTGGATTCAACCTATGGTCAGGTACAGATTACCACGGTATTGTTTCAAGTGAACAAAACAATAAAATCTATTTCACAACCACAATAGGATTAGGAAGCCTTGAATCATCAAAAGAGTGGTCTTCAAATTTTGAGAAAAGCATACTTCAAGATTATTTGGTGTCCGATTACACCTGCTTTTTTTACTATGATCCTGAATATAATTATAGTTATACTGCGAGTATTGATGTGTTGTCTGAATGTGATGGTGGAATGTACCTAGTCACTAGAAATGATACTACTTCAACTAATAAAATTATCAAAGCAATCTATTTCCATAGTTCACCTGAAACACAACATTTAACCTTATCATTAAACAGTTCAGAATTCACTGATGAAAATCAAATACAAGTAAGAATAATGAATTTATCCAATGGGAAAATTTATTCTGATAACTGGAGGTTAATCCACAGTTAACGATAAATTATCAATATAAAATACCGTATCCACTGCAATATTAACTCCATCTAATCTTAACCATAATGTTTTCACATTTTCATTAATACTTACTGTAATATTCGCCAATGTTTCCCCAGAGGGGATGTTCACAGAATTATTAGCCCAGGTATCATTTACATTTTGAAACGCATTTAATCTTAAAGCAACCAGAGAGAGGATGTTTACTTGAAAAGTTAAATCAACATTCTGTGGAAAATTAGTTAAAATGAATCCCATATACTGCTGATTGGCTTCATTTGAAATTATGGATTTTATGCTAATGTCCCCATTAATAGAGTATTCCTTAGATTTGGATATTAATATATTATTTGAACTTAATCCTAATGATGACCCGTAGTCTCCTCCAGACCATAATTCAAAGGATAATAGATTTGCAGTATCTTTTATAAGTTTAATCGCCAGTTATCTGTATAACAATAACAATTTCCAGAATCAAATGTGCAAGGTTCCACACGATATAAGATATGTTCTACACCTAGAGGTATTGTCCTACTCACAGAATATGTTCCAGGAGTATTAGCAGGAATTAATGTCCATAGTTGAGAGTATGACCCAGTATAAGTGTAAATAACAAGTTTACAATCATAATTAGAACAAACATCAGCAGTAAAAGTAACAGACTTCCCAACTTCATCAAAAAGATTAATTGAACGGAAATCCAAATAATAATAATCTTGTGTGAATGGAGTTAATTTAATTGAGGAATCCCCAATACTAGAGCAATCTTTAGACACTGATTTCACAGAGTTACCGCCCTGACCAAAACTAGATACTGAATTGGAATATTCCCCACAACACCAAACATCTACGGGGAATAAATTTAACCTATCTTTTATTGAATGTTCAGCTGAAGATCATCTATAAATGCCTCATCATAAACCAAGAATTGTATTATCAGATAATCATTTTGATTAGTTGTTGTTAAAGACAAACTCACTTCTTGAAGGATATTTGCAGGAACACTAACAGTAACCTGATTAATAATCCCATTATCATACATTTCAAATAATGAAATACTGCTTGTTAATGAATTGTTTTTAATTATCCCTATTAATGTGATTGTTTTTTCTAAAATATCCCCAGTGAAGTTTATCCGAGCATATGCTCCCCCATCACCGGTTTTAATTATTTTTAGACTTCTTTCACCATTACTATAATAATCTATTGTTGAAACAATCGAGCAATAAATAGAATTTGTGAATCCATTCGTATTTTTAAGGTAATCCGTGCATGTCCATTGGTTATGAGTGAGGAAATTATCCTTATCTTTTATGGGCTTACATTTAAATTAGTTAAATAAATTACACTACCCACATCAAAATCATACATGTTAATTTGGCCTTGTATCTGTTTTGAATTACTGTCAAAAATTAATGAAACTGATAACTCCCCTTCATAATCATTACTTGAATCCACACTCACTGCTGAGTAAGACTTATTATTTACGAGTTCTTTAAAATTATTCTGTAAATGAAATGTTGTTCTACAGTTAATGCATTTAACCTGTACTGTTTCGGTTAACATTAAACTATTTTCAAAGGCACAATTTTGAACCCATCTAACCCAAATTCCCCCAGAGTTTGTTGCAGTTATTTTCAATGCTTCCTGCCCATTCATACCATATTCATCAGTTAATTCCACTGTACAATTCACCGTGTCTGGCAATCGAAGATAAGTTAAATCATTCGTGTATTGACCAAAACTCCAGTGAAGATGATCATATAAATTAGCCTTATCTTTTATTGAGCAGTTATTGAAAAATTACTTGCAAAACAGTAATCATTAATATGTGTTAAAACAATCCTTAACGAATAGAACATTATTGTTTTTGAATAATCATAATCTGGCAGAGATATACTTATCCATTGAGGCCTAATATTCGGCGGAACATCAATATAATTAGATGTTTGCGTACCATCATTAAAAACAATCATCGCATATACTCTAACTGTATATTGTGAAAATAGTGTTACTTCCCCTTTTGATGAAACAGGTTCATTATATATTCTAACTTCTGTCCAATACGTAGTGTTTCCGGTTCTAGTTATTTTTAAGGAGGTGTCTCCTATCAGTGAACATTCATTAGAGATTAAAGTTTCTTGACCTTCACCCATGTAAATATTTGTTAGATTATGCTGGTATTCTCCACCAGTCCAAGCATTATGAGTTAATAAGTTTTTCTTATCTTTTATTGAGTAATTAGGCAAATATTATCAATGTATGCTATGCAATTACTTTCACGGAATATTAATGTTATCTGAAAATTATTTGTTATGGTTATTTCTTTTTCAAGAGTTATTGTTTGAGGATTATTATTTTCAGGTACCGTTAAAGTAATAAAATCATTATTTTCACTTATTCGAACCTCAACACCCTTTACTATTTTTATGGCGGTTAAAGTTAATTTTACATGGGTTGTATTGTTAGGTAGTGATATTGTGTTGAAATTTGTTCCCTGATATTGATTTAAATTAGAAGTATATTTAAAACAGTAATCTCCATTGTAACTGTATTCATCAGATAATTCTACATTTAAACCATCATTGATTTGTGCAACGCCATTTAAGTTTTTAGTATAATCCCCACAAGACCAAATATTATAAGATAAATAATTTGCCTTATCTTTTATTGAATGGTTA
>NZ_JBGUWC010000152.1:0-30209 GCF_045220775.1 Methanobrevibacter sp.
AAAATATTGAAAGCATAATTAACGTTAGTTTCTAATTTTTTTTAATGTATAAAAAATACAATTAAAGGTTTTGTAATTATGCTTCCCGTCTAATTTAATATCCAAAATTGGATTGATTAGAGATGTATCAAAAAATACATCTACATTATATTTCTTTAAATAATCATTTATAAATTTTACTTACAAATAATAAGACACGATTATTCAGTAATACCTAAACAAATCATGCATGTTTGGTCATTATAGGCACTACTTGTTTCTTACGTGAGACAACATCAATAAGCAAAACAGTATTATCCTCTAATTCAACACCATATGCCCTTTCAACTAGACCTGACTCTTTTCCAAGTACAATTACCTGAGAATTGCTGTTGACAATGTCAGTTATCAGGAGCATGAATAAGTCCAAACCTTCATCTTCAATTATTTGATTCATACCTTCTTCCAATTCTTCCTTCATTTGCATAACTTCATCAATGTCTGCTGTGTTGACCTGATTTACAATAGACCTTACGTCCTTAAAGTCAATTTGCTTTGCATCAAGGTCCAAAATCTCTTCAATGGAAAAGTCGCTTAAATCTGTTCCTGCCTTAAGCATTTCCAAACCGTATTCCTCATAGTCTATGTCGGCAATTTTTGCAAGCTTTTCAACTGCTTGTTTGTCATCTTCGGTTGTGGTCGGGGATTTCAAAAGCAATGTGTCTGAAATGATAGCTGAAAGCATCAATGTAGCAATTTCTTTTGTAATTTCAACCCCGTTTTCTTCATATAATTTGCATAAAATGGTTTCAGTACAACCTACAGGTTCAAATCTTAAGAACAACGGATAAGAAGTTTCAAGAGCTAATTTATGGTGATCAACAACTTTTAGGATTTTTGCATTTTCCAGGTTGTCGACTGATTCTGCAGGTGAGTTGTGGTCAACCAAAATAACATTTGCACCATCTTCAACGCTTTCCAAACGTTGCGGCGCATCAATGTTTAAATAGTTTAAAATGAATTCTGTTTCTTTGTTGATGCCACCTAATCTGTAAGCTTTAGCATCAGCATTTCCTAATTGTCTTTCCAAGTTAGCCATTACTAAGCTTGAAGTAATTGAATCGCTATCCGGACTTTTATGTCCAAAAACATAAGTTTCAACCATACTATCTTTCCTCAAAAATTTATATCAATTTAAATTATCTTTTTTATCGTTATTTAATATTGTGATATTTTAACAAAAAAAGATAGATGAAATGAATTTCACCTATTTTACTTTAACGCTTGTCTTAATGGTGTCTTTAATGTAAGCCACTTTTACAGCATATCGACTTTTTAAGCTTTTAAATAACATTTCTTAATTGTTACTTTATCCAGCCTATGCACTGATTTTTGCCTTGCATGTTTTGCCGCTAAATATAAATTTCATTGCTTTTTTAGATCTTTTATTTCACAATAAACCGCACCAATACCTAAATATTGGGTTGCAAATATTAAAAATGTCAGAATCATATCAAATATTGAATCTATGAATATGAATGGAATATCAAAAGAGATCAAATAAGTTAAAAACACTATAGCCAAAGCAATCAGAGTGTAATCTTTTGCATAATGCCTCCATCCTACAACATCTATATCCCTTTTAATTGACATGAAATTTAATGCTGAGAATATGCTTCCTGTATCTGCCAACTTGGCCAAAGAGATTTCCATGAAAAATGCAGTTACATAAAATATGGCAGACCCTAAAATAAGGAATAATACCGCAGTTACAGGTTCATGATATAATAACAGATGTATCGTATCAGTCCAGTGCAATAACAGTTCCTCCAAATTAAATGCCGAAAAATTCAAGAAGGAACATACATAATGCAATATCTCTCCTTGAATAAAAACATAAATACACATGAGCATAGCTGATTTGAATCCTAAGACAATAATGTCTTTAACAATAATTTTAGGCAATCTTCTTCCATGGTTTATTCTACTTCTGGTGATTGACATCCCATAGCCCGATACCGAAATGAAAACTAAAATTTGAACTATAACCCAAATAATCGAATCTCCGTTGGCTGTAACATAATTTTGAATCAGTGATGAAACAAATAACAATATCAAAACGAATGCAAAAAATTCTTTGCTATAAGTGCAATAGTCCCACACCCTCTTTAAAATAACATGCGGCATAATTATCTCTCAAATCATTATTATACTTTAAAAAATTTAAATATTTTGAATTGGTTGTGAAAAAATTGAATTGTTAATATTTATTAAGACAAAAATTTAAAATTATACTTATAAATCAAGGAGAAAAATATGGGAAAAACTAGAGTCGAATGGATTGATCTTGTACGGGCAATAGCTATTCTGACTGTTTTATACATTCATGCTACCGATGGAATCTATATCATTTCATCCGATGCAATCCTGAATTATACGCTATTTTCTAGAATATTCAATTTTGCATCCCTCTTTATTGGCCGTATTGGCGTTCCGTTCTTTTTGATGATTACGGGCTATCTTTTATTGGATAGAACCTATGATGATGAAAGAGTTCGTAAGTTTTGGCAGAAAAACTGTAAGGGCTTGATAATCGTTACGGTCATCTGGGCAGTAATCTATGCAATCAGTCTGCAGTTCATTACTGTTGGAAGCGGTCAGGTAAACTTTTCCGAAGCCGGAAACCTCTTTTTCAGCCATATGTGGTATATGCCGATGATTATTGGAATGTATCTTTCAATGCCGTTTGTTGCAAGTGCACTAAAGCATTTTGATGATGAGACAATCTGGCAAGCCACAAACGTATTTACTGTTTTGGCATTCATACTTCCATTTGTAACATTAGTATTGGATATGCACGGCATCCAGAATGTTAATATCCAGTATTGCCTTGGATTCAGTGGCGGAATTTATGGAATATACATTCTGCTCGGATATCTGGTTAAAAAAGGGCAATTCAAAAATGTTTCAAGTCGAATCTTAGCATTGGCTGCGGTAATATCCTTTGCAATTTGTGTCGTTTTCCAGTATTATGCATTTATTAGAGGATATCACTTTGAATTATGGTATGAGTTCCCATTTGTCTTAACAGGGTCATTTGCATTGTTTGAGTTATGTTCCAGAATGGGAAAAGTCAGAGCCTATCCATTGGTTACATTCCTGTCCAAATACTCTTTTGCAGTATTTTTAGTGCATAACCTGTTTAGATTGCCATTGCTTCCAGTTGTTGTGCAATTGCCTTACTCAGAACCTGTAAAAGCCATAATTCTTTGGATTTTATTGATAATCTTCAGCTATATTGCGGTTGTAATCATCTATAGGATTCCGAGATTTGGAAAATACATTTTATATATGAGATAGTTAATCCATTATCTCATTTTTTATTTCTTTAAACGCACTGTATGCCTCAGGCATTGGGAATAGCGGATAAATATGGAACAATCCGGAACCAGTTACTAATTTTACATTAACGCCATCCCTTTTGAGATTTTCAACATATTTTTTAATGTCCTTGCAAAATATTTCACTTTCGCCTGCAAAGATTAAAGTGTCTGGCAAATCTGTATTATCACCAAATAATGGGCTTACTCGATAATCTTGAACGCTTAAATCCCCTGCCCATGACTTGCCGATTTCCTTAAGTCCTATTTCGCCCAGAATAGGATCATTTTCACTGTCATAAGGAGGATTGTTCATTGAAATGTCTACCCATGGAGAAAACGTTATGATTTTTTGGGGCTGCTGCAAACTGACAGTTTTCAGATATTGGCAAAATGAGTGTACGAATCCTCCGCCTGCTGAGTCACCCACCAATATCAAATTATCTCGCGGAATTAATTTTTTATACAATTCAGTAATTATATCATAGGCTTCATTTGCTTTATGCTTAGGAGCGAGCGGATAAACTGGTGCTAATACATAAGCATCCAGTTTTCTTGAAAGCAAAAAGCAATACAGCAAATGCTGATGATTCATTTCAAGAACGTAAGCTCCGCCATGTATGTACAAAATCGTATTTTTTGCATTTTCATTGCCGAATGTGAAAACCTGCATTCCATTAAAGTCCATGCTTTTGAAGACGCTTTTCACGGGTTTGTCAGGACTATTCAATTTATCATTTAGAAAATTGTATGCATTCTCCTTTGAATCCATGAATTTGAGTTTAGTTAGCATTAAAAGGGATTCTTCCATTCTTGCGATAAATGATTTTTTTCTTGTCATGCCAATTCTACTTTTTAATTGTAATTACAGTGCTGTTCAATCCCAATACCCTTGCATAATCGATTTTATCGGAAATATCCTTTAATACATTGATATTATCAAATTCATGACCATCTCTTTGAATGGTAGGGTTGAATTCAACACCCTGATCTTTAATGGAAATTAAAATATGCTCACTTTGAATTTTAATTAAAACATCCATCATTCCCACATCATCATTAGTGTTAACGATATTTACAAGCATTTCTTCAATGGCCAACGATACCCTAGTTGAAGTTAAATCAGACACACTCAATGATCTAAGATAGTCCTGAACCTGTTTGGCCAAATCTGTAATTTCTTTTAAATCCCCATTTACTGATAAATCAAGCATGTTTTCTTTATCCTGCTCTTTAAGCAAAAAGAAACCTGAATATTCCCCATTGCTTTTTCTTTCAATATACTTTGAGTAAATGAACATGAATATTATTGCCACAATCTCCGCAATCAGAAATGCAATCCAAATACCATTTGACCCCATTAAAGGAATGAGCAATAGTGCAACTCCAACAGGGACAATGAAACCTTCAATAATAGAAATCATGAATGAATACTTATCCCTTTTAATGGATTCTGCATAATAAGTCATCACAAAGCATAAGACAAGACCCATGAAACTTAATGAATATAACCTGATTGCTTCAGTTACAACGGGAATCTGTGACGGATTTTTAATGCTGAATAGGAATAATAAAGCTTGAGGATAAATAATGAATATTGCCATCAGAATAGCGCTGGAAATTAAGGCAAGTTTGATAGCCCGTTTTATAGTGTATTTAACTGCAACATAATCTTCTTCCTGATAATAAACAGTTACGATTGGAGCCATTGTCTGACTTATTCCAATCGCAAACATATAAATCAAAAAGGAAACATTATCACAAACACTAAATGCAACAAGACCTACTCCTCCAATTACTATTTGAATTAGATAGTTGATTATAAACAATTTTAATGTTATGAAAAGTTGTATTGAAGCAGGTGGAAAACCTGAAGCAAAAATATCCTTTAAGTATGAAGTGAATTGATTAAATTTGATTTTTGAAATTGACAATAATTTAAGAGTACGTTTGCCGCTCAAGAAATAATATGAAATAAACACTGATGCTGCAATATCACCAGTTACAGTAGCAAGAGCCGCACCACCAATTCCCATGCCTAAATATTGGATATAAATAAAATCCATAGCAATATTTACCAAATTAGTTATTATAACCGCAATTAAAGCCATTTTAGGCATTCCATCAGCACGAGTAAAATAAGACATACTCATCATATAACACATGAATGGAATTCCAAGCAATGTCATGGCAAGATAATCTTTTACAAGCGGATATAATTGTTCACCGCCCCCTACAGTGGCTGTGCATAAAAATCCGGAAATAGGATCAATAAATATTAATCCTAAAGCTGCAAAAACAATTCCAAATATTATTAGGCTAATTATTGAAACCGTGAAATATGCATTGCTTTTAAAGTCATCATATTCTGCCTTCGCTGAAGACATTAAAACACTACCGCCCATTCCAATAGCCCAATAAATTAAATTTACAAATGTTACAACAGGAACAACAACTTGAATAGCGGCCAAATTAAAAGAACCCACTAAAAAACTTACAATTAACGCATCCGAAAATATGCAGATATTATTTGCCATTGCGGTAAGTAATGTGGGCAATAAAAACTCATTAAATTTACTTTTTAATAAATCATATCTTCTTTCATACATCATCTTAAATACACCTACAATCAATCAAAGAAAGCCAAATCATTCAAATACTCAATAAATTTATAAATATACTCTTCTGATATAATTGGCCATTTAACTCCCAACCTATACAATACCTGGACAGTATACTCATTTTCCGTATCAAGCCAAATCTTTTTAAATTTACCTGATCCAATGGAAGTGATTAAACCTGACACCCCTTCCTGTTTGTCCATATCATTTAAAGCATGATTTAGATAATCTTCATACACTTCTTCTTCAACAGCATCAATTTTAAGCCCCAATGGTTTGATAATATCCAATATATCTCCAAAGCAAATTGTGTGATGTTGATATGGATGGAAAACAACACATTCTTTAGGTGTTTTTGATAACTCCACAATTGATTTGGCAGTTACATCAATTGGGCTTAATTCATCTGCATCACTCAACATAGAATATGGTATTTTACCAATAGTAACGAAAGCTTTAAGCCTATTGATAAACCCATTTGAAATGAAATTAATTTGGAATTCCCCATCATCACTTCTAGCCATTAGGTTTCCCACTCTCATGATTTTAACCGACAAATCATTTTCAACAGCCGCTTCCAAAACAGCTCTTTCTGCTAAAAATTTACTTCTGAGGTATTGATTATCAATACCCTGTCCAATGAATAAATCCCTTTCAGAGAACATGTAATCTTCAGGAGGGAAATTGTTTATGCTTTCACCAGCAACACTATATGTTGAAATCTGTACAAATTTTGAATTTTTCAATATTGCGAATTTTAAACCGTTTAAAACTCCTCCAAAATTAATATCTTCAATATCTGTGCCGGAAGAGAAATGTTTAACGTTGGCTGCACAATTAAATATCGTGTCGATATTGTACGGAATTAATTTTTCAAAATCAGCATAACTTGTTATATCCCCTTCAACAACATGCAATCTAATATTGAACAATTCTTCATAATTATTTGAGAAGTAATAGAATAATAAAGATTTTAATCTATCCTCAGCAGATAAATTACCTCTTGATCTGATTAAGCAATAGATGTTGCCCTCATTATTTTCCAATAATTCGCGCAAAACATGGATTCCTAAAAATCCAGTGGCTCCAGTCAATAAAATATCTCCCAAATCATCATCAATTTCAGAACTTATGAAATTCTCCAAAGTATTTCTCTTCAATAACTCATTAATTTGTGAATAATCATAATCAAACTCTTCGCTAAGTGAAACATCGGAATCTTCATCTTCCAATATAAATTCTGCAAGTTTTCGAGGAGTTGGATTTGCAAATACATCACCATAACTAATATTATATTTCCTATTTAAAGCCGCTAGCGTTATCTTGGTTACAAGCAGTGATGTTCCGCCCATATCAAAGAAATTATCTGTTGCCCCAACATTATCAATAGACAGTATGTCTGCAAAGGTATCTGCAAAGAAGGCTTCAATATCATTTTCAGGTGCAACATATTGTGTAATTAAAACCGGCTCAGGCAAATTCCTCAAATCAGTTTTACCATTTAATGTTTGCGGCATTTCATCCAATTCCATATAGACTGTAGGAACCATATAGTAAGTTAATTTTGAATTTAAATGTTCTCTTAAAGCATCAATATCAATAGAATAACCTTCATCATCAGTTTTAAATTCATCATAAACAGTGAAGTATGCACACAAATGGTCATTTCCTTTAATATTTTTGACAACAACCGCAAGAGATTCAATACCCTCGAATTCTTTAATGGCAGATTCAACCTCACCAATTTCAATTCTTAATCCTCTGAGTTTGATTTGATTGTCCATTCTTCCGAAAATTACGTATTCCCCATCATCAGTGACTTTGGCGAAGTCCCCTGTCCTATAGAATCTGAGCCCATTGATTTCCCTGTAAGCTTCTGCATTCTTTTCCGGATTGTTTAAGTATGCTCTTGAAACTCCTTTTCCTGCAATGCATAACTCTCCAATTACATTTGGAGGCAACGGATTGAAATCTTCATCCATAACTTCTTCATAAACATTAAGCAATGGTTTTCCAACATTAATCTCCGAACTGTCAAGTAAACGACCGTTACAGTAAACTGTTGCTTCAGTTGGCCCATACAAATTATATACTTTACCGTTAGAGTTTTTGGAAAGCAAATCATATAATCTAGGAGGGAATGCCTCACCTGCAATCAGGTATGCTTTAAAACCGTACATTACCTCCTGCATAGCTTCAATTTCTAGATATTGCAGCAGACGTGATGGAGTAGCAACATAAACATTCGCTCCAGTCCTTTTAATTAAATCCATCATCCCAATAGGATCCTTGTATTCAATATCATCAGCAAAAACTACTGGAATGGCATTTAAAATTGATCCCATTATCTCCTGTTCAAATACATCAAAAGCAATAGTGGTAGTGGATAAAACTTTATAATTCTCTTTTTTAAGATTTCTGACCAATTCATAAGTGTAGAAATTATCCGGATGAGGATATACGAGATTTGCGATGTTTCTATGCTCAATCATCACTCCTTTTGGAAGGCCTGTTGAACCGGAAGTATAAATGATATATGCCAAATTCTCAGGAGATACATCAACAGTCGGGTTGGAGGCATTTTCTTCCTCAAGCAGTTCATCAAACTGCAATAGCCTATCAGAGTAAGATGACAAATCAATATTTTTAGTATCCACAATATCATCAACAATAATGTATTTGGATTCACTGTCTGTTAAAACATGCTCAATACGGTCACTAGGATAATCAGAATCGATTGGAATGAAACATGCACCAGCTTTTAAAATTCCAAAAATAGAAGCAAAAACACTGCTGTCACGCTTCAGGACAATCATGACCTTATCCTCAACACCAACACCCCTTTTAATTAAAGCATTAGCAATACGATTAGCTTTCTCATTTAACTCATTGAAAGTGAATTGACCATCAGATGCAGTTAAAATAACCTTGTCTCCATTCAATTCAACCTGTTTTTCAAAAATCTTATTGACCCTCAATTCTTCAATTTCAATGAATTCCAAATCATCAAGACTTGGAACATCTCTTTCCATAATTGATACGTCCTTTAAGAAAACATTTGCCAATTCTTCAGAACCATAACCAATTAATTTATTTAGAACTATGATTATGCTATCTAAAAATGTATTTATCAACTGAGGAGAGTACAGTGCATCATTATACTGGCAACTCAGGTCATATTTGCCATTAATTTCAGCTACATTCAAACCCAACTTGAATTGCAAGCTATCATATTCCAAGCTTTCACGTTCAACAACTTTTCCACCAATCTCAATCTCTTCAATAATGTCACCATGGAAAGCAAATACAAATTCAGGAATGATTCCATATCTATTTACAACTTCAGTTAATGGATATGAAGAATGAGACAAAGTAGTTACCCATTCTTTATTAATATATTCGAAATACTCTTTAAAACTTAAATCGCTATCTAATTTCAAGGATACAGGTAAAGTTTTAACCATCATAGCCAATGTATTTTGCTCATCTGGAGAAAATCTTCCATTGGTGATTGATGCAAATAGCAGGTTTCTGTTATTTACAAATTTTGACAATAAAAAACTTGAAATAGATAAGAACAGATTATTCGGTGTAATCGATGACTCATTACAGAATTTATCCACCATTTCTTTATCAATAACCTTAGATTCTTCAGATGCCTGACCATCCTCTTCAATACCTGTTAAATCAGGAGAAATTAGGCTGCCTTCATCATAATCTTTAATTTTATTAAAAAAGAACATTTCTGATTCTTTATAATGTCTGGATTTTTGAATATTGACCTCTTTTTGAGAATATTCGAAACCGTTAAGAGGTTCTAATTCATTTTTGTCAAATTCCAAATCAGGATTATCATAAACCGAAGATATTTGTCTGAATAAAATATTCAAGGAAGTTCCGTCCACTATGATATGGTGGAAATCACAAAGAAGAGATACATTATCTTTAATTTTGATAATCTTAAATCTAAATAATGGACCCCGTGCCAAATCAAATGGCTTGATGAATTCCTCTTTAAATTCATCATCAATACCGTCCAATTCAACAATTTCAATTAAATCATCGATAATGAAATCATCTCTTCGCTCCTGATATACAACACCGTCTTGCATAACAATCCTTGTTTTTAGATATGGATGATAATTAATTACTTTTATAATAGCTGATTTAAGCCTGTTTTCATCAAAACCACTGCCAAAGTCAATGTATTTTGGGAGATTATAATTTACTTTTTCAAAGTCTTTGACACAGTCAAAGTAAATTCCCATCTGATTTGGTGTTAGTTCATAATATTTAGATTCATTTTCATCAGATTCATCCAAAACATCCGCATATCCTTCATTGATCTCGATATTTTCAACAATATTTCGGATAGTCGGTTTTTGAAGGATACTGGTAACATTGATTTCATTACCAAGAGTGTTGTAAATCTCAGTACTCAATCCCATGATGGTTAATGATGTGAAACCTATTCCATAAAGATTATCAGTAACTCCAAAATCATCAAAACCTACAATTCCGGCACAAATTTTAAAGATACTTTCTTCAAGTTCATTTTCAGGACCAATGCGTTGAGTACTTATTTTTGGAAGAGGTAAATTTTTTGTATCTATCTTACCATTCGGTGTTTTAGGCATTGAATCAAGTTGTGTGAATGATGTAGGAATCATATATCTCATTAATTTAGTTGAAAGATACTCTTTTAATTCCTCAACATTGATTTCATCACGACTGGTGTAATAAGCGCATAGGTTATCCTGATTATTGATTTGCTTTACAGTCACAACCACACTTTCAATACCGGAATATTTGGAAATTGCTGATTCAATTTCGCCAGGCTCGATTCTTTGGCCTCTGAGTTTAATTTGTTTATCTTTTCTTCCAATTATCACTAATTCATCATTGGAGTTTTTATAAGCTAAATCACCAGTCTTATAAAACTTCAAATTATTAACTGTAATAAACTCCGATTCGTTTAAGTCCTCCCTGTTTAAATATCCTGGAGTAGTTTGAACCCCTGCAGTACAGATTTCACCAGTGATGTTGTTAGGCAGAGGATTTCCATCAATATCTATTATTAAATCAATGTTGTTAGGAATTGGAGTTCCTTCGGTTATCTCTTCACTGTCAATCAATTTTTGATGTGTTGCTATTGTATTTTCAGAAGATCCATAGGAATTGAATATTTTTGCCCTGCTGCATTCAGTCAAATCATCATAAACGGAAGGTATGAATTTCTCTCCACCAATGATTATGACCTTGAATTGGTTCAGCAGGTCTTTAAATTCGACAACCTTCATGTATTCCTGAATTCTTGATGGAGTTAAAGATAAACCATCCACTTCTGATTCTTTAATTAACCTTATGAGTTTGGATAAGTTCTTAGACTCTTCATCACTGGTTAATGTTATTTTTGTACCGTTGATGATTGTTGCTAATGCTTCTCTTAAAAATGCAATAAATGTGGTTGTAGTTAATGACAACATGTTGGAAACATCATTTTGTATAGCATGTATAGCAATATTGTCCTTTCTAGGGTTTATATAGTTTATTAAACCTTTATGTGTAATTGTCACTCCTTTTGGTTTTCCAGTTGAGCCTGATGTATAAACAATGCATGCCAAATCATCCGATTTAATGTCAACATCCAAATTATCTCCATTCTCATTGCCCAATAATTCATCGATATTTGATTGGATTATAATTTTTGCATTAGTATCCTGCCTGATAAATTCTGTTTGCTCTTCAGGTTGTTCAGTTGAGACAATAGTGAAGGAGGCGCCTGTTTTTATAACTGCATAAATGGCAGCTATTAATTTGGATGATCTTTCAAGTTTTAAAATGATATGGTCTCCAGGAACAATTCCCAAATCAACTAAACTATTTGCAATTTTATTTGCCTGAGTGTTTAACTGTTTATATGTTAATGTCTGACCATGGTCAATCAAAGCAATTTCATCATCAAATTCTTCAACGGCCGCTTCAAATAATTCTTTCAGATTGGTATTGATTTCAATATTTTCAAAGGAATTATGAATTCCGCGCAATTCTTCTTCTTTTTCGCCCGGCAACAATGATATGGTATCAATTGGTGATGTGATATCTTCTTGTAATTTTTTAACCATTAATTCAATATTGTCAGTCAATTCTGCAATGAATTCAGAAGAATAAAGTGCATCATTATATCTTAAAAATATCAGATAGTCATCCCTATTTTCTTCAATATAAATACTTAAATTGAATTTTGGCAAATCAAGTGATATATCATTAATTATTAAAGAATTTACTTTGCCTTCATCATTAATTATTTGGTCATATTCATTGACGCCCACCTGATATGCATAGTAAATATTCGGATTGATATTGTATTTTTCAAATAATTTGGTATAAGGATAATTTTCATGATTGATTGTTTGTGTTAAGGTATTTTGGATAGATTCGAAATATTCACCAACACTTTGAGATGTATCAATCTTATGAATGAGAGGTAATGATTTAACAATCATTGCAAGAGTATTTTCATAATTTGGATTTAATCTTCCGCTTGAAATGGTTGCAATTAACATGTCTTTTGTATATGTGTATTTGCTCAATGTCAAAAGAGTTGCTGCCAAGAACAAATTATTTGGAGTGATATTATATTCCTTACAATATTTATCAATGGATTCCTTACTCATCGGATTGATATGTTCGCCCATTCTGGCATTTTCAATAGGTTTGCTTATATTCGGACTGATATCCGTACTAATGTCAATTTCAGCAATTTTAGAATTGAAGAATTCCTCGGATTCCTTGTAAGAATCCAATTCCATTTGCCTGTAACCATCAAGAATATACTCAAAACCAGTGTATTCCTCTTCTAATAACTCATTGCCCTGATATGCATTAATTAAATTCCTAATGAATATGTTGAATGATATTCCATCAAATATAATGTGATGAACATCCAAAAGCAATGTGGTTTGATTATCATAATTATATATCTCCGCCCTATACAGTGGAGAATCATGTAACTCAAATGGTCTGGCGAATTTTTCTTGAAGTTTTTTGCTGCATTCCTTATTTATAATATCAACATCCACTTCCGCATCATCCTGACGTTTGATTAATACTTCACCATCTTTTTGTGTAATAATGCTTTTTAAATAGCTATGGTGATTAAGGACTTTAATTAAAGATTCCTTTAATCTTTCAGGATTAATATCACTGCCCATTTCAATAACATTAACCATATTATAAACTAACTTTTCAGGATTTTTAACGGATTCAATGTAAACATTTAACTGATTATGGCTTAACGGATAATATTCCTGTTTTTCAAAATTGATTTTTTCAATATTATCTGCATCATTAAGCAGATTTTCCAAATCACAAATATTTTCTGCATCCATCAATGATTTGAAAGATAATGAAGTGTTGAAATTGGAGTATATTTCATGTGAAAGTTTCATTAAAGATAATGATGAAAAACCTAAGCTAAACAAACTATCGGTGATACCAAAGTCCTTGAAATCTAAAATTTCACTACATATTTCATACAATTTTTTCTGAACATTATTTTTTGGCAACACCCATTCTGTTATTAAAATAGGTTCGGGCAAATTCTTAACATCAGTTTTACCGTTTGGTGTTTTTGGAATCTCATCCAATTGCATAAATACTGTTGGAATCATGTAACGAGTGAGACGATTTTTTAAAAACTCTTTTAAATCGTCACTATCAATTACCTCTTCGGCAGTATAATAAGCGCATAAATGGTCATTGTTGTTAATTTCCTTAATCACTACAATAGCTTGTTTGATATTTGGATATTTACCTATATTGGATTCAATTTCACCAATTTCAATTCTTAATCCTCTTAGTTTAATCTGATTGTCGATTCTTCCCTTGATGTCAATTTCACCATTTGGACGCTCAATGGCATAATCTCCACTCCTATAGTAAGGAATGCCATCGATAGATAAAAACACTTCCTTGGTTTTTTCAGGCATGTTGTAGTATCCTTTACCTACGCCCGTACCTCCAATATACAATTCTCCCATTACACCTTTAGGGACTAATTTACCATCAATATCGCGAACATCTGTAATGTAATTGGTTAAAGGAAGCCCGACCGTCAAGTCATTTACATCAATGACTTCCTTGTTATTGGAAGTGATTGTGGTTTCCGTTGGGCCGTAACTGTTATAGACAATCGCGTCACTGTATTTTCTTAAATCTTCAAATACTTTAGCGGAGAATTGCTCTCCACCAAGGAAAAGGCATTTTAAACAGGAAATTGCATTGCAAAACTCGTTTACCTCGAGATATGAGGCAAATCTTGAAGGAGTGATTTCCAAAACTTCCGGTTTATTCTCATCGATTAATTTGATAAGTTCCGGAATGTTTTTAACTTGAGTATCATCAGCCAGAATTAATTTCAATCCATTTGAAAGAGAAGTTAGTATATCATCGACAGATACGTCAAATGAAATGGTAGTAACACAAAGCAAACTATCATATGTGGATTTAGGGTTTTGAGCCTGATTACAAATGTTTTCATGTGAAATCATTACACCTTTAGGATTGCCGGTAGATCCGGAAGTGTAAATCATATAAGCCAAGTCATCAGCTTCAACATTAACATTAGGGTTTTCCGCATTTCCACCTTCAAGTAGCTCACCAATATCTAAAAAGTTTTCTCCGGACCTATTGGAAATAATATAGTCTGCCTGACTATTTTCATAAATATAATTAATTCTCTCATCAGGATATTCGGGGTCAATAGGAATGAATGCACAGCCAGCCTTAAGAATGCCTAAAATAGATGCAATTAAATTACTGTCTCTTGAAAGCATGACTAAAACATTGCTTTTTGGCTCAACATTTCTTTCAATTAAAGCGTTAGCAATAATATTTGCTTTCTGATTTAATTGACCATAAGTTAAGGTGGCATCAGTTGCAACAAGAGCAATGCGGTCAGGATTTTCATTGGCATGTTTTTCAAAGCGTTTATGTAAAATTGGATTTTCAACTGGGGTGAAAGTGGGTATTTCTTCACGTGTATCCAATTCTATTTCATTAATCTTCAATTGTTCGATATTTTGATTGATAAATTGATTTACTGTGGATAAAACACTATCCAAAAATGTTTTAATATAATTTTCACTATATAATCCGTTATTGTATAAAATAACTAATTCCACACATTTCTCATTTTCATTAACATCGAATGTTATTTTATAGTTAGTTTCGAGGGAATTCAAACTTTTAATCTTATACACTTTATTATCCAGTTCAATCTTTTCATTTTCAAGATTGTTATAGGTGTACATGAATTCAGGTTTCAGATCAAATTCTTCAGCGATTTTAATATAAGGATAATTACTATGTTTAACTCCGTTTTTCCATAGTTCATCAATTTGATTAAATAATTGTCTAACTGTAATATTTCTGTCTTCATTGATTGAAACTATAGGGAATGTTTTAACTAAAAATGATTGGGTATTATAATAATTAGAATTTAACCTTCCATTGAAAATGGTTGTTAATAACGTTTTATCATTAAATGTGTACTTATTTAATGTTAATATTGTACTGGCCATGAATAATATGTTTGGCGAAATTCTATTATCCGCGCAGAATTTATTTATCAATTGCGAATCAATGCTTTTGGAAATGGATTCCAATTTGCCTTCTTCTTCATCACCATTCAAATCGGGAGTCAGTATGGTTGAATCGACTTCTTTTGTCAATTGATTATGGAAATATTTTTCACTTGCAACATACTTCTCACTGTTTTTAGCCTCTTTTTCAATTAAAGAACAGATATAACCATCAAAACCCTCTTTTTGGATTTCTTCACCATTATATGCCTTGGCAAAATTATTGAATAATAAGTCTATAGATTCCCCATCAGAAATTATATGATGAATATCAAAAAATAGAATCGTTTCACTAGGGGTCTTATAGATTTTAGCCCTAAACAACTGATTATCCAATAATTCAAATCTTTTAACATTTTCTTTTTCTATTTCCTTATCTGAAATATCGTTTATTTCAACGATAGGGATTTCATCAATTGCTATTGAATCATCACGTTTATGCATTAATTGACCGTGATGAAGAACTATTCTTGTTTTAAGATAAGAATATTCATCAATTGTTTTAATAATTGATTCTCTAAGTTTATTTGGATTGATGTTTGCGTCGAATCTTACAACAGACGGAAGATTATACTGCGCTTCAGTACTTTGAGCGCATTCATAATACACTCCCAATTGATTATCCATTAAAGGATAAAAAGTAGTTTCGCCTGAAGATTTTATTAATTCATCCAAATCATCCCCAGATTCCCCCTTGTCAATTTTATTGGCAATCTGTCTTATTGTAGGAGAATCCATTAATTCATGTATATCCAAATTAACATTGAATGATTCATAGATATCAACATTAAATTTCATTAATGACAATGAAGTGAATCCTAAAGCATACAAATCATCGGTAACGCCAAAACCATCAATGTTAATGGATTGTGATATCATATCAAACAGTTTCTCTTCAGTGTCATTTTCAGGCATTACATTTTCTGTAATCAATACCGGTTCCGGAAGACTTCTGATATCGGTTTTGCCATTTGCGGTTTGCGGAATCTCATCCAATTCCATATAAACTGCAGGAACCATATAATAGGTTAATTTTGAATTTAAATGTTCTTTTAAAGCACCGATATCAATAGAATAATCCTCTCCCTGCTTTTTAAATTCATCATAAACTGTATAGTATGCGCACAAATAATCTGTGCCTTTAATATTTTTTAAAGCAACCACAATGGATTTAATACCTTCAAATTCTTTAATGGTAGATTCAACTTCACCTATTTCAATTCTTAATCCTCTGAGTTTAATTTGATTGTCCATTCTTCCAAATATTATGTATTCTCCATCTTCGGTAACTTTGGCAAAGTCTCCGGTTCTGTAGAATCTGAGTCCATTGATTTCACGGTAAGCTTCTGCATTCTTTTCGGGATTGTTCAGGTATGCTCTTGAGACCCCTTTTCCGGCAATGCATAATTCTCCAATTACGTTTGGAGGCAGAGGATTGAAGTCTTCATCCATAACTTCTTCATAAACATTAAGCAACGGTTTTCCAACGTTAATATCTGAACTATCAAGCAAACGGCCGTTACAATAAACTGTTGCCTCAGTTGGCCCATACAAATCATATATTTTTCCGTTAGAGTTTTTGGAAAGTAGGTCATATAGTCTAGGAGGGAATGCTTCTCCTGCAATTAGGTATGCTTTAAAACCATACATTACCTTATGCATAGTTTCAATCTCCAGATATTGCAGCAGACGTGATGGAGTGGCAACATAAACATTAGCCCCTGTCCTTTTAATCAAATCCATCATCTCAATAGGATTTTTGTATTCGCTATCATCAGCAAAGACCACTGGAATGGCATTTAAAAGTGATCCCATTATCTCCTGCTGGAACACATCAAAAGCGATTGTAGTGGTGGATAAAACTTTATAATTCTCTTTTTCAAGGTTTTTAACCAATTCATAAGTGTAGAAATTATCCTGATGAGGATATGCAAAATTTGCGAGGTTTCTGTGCTCTATCATCACCCCTTTTGGAAGTCCTGTTGAACCTGAAGTATAAATGATATACGCCAAATTCTCAGGAGACACATCAACATTAGGATTGGAAGTGTTTTCTTCTTCAAGCAACTCATCAAACTGCAATAGCCTATCAGAGTAAAACGACAAATCAATATTTTTAGTATCCACAATATCATCAACAATGATGAATTTTGATTCACTGTCTGTTAGGACATGCTCGATACGGTCACTAGGATAGTCGGAATCGATTGGAATGAAACATGCCCCGGCTTTTAAAATTCCAAAAATTGAAGCAAAAACACTGCTGTCACGTTTCAAGACAATCATGACCTTATCCTCTACACCAACTCCTCGTTTAATTAAAGCATTGGCAATACGATTGGCTTTCTCGTTTAACTCATTATAAGTGTAACTACCGTCACTGGCAGTTAAGATAATTTCATTACCATGCAGTTCAACCTGTTTTTCAAAAATCTTATTGACCCTCAATTCTTCAATTTCAATGAATTCCAAATCATCAACATTTGCAACATCACGATTAAGTATAGAAATGTCCTTAAGGAGAGTATTTTCAAAATCCTCATTTAATAAATTAACCATTTTATTTAAAACAATTGAAATGCTATTTAAAAAAGTATTAATTAATTCTGGAGAATATAATGCATCGTTAAATTTACAAATTAACTCAAAATCATTAGGATTTTCCATGACATTTAAAATTAGATTATAACTATTTTTAGGAGTATTTTGATTATTGAACTGATATAAAAATTTAGGATTGAATCCGAATTCATTTACAATTTTTAACAATAATTCATGGTGACTTAAAGAATTTAACCACACCTCATTGATTTGACTTAAAAAAGATTTAACATTTAGGTCAGTGTTTAAATTTAAGATTAATGGATATTCCTCAAATGAATTACCTTCAAATATTCCACTATTTGAAAAAATCAAGTTTTTATTATAAACAAATTTTGACAGTACAAAACTGGAAATGGCTAAAAATAAATTATCTGGACTGATTTTTAAATCCATACAAAGTTTATTTATATCTTCACAATCGATAAATAAAGAAATTCTATGCATTGAACCTTCAAATTCACCTCCATTTAAATCGGGAGTGATGAAGGTTTCTTCATCAATTTCAAAAATTTGCTTTTTGAAAAGTGTTTCAACATCCTTTTTTAAATTTTCTCCTTTTAATGAATTCATTGTATCCATTGAAAAATCTCCTAATATCTATAATAAATATATTATATTATTTAGAATATTTATTGCTTATTATCAAAAAGAATATCATTAACAAAATATTTAAAATTAATATAAACAAAATAAAAATTAGTGATTATCATGAATATTGTTAAAAATTACAATGAAAAAGAATTGACATTATCAGTTGAAGGTCGCATTGACACTATCACATCACAAGATCTTGATAAAGAGATTAATGAAGAATTAGGCAATTTTGATTCATTGACTTTAGACTTTGCTGATTTGGAATACATTTCAAGTGCGGGACTTAGAGTTCTAATTGCAACACAAAAGAAATTAAAATCAGAGGGCATTCCATTCGTTATCAAAAATGTTAATGATGCAATTAATGAAATTTTCAGAATGTCCGGTTTTGATAAAATCCTGAAGATAGAATGAATTCAATAACTCTAAAACCTGAACTAACTGAATTATACGTATTAAACGAGTTTATTTTAGACAAACTTCCAAAAGAAGACCTTCAAGTAAATTTAATTGTTGAAGAGATATTCGTCAACATCGTCAACTACTCAAAAACGGATTTCATAACAGTCAATGTTGAATATAACAAACCGATATTGACATTGGAATTTATTGACAATGGTTTTGAATTTAATCCCCTTTTAAAGGAAGACCCCAAAGATCCTGAAACAATTGATGAAGCTCAAATTGGGGGGTTGGGGATTTTTTTAACTAAAGAAATGTCTGATGAGCTGTATTACCATTACACCAATGGTGAAAATCACTTGAAAATTATTAAAAAAGTGGAACAATGAATGATAGAGTGAAGCAAATTGGAATTCCTTTTATATTAATGATAATATTCAATTTAGGAATTTTCTATTTAAATGGTGGGCAAAATTTCGGAGAAGGGTTGAGCCCTCATGTTGGAATACTGTTAATCTCAGGGCTGCTGTTTGGATCATATGGTGCACTGGGATCTGCCATCGGAACTTTTTTATGTGACATGGTAAGGGGATACAGTCTAGCAATTTCCGTTTTGTCAGAGATTATAGGTTTTGGAATATCATATCTTGCATATAAATTATGGTATGGCAATTATAAGAACAGGCCAGAAATAACCAAACCAAAATTAAACAACACTTATAATATTCTTTTATTTATAGGAATAACACTTATTTGTGCACTTTTATTTTCAGTGCTGAATGGAAAGCTATTTTATATATTTTATCCCGACACTATCCCTATAACTTCTCTTATTGAAATTAGATACTTCTTTAACTTCATCAATTCATCATTTGTTTTTGGAATAATAGGAATATGGCTTTCAAACAAAATTAACTTTATACACATTCCAAAAGCATCCCCAAAAAAGACAGACGAAAAATTATACAGAATATTGGGAATCTTATTGCTCATATCATTGGCATTAACATTAATAATTGATTCCAGCATAGTTTTAAATAGTTACATTGTTGTTTTTGAGTTAATAATTATTTCTTTAATCCTATTTGCCTATTTGACAAAACCAATTACCTCAGATATAGTGGTTAGAAACTCGAAATCCATCCCCGAAGTAATAATGAACATTTTCCATTTAACAATATTGTTCCTCATAATTATTGGAATCTTAATGTCTTATGATCATATATTAATTACAGCTGTTGATAATCTCCTTCCAATAAGTGCAAATGAAGTCATGATTTCAATGATGATATTAGTAGATATGTTACTGCTTATTTTCTTCATACCTTCATTAGGTGTTCTGAAATATATTGAAATCAAGGTTATTGAACCTATCTTGTCATTTGCAAAAATTGAGGATTTCATACATGAAAATGAAAAGATTGAATCTGAAGGATTAGTCAATATCTATTCAAAATATGTTAATGAAGAAAGCGAAATAGGAACATTGGCCCGTTCATATACTGATTTGATTAACTTTAACAATACCTACATTGAAAATATTCATGAAATTGAAGGTGAAAAGGAGCGAATCAAAGCCGAACTTGACATTGCAACAAGAATTCAGGCTGCAAACTTACCAACTGAAGCTATTGAAAATGATAATTATGTAGTTAACGGATATTCAAAACCTGCAAAAGAAGTTGGAGGGGACTTTTTCGATTATTATCAATTAGATGAGGATAATTTGGCTATTGTAATCGGTGATGCATCAGGCAAAGGTGTTCCTGCAGCGATTCTTGCAATGATTACTCAAGTCCTGATAAAACAGTTGATTAAAAGTGAAGTGAACCCTTCAAAAGTATTATATTTACTGAATAATCAGTTATGTGAAAACAACTCCGAAACAATGTTTATTACATTATGGCTTGGAGTCTACAATAAGACAACTGGCAAAATAACCTTTTCAAATGCAGGACACAACCCACCATTAATAAAAGAAAATGACAAATTCAGATATTTGGATATTGACTCTGGTATTGTTCTGGGAATAATGGAAGACTTTGAATATGCAAACGAAGAAATAACATTAACAAACGAACTGGTAGTATATACCGATGGAATAACCGATGCAAATAATAACAACAATGAAATGTATGGAGAAGACCGACTTTTAAACTTCTTTAATGAATTTAAAAGTGATAATGATCCAATATGGCCATTATTAAATGATATTCATGGTTTTACACAAGAGGCAGAGCAGTTCGATGATATGACCTTATTGTACCTAAAAATCAAAGAGGATTGAATTAACAATTGCATTGGCTAAAATAGTCTTGTGCCAATATCTGATAAAATTGGCATAAACGTTGAACAGGAATATTTTAAATTAACTTGAAAAACATTTTACAAAAGCCCCATAATACATTATTTCTTTTACAACAGGAAACATAAAATATGAAATAGTTAACTAATGTTTTCTCAATAATTTTTCAAAGAATTTGCTCAAATATAGTAAAAAAAGGTTTTAGAAAAAAAGTTAAGGGTTGGTGGTGGTTGTCTATCTTGGCCACCTGCCGTGAACCCTATTTATCATTATTTAGTCCTTGTAATTTTTGGACAGGGGGTTATTTTACCACCTGTATTGATCGAACACTATTTCATGATTTGACCATCTCTCATTCACAATATTTCCAAAATAATAGTTGTTAGCGCCTTCAGTTACATACTGGTAGACTTCATCACCATTCAGATTTTTCTTGATTACCATGTCATTTCCGCGGTATTGGAATAGTGCTTGATTGTGTGCTTCGGCAATAATTTTTGATGTTTCTTTCCAGTAATTGCAACGATTGTAGGTGCGGAAAACCTCTTCAGCGCATCTGTGCAAGTCCCATTCAGGATGTTTTATGAAAATTGTAAAATAATGGTATACTGTTCTTTCATATTCTGTCATAGGTTTCAATTTGATTGGGCCTTTTGGGCCTTTAATGTTGAGATTATTATTTTTTATTATTTTTGGTCCTTTAATGTCTAAATGTGGTTGGGTGGAGTTGTTTGTTTGTTGTGCATTTGCAGTGTTGTCAGCAACTTTTACAGTATCGTTGTCAACAGTCACTGCATCATCAATTGCTTTTACAGTGCCATTGTCAGCTGTGTTTGCAGCGTCATTGTTGATGCCGTTTTCAACAGTAATGTTGGTGTCAACAGGAATGTGCTGTTGATCTATTGTTTGTATAGAGTCATGAGTCATTGTGGTGTTGTCACTTGCAGCCACACAGGCAACACCCATTGATACTATCAATAAACATAATAAAGATAAGATAATTTTATTCATAATCAAAATCTCCTAATAATCATATTTTTAGTGTAATAGGACACTACACTTACTACTAACTCTATCAAAGACCATATATAAAGTTTTTCGAATGTAAGTACTCACTTGCATCCCAAAATAATAAAATAAAGAAAAATAATGATTATTTTAAGAAAATAAACTATTTAAAAAAGCAAATATTTATTTTAAACTCCAAAAACCATATTTAAAATTTGAATATATGTAAACACTTAACTATTTAACTTATTTCAAATAGAGTCTATTTAATGGAACATGCCTTGAATGAAGTTGAGAGACATTATTATATTTTACGATAACATGATTAAATTAGCATATTGCAATGTGGAAAACCTGGATTTGAAAAATGCTTACGATTTGGTTTCCAAAGATCGTCAGGAAAAAATCAATTTTTACAGATTTGAAAAGGACAAAAAGCTAAGTGCCGGAGCTTATCTGCTTTTGAAAAAATTATTGTCAGAAGAAAACATCACAGATCCAATCTTTAAAACTGAAAAATACGGCAAGGCATACATATCCAATCATGAAAACATTCATTTTAATCTAAGCCATTCCGGCAAAATGGTTTTGTGTGCAATATCCGATAGGGAAGTTGGAGCTGATATTGAATATATTGACCCTACAATTGATTTAAACATAGCCAAACATTACTTCTTCAACAGCGAATATGAAAATATCATGAATGCAAAAAACAAATCTGAAGAATTTTTCAAATACTGGGTTTTGAAGGAAAGCTTCATGAAATATACTGGTCTTGGGATGAATCTGCAACTGGACAGTTTTGAAATAATGATTGAAGATGCAATCAGACTTAAAAATGACAAAAATAATTTAAAATTTAATCTGTTTGACATTGAAAACTATAAAATTGGAATTGCCGGCCACTACGATGTTTTTAAGTTACGGGAAGTAAATGTTAATGAATTATATTAAAAATAAATTTGATTATGGATTTATTCCTTCAAGCATTATATTTATCAGGTCATCTGCATAATAGTTTGTTTCAAACTCAAGATCCTTATTATATATCTTCCACAATATGACTGACTGGAACAGCATGCCGAAACACATTATCGCCAGTGCTTTCGGATTGACTTGCCTAATTATGCCTTTTTCCATTTTCAATTTGAAAAATTCTTCCAATTTGTTCAATATTACATCAGTGATTTCAGATATTAGAAGTTGATTCTCAGGATTTTCTCTAACTTCTTCCATAGCTACTCTGATTATGCTGAAATCTTCATCTGAAAGACTTAAGATTCCGAAAAAAGAAATTTTGAGATATTCTTCGATTCCTTCATCTTCCCCAAATTCAAATATCTCCTCTAATTTGCTAATTAGTAACTGCAGATAATAATTTTTTGTAATCTCAACCAGATTGTTCTTGTTTTGAAAGTTTCTAAAAATTGTTACTTCATTCACGCCCGCTTCGGCAGCAATCTTTTTGGTAGTAGCCTTGGTGAAGCCTTCCCTTTGAAGAATTCCGAATGTGGCCTTGATAATCTTTTCATCAGTGCTGCTAAATTCTTTCATGGCTATAACTATATTGTTAATAATATATATAATTCAATATTGCACAAATCCACAGTTTATTTCGGACACCCCCCATATTAACTTAACCATAACTTAAGATATGTATGTAATGCACATATTGCGCCCCACATACATGGTGGGAAATTGCAGAAATTACAGCTCGTGCACATAACATAGCAGTACACAAAGTTACATGGTTCACTTTTTATAATTTATGTGAAATAACCGCAGCCCAAGAATACCAAGGTATACACGATGATGGTTATGAGTTCGCCAGTAGCTGGCCTAATTTCAAATAACCATCACTTAACTTTTTTTCTAAAACCTTTTTTTATTGATATTAATTTTTAGAATTATTCACTAATCAGTTCATTGATTAATTAAACCCGTATGTTTCTTTAAGTCCTATTCAATTCATTTTTAACTTGCAGCATACTGGCAAAAATACACTAAATTTCCAGATGTTTCTAAAAATTTTTATAATATGCCTTAAATAATTAAGCATATGTCTGATAACTTTGAAAAACATTTTATTATTATTACATTCATTACATCATTTTTCACAGTTTTTCTCACAACTGGAGTGAATATTGGAAGTCCAGCAATTGCTTCAGAATTCGGAATGAACAATGTTTTGCAAAACTGGATTCCCACCGTATTAGTATTTGTCACAACGATTTTTACATTGCCTGCCAGCCAAATAACTGGTAAATATGGATTTAAAAAATCTTTACTTGTTGGACAGGCCATTGTATTGTTTGGAATAATCCTCACTTGCATATCCCTTTCAACAGAAATGTTTTTTTCAGCCAGGATTCTTCAGGGTTTTGGTCTTGCGATTGCAGGCGTAGCTGAAATGGCAATAATTGTTCTTGCAATACCTGAGGAAAGGAGAGGAAGGGCTTTAGGAATTGTTTCTTCCAGTGTTTTTTTAGGAATTTCAGCATCTCCAGTTATTTGCGGATTTTTAGTTCAGCACTTTGGTTGGAGATCTTTGTTTTATATTACAATATTCTTTAACACCATTGGTCTGATATTAATGTTAACTAAAGTTAAGGGAGAATGGAAAACCAATGAAAATGAAAAGCTTGATGTAAAAGGCATGGCATTATACATGATTGGAATATTGCTGTTTATTTATGGGATAACAATATTATACGATGGCAGGGCAATCATATTGGTATTGCTCGGCTTAATACTGCTTGCGGCATTTGGATTTTATGAACTGCGACAGAAAGCTCCTGCATTTAATGTTAGATTGTTTAAAAGTCATCCATTTACATTATATAATTTTTCAGGGTTATTCATGTATGTGGCAGTAGTTGCTCTTGTAACTACATTTAATTATCATTTCCAAATTGTAAAAGGATTGAGTCCTCAAACTACTGGTCTAATAATGTTGATAGGCCCTGTAGTAATGGCAATTACTGCCCCTAATGCAGGCAAGCTTTCAGACAAATATCATCCACAAAAAATAGCTACAATTGGTATGGTGCTTACAGTATTTGCATTTGTTATTTTGTCATTTATGGAAAAAAACACACCATTATATATCATTATCATTGCAATGGTCTTGCAGGCTATTGGAATGGGTCTTTTCGCATCTCCGAATGTAAATGCAATTATGAGTTCCATTCATAAAAAATTTGCTGCAAATGCGTGTGCTTCTCAGCTTACGATGAGATCCGTTGGTCAGACTTTAAGTTTTGGTTTATTGACATTGGTGTTTAGATTTATTATGGGGTCTATGGATTTGACTTCAAGTAATTATGCTTTGATTGTTGAATCATCCCAAATTGTATGTCTGATATCTGCTATTGCATGTATTATTGCAATTATTCTGTCAATTGCAGGTTTAAAATTAGAAAAAAAGATAAGTTTTTAACTTATCTTAATTTTTCGATGCTGAGTGGATTATTAATTTATAGTTTTTAAATGCATTATTTCTTTAGTTTCATTCAAAACTAAAAGGGGAATTTCTTTTATTTATATTTTCCTTAAGCACATTATTCTCCTTTGGATAAAATCCATTACGCACTGATAAATTCCTCATGTCTTCAAGTATTTCATTAATTGGAATTGATACTGGACAATTAAGTGTACATCGTCCACACAAAGTGCACATGAACAATCCTGAATTAAAACAAGTCTCATCATCTTCAATGAACCTTGACATTGCAACCCCTCGTCCCCCAACATAGTTTTTAAAGCCGAATTCATATCCAACTCTATTATAAACAGGACAGTGAACAACGCAGTTGCCACAACCTATGCAGAATAAACATTCATTTACTGCTTCACTTCTTCCGTTGTCTAAAAATATTACAACAACTCTTTCGGCACCATACATGTTTTTAATCAGTTTCTTTTCAATGTCTGCAGTTTTTGACGGACCAGACACCACATTCAAATAGGATGTCGCATAGTTTCCTGTTGCAAAGAGTGTTTCCAGTTTTACAACAGAGATTGCATCTTCCAAAGTAGGTACTATCTTATCAATTCCGGCTACGATTATATGCAAGTCCTGCAGTGAAACTATTGAAATATTGCCCTCATTATGCACCATCATAATGGAACCTTCTTCAGCAGTTATTGCATTGGTTCCACTTATACCTACATTAGCGTTTTCCAGGCGTTTCAGCACATCACTTCTCACAACTTCCATGATTTCATGAGGTTCGGGAGCAACATTTTCATCAAGAGCCTCATTGACAATATCTACAATATCACCAACATTTAAATGTGAAGCAGGGCCTGTTGGATGAATCGGATCATTGTCTATTTTTTTAAGCTGTAAAATACGGTCCCCCAAATCAGTTTCAACAACCTCAATGTCAGTATCTTGTAGATGATTTTTAAAATCTATTTCACCCAAGGTATTAGATTTGGATTTTGCAACAACACTTGCACCAACTTCCACAAGCAATTCATCAATAATGTCTAAGGCATCTTTTGAAGTTTCAGCAAAGAAATAATCAATACCATTACGATTAAATGATTCCAAGCATTGATTATACAATTCCCGATTGTTTTCAATCGAATACTTCTTAATTTCCTGAACCTTTTTGATGAGTCTTTGAGTAGATGGAGAATCCTTAATTGAAACGAATCCCCTTCTAGCCCTACTAAAAGATGTTCTCATGGTTTCAAGTTCACTGTTCTTCATTTATACCACCATATTCCAATAAAAATTCAGTTAAGTCAAGCACTTCCATTCCCTCATTTTCGAGGTTAAATTTGCAGAAAGGACAAGCAGTTATCAATGTTTTGCATCCGGTATCCTTAACCTGTTTGATTCGTACATCTGCCATTTCATCTGCAAGTTCGGGATAAGCGGACTTTACACCTCCACCAGAACCACAACAAATACTATCTTCCCGACTGTATTCCATTTCAATTAAGTTAGCTACACTTTCAATAACATTTCTTGGCTCATCAAATACTTCCATGTGACGACCCAAATGACATGAATCATGATAAGTAACATTCAAATCGGTTTTTAAAATAGAAAGTTTACCTTCGTTAATCAACTTATCCAATAACTGTGAGATATGAATAACATTCAAACCTTCATAATCAGTTTTTAGTGTCTTGTAGCATCCCGGACAAGATGTTACTATTAATTCATCTTTTAAAACTTGAGTATTCCTTATAATTTGCTCATTAGCTTCATCAATAAAGCCCATTCTAAACAATACTGAACCACAGCATTTTTCATCTTCTAAAACATGATAGTCAACACCAGCAAGAGTCAGCAGTTTCTCAGTTGCATCCTTAATGCTAGTCTGTACATACCTTGCAGTACATCCTCTAAAATAAATCATTATTCACACTCCTAATTTCTGAAAGTAATATCTTTGAATTTCCCTTAACATCCGCTTCAATTTATCCAATGGACAATCTGAAAATAATATGAATGGAGTTCTATCATATTAAATATTTGTTCTAAATATATAAAAATAATCTTGATAATCCCAATAATCAACATATTATTTTAAAATATTAAAATAAATTATTGGAGGCTTTATCCTCCTCCAGGAATTGTATACTTATCGTTTACACCGTAAAATATGCCAGTGCCTTTTCTTTTTTTGTTTACATTTAATAATGCATTATTGAATATTATGTTCAATAGCTTATATCCGTCCTTATCGATGAAATCTGTTAAGGAAGTGTTGTTTTCCCTTATATCCAATGCATCTTTTTCAATGTCGAAGCATGCTGCATAGATTATTTGTGCTGAATTTTCCTCATCGGACTCTGGAGGATATTTTTCGGTTAGATCCTTTGATTTCAAATAATTCTGGAAGTTTTTCCATTCCTTTTTGATTTGCTTTCCTTTGCTTGTCAATTTGGATTTGTGCATGATATCATTATAGTTTTCACCATCATATCCGTTTTCACTTTTAAGGGCACTGACAAATTCATTAAGATCATCTTCAAACTTATTGGCAACTGCAGTAATGTTGCTTTGTTTTGCCATAGCTTTCAAGTTGAATTTCTTATTTTTATTCATGTTTTTTAGCAGGTTAATTGCTTGTGTTTCGGAAGTCTTCAGCTCTCCTTTATTTGCTATTCTAAGAGTTATTTTCTTCATGACTTCCATATCCTCAGCGGTCAATTTCTTGCCCACTTCATAGGAATTCTCCAAATCAATGTCGCATTTGATTTGACCTTTATCGATTAAATCAAGTATTGTAAGTGACAGTGCACTTACGCCAATTTTGTTATTTTTTGAAAACAATATTGATGTCATGGGGTATGAATCATAACTGGGAGGATTTTTGATAGTTTCATCAGCTTGATTTTTATTGCCTAAACCTAACATATTGTTCAACTCCAAATATTTTTTTTATTCATCATGTTTTAAGGATTCTACATAAGCTTCATGGATTTCTTCGGCCAATTCATCGTTTCCTTCAATGATTGGTCCGGTATAATCACAATCCCTGCAAACGCATTGTGACCAGTTTTGAGGGATAATCCAGTCAACATTTCTAGATCCGCATCTTGGACAAATTTTATGCATTTTCATTTTTGATTCCCCTATATATTATTTTTTAAGGTTTTCAGACTAAAACAGCTCCAAATAAAAGTAAGGAACTGACCAATAAGAAGAGTATGTTTTTGAAGTAAAAGTTATTTATAAATTCCATTATATCACCTTGAGTTAATTTGAATTTGTGCCTGATTTTTTGAAATTCAGTTCATAAGCACAATTAATTATATGAAACAGACAGTATATAAAGATTTTCGAATGCAAGTACTCACTTGCATCTTAAAATAATAAAATAAAGAATAATAATGAATATTTTAAAAAAACAATTGATTTAAAAAAGATATATTCGATTTAAGCTTCACAACGATATTAAAAACTCTGCTAATTAGATTACACCAACACTTAATTATTTAATGTATTTTCAATAGAAATTATTCTATGAATTACAGGATTGATGGAAACGGAAAACCATTGGTTTTCATTCATGGACTTTCAGACAATCTGCTGTATTGGGAATTTTTAGCAAACAATCTCCAGCATGACCATCAGATCTTAAGAGTCGATTTAAGAGGCCATGGAGAATCTGAACTAGGAAATGAAGATATTACGATTGACACATATGTCGATGATTTAAATAACCTTTTAGAGGAATTAAATATATCAAAAGTTAATTTAATCGGATTTTCACTTGGTGGTGCCGTTGCACTTGATTTTGCAATCAAATACCTACAAAAAGTAGATTCTATAGTGTTAATGTCTAGTTTTTACAAAGTAGATGAAGGGTTAAAAAGTACTTTAAATCAATTTAAAAATAGCTTAAATCTTGGCTTTGAAGAATTCTATGACAATATTCTGCCAATGGTATTATGCCCTGATGTTATTGATGAGAATAAAGAGGAGTTAGAGCTATTAAAAGACATGGCTTCACAAAATGCCAATATTGAAGCTTATATTAAAGCCGTTGATGTCTGTTTAAATTTCAATGCTGAAAAAGATGTATCGCAAATTAACGTGCCTACACTAATTTTGGCAGGCAAGTACGATGACATCTCCACTTTAGATATGCAAAAAGAATTGCACAATAAGATTGAAAATTCAAAATTGATTGTATTTGATAAT
>NZ_JBGUWC010000153.1:0-2365 GCF_045220775.1 Methanobrevibacter sp.
TGCAAATCTTGGAACATAATCCACCGGAGATGTAGGAGGCAACTTGATGTTCAATTCTCTTGTCAAGAATCTGTAAGTTCTTCCAACTTCTTTCTTACTTACCCTTGAAACTTCAGCAATTTCATCCAATGTACGTGGAACTTTACATCTTCTACAAGCCGCATACAATGAAGCGGCCACAACACCTTCAATACTTCTTCCACGAATGAGCTTATTTTCAACAGCACTTCTGTAAACTACAGAAGCGGATTCCCTTACACTTCTTGGAAGACCTAATCTTGAAGAATCTCTATCCAATTCACTTAATGCGAATGCTAGGTTTCTTTCAGTAGCTCCAGAAATTCTGATTTTTCTTTGCCATTTTCTTAATCTGTACCATTGAGCTCTGTTTCTTGCAGGAATATCACGACCATAGATGTCCTTGTTTCTCCAATCGATCATAGTACTTAAACCTTTATCGTGGATAGTGTATGTAATTGGAGCACCCACTCTTGTACGTTTATCTCTTTGTTCATGGTCAAATGCTCTCCATTCCGGACCCATATCAACAAGATTTTCATCAATGACTAATCCACAACGAGCACATACTACCTCTGCTCTTTCATAGTCTCCGATTAATTCAGTAGAACCACATTCAGGACATACGGTTTGTCTATCTTGATCAAATACATCTTCTTGGGCATCAGGTTTTGGAGTTCTTTTACGTCCTCTTTTAGGGATCTCTTCTACTTCTGGTGTCGTGGTCTCATCCTCCTTTTTCTAGATTTTTTGGAATTTTGTTTTGATACAAATAGTTTTTCACCACAGTTTTTTGCAATTTCATCCCTATTTGCTGATTTAAATAATCTAATAGAGATATAGGGCTGCTTTGTAGGCCCGAATACATAGCCCACTTTACCAATTTTCTTCTTATTGCTGTCAAAGACAAGAGCACCTGGTGAAGGTGTTTTGGTAGAACGTGCTATCAATTTTCCAGAGTTTGCAATATGCAAACTTTTTCCTAAAACTTTCATAAAATCAAACTTAAAATCAAATCTGTATCATTTATATATTATAAAATAAGTAGTATATAAAGCTATCGATATATTTATATATAAACATTATTTTGTATTTAAATGTTTTTCTATTTTTTTGCGAGACCTACAATCTCTGCCAGAGTGATGCCATCAGCAATATCACTTATGATTTTTGCTTCTTTGATTTTAACTGCCAATGCGGCAACCATTGTCTTTGTGAATAGCTCTTTTGGTATTACAACAATGCCGCTTTCATCACCTATGAAAAAGTCTCCAGGATTAATCTCCACACCCTCGATTTCAATGGTTTCATTTAATGTGCCCAATCCTAAAGCTGAACCTGCATTCGGGCAGAAATTAGATGCAAAAACAGGAAAATCAAGATATAAAAGAGCATCCAAATCGCGAGCAGATCCATAAATCACACATGCCTTAATTCCATTATCCCTTGCACATGTTGAAGCGAGTTCTCCCCAAATAGCTTTGTCTTCACCATCAACTTTGAAAAACAATATGTCCCCAGGTTTTGCAGTGTCAATTGCCATGGCAGATGTTCCCCAATCGTCACTAGCGGTTTCAGCAGTGAATATTGATCCGAAAACCTTCTGATTATTGATAGGTTTTATGGATTGGATAACACCGGACCTTCCGGATATTCCATTGAATGCATCGGAAACTTGGCAAGCTGAAACATTTTCTAACAAGGAGTATAAATTAACATATTCATCATAGTTTTTACCGTTGAATCTCAAATCATCCACAGTAACATTATCCAAATTAATTTTTTCTACCTCAATACGTTTATTTAAATTTTTATTTATATTTAAAACATCTTTCGGACTGATTGACATGAACTCACCAAATTATCTTACTACTATAATATTTTATACCATTTCATTAAAATATATTTCACAATATAACAAATTTTTATATATTAGTTATACTATAATTAATAATTGTAGTATTGAAAAAAATACTTATAATTATTATATACTCATTAAGAGTTATTTACATTATTCACTATTATAATTATTATTAATTAATTCAAAGACAGGAGAAAAACAATTATTAAGGAAAAATAAAAGGTTAAAACGTTTATAATTTCAAATAAGTAATTAATATTAGGAAATAGTAAACCCTTAATAGCACAACTCTCCAAATGTATGAACTCTTTTTTTAGTGTATAATAGGTCATTGACTGAAAAATATGTTTATCGTATAATTTATGCAAATTTACCTACTAAAAATCATTAATTTTTAGAATTACATAAATTATCCCGATTAATAAGCTTAGGAGGCTTAAAAATGGGAAAAGGTGAAGAATTAACTACAACAAAATATTTAATTCA
>NZ_JBGUWC010000154.1:0-15798 GCF_045220775.1 Methanobrevibacter sp.
AAAATTCATCGAATGGCAAATTACAACCTTGCATGACAAGGGATTAGTCGAAAAGGGAGAACACCCTGTAAAATACTGTCCAAACTGTGACAACCCTGTCGGAGACCACGACTTGCTTGAAGGTGAAGGTGTTGGAGTTAACGAATTGACACTTTTAAAATTCCCGATAGAAGACAAGATTCTTGTTACTGCAACCTTAAGGCCTGAAACTATCGTCGGTGCAACAAACATTTGGCTAAATCCTGATGTGGAATACGTTTTAGTCAATGCTGAAGGCGAAAAATGGGTAATTACAAAAGAAGCTCACTATAATTTAAAAAATCAGATAAAAGATTTAGATATAATCGAAGAAATTGACCCTAACGATTTGATTGGTAAAATGGCTACAAATCCATTTTTAGGAAATGAAATCCCAATCTTCCCTGCAAGCTTTGTAAGCGCATCCTACGGAAGTGGGGTCGTTTTCTCAGAACCTGCTGATGCACCTGCAGACTACATTGCACTTCAGGACTTAAAGAAAAACGATGAACTGATAGCAAAATACAACCTGGAAGGCATTGTTGAAAATGTTCAACCGATTCCAGTCTGTACCCTTAAAGGCTATGGAGAAATTCCTGCAGCAGACATCATTGAAAGGCTTGGAATTACTGATCAAAACGATGAAAAACTACACGAAGCTACCAATGAATTATACAAACAGCAACACAGTAAAGGTACCATCATAGAATCCATACCTGATTTTGGAGGCATGAAAGTCCGCTTTGCCCGTGAAGAGTTGAAAGAAAAATTAATCGGCGAAAATATGGCGACAATCATGTATGACTTTGCTGAAAGGCCGGTCGTGTGCAGATGCGGTAACAATTGTGTCGTTAAAATCATGGATGACCAATGGTTCATGAAATACGGAAACGAAGAATGGACCGAAAAAACCTTAAAAGTCCTTGAAGGCGAAACAATCATTCCTAAAGAATTGAAAAACAATTTCGATTATTACATTAACTGGCTGGATGACTGGGCATGTTCCAGAAAAGTAGGTCTTGGAACCAGACTTCCTTGGGACAACCAATGGTTGATTGAACCATTAACCGACTCTACAATCTACATGTCCTATTATACAATTGCCAAATACTTAAGAGACATGAATCCGGATGATTTGAACCTTGCATTCTTTGATAAGGTATTGCTAAACAAGGATTCCGGTGAAATTACCGTTCCTGCTGAAAAAGTTCAAGAAATCCAGGACGAATTCAACTACTGGTATCCGCTTGACTGGAGGCTATCCGCAAAAGACCTTGTTGGAAACCACTTAAGCTTTTTAATGTTCGCTCACAGTGCAATCTATCCTAAAGACAAATGGCCGAAAGGAACTGTAGTGTTCGGTATGGGTCTTTTGGAAGGAAACAAGATGTCCTCCTCAAAAGGTAACGTAATCTTACTTAAAGATGCAATCAACGACTACACCGCTGATGTCGTAAGGCTATTCTTGATGGCTTCAGCTGAACCATGGCAAGACTTTGATTGGAGAGAAAAAGAAGTTCTCGGAACCAAAAGAAGACTTGAATGGTTTAGAGAATTTGCAGCAAGAATTGAAGATATAAAAGGCTCACCTCTCGATTTAAGCAACATCGAAGAAGTCGAACTCACCCGTACAATCGATTTATGGATGATTAGTCAGCTCAACGAACACATTAAAAAATCAACTGAAGCTTTAGAAGTCTTCCAAACAAGACAAGCTTTACAGGAATCTCTATTCTTGCTTAAAAAAGATGTTGATCACTACCTGTACAGGGTAAAACATATCATTGATAATCAAGACCCTGCAGTAATCTATGTCTTATCAACTGTCCTTGAAGCTTGGATCAGGCTTTTAGCACCATTCACACCACACACTTCAGAAGAGTTATGGGCAACTTATGGTGGAGAAGGATTCGTGAGCGAAGCAAGCTGGCCTGAATATTCAGAAGAACTCGTAAGTGTGGAAATCGAAAAATCAGAAGAGCTTGTTGAAAATATCATCAAGGATATTGCACACATCAAACAGATGGTTGGAGACGAAGTTGATAAAATCCACATTTACCTTGCTCCTGACTGGAAATGGGACTTGTATAAAATAGCTGATGAGGTTGGAAAACCGGATATTGGCCAAATTATGGGCAGAGCTATTGGAGCCAACATCTACGATGACAAAAAGGAAATAGCTATGGTAGCTAAAAAAATCGGTAAGGAAATAACCAAAACAAGATACATCGGTAAAATCAACGAAGAGGAAATTTTGACTGATGCGCTTGACTACATCAAAGAGGAATGTGGCAATGAAGTTATTATTCACACCGATGATTCATACGACCCACAAAATAAGGCAAAAAATGCAATGCCTTACAAACCAGCAATATTCATGGAATAGATTTCTATTCCAACTCTTTTTATTTTTTTAAAAAAAATAGTAAAATAGCTATAAATAGCTATAATTTTCTTGCGAATACCAAATATCCGCTATGACCAACCATGCGAGTCTTTGGTCTCACTCCTTGAGTTCTGACCTCCAGACCCCTTTCTAAAATTTCAATTATTTCAATGTCATAAAACCCTAATTTTTTAGCGATTCTATATGAAATTTCAGCCTGGTCAATGTAAGGGGCATATACTGCAAGCCATCCTCCAACATTTAAGGATTCCATTACCTCTTCAAATATCTCAAATGGCTTCGGCAAGTCCAAAAAGATCAAATCGATGTTGTCCTCATCGATTCCATCCTTGATATTTTGATTTTTGACCTCAATATTGGTGATTCCAAAGTTGTCAATGTTTTTCTTGGCCACTTCGGCAAAGTCTTCACGGATTTCATAAGTAAATACCTGACCATCCTGCCCGACAACATTTCCGAAATTAAGTGCAATGGCTCCGGCACCGGTTCCTGCATCGACTACGCGTGCGCCTGCACCCAAACCTGTGTGAGCCAACACCAATCCGATATCCTTTTTAAGAAGAATTGAACATCTACGGTCCATCAAGTCAATGAAGTCATTGATATTAGGTTTTACGATTTTAAATGTGTGGTCAAGATGGCTTTTCACTTCATCGCCAATTTCGGCATTATCCAAAACATCTGCCTTAACAATTCCCAAATCGCTTTGAAATTCTTCTCCAGGTTTTAAAATATACTTTTTGCCACGTTCATCTAAAATCATCTTCATAATTACACCTAATATTCAAGTTCTCCTAATCTTTTTACTCTTTTTAAGGAATCCGGGTGAGTGGACAACAATTCCATGATTCCGTTTTTCTTGGATATTTTAACATCAGAGCTGACAAGCCTTTTTAGCTCTTCATCAGATATCCTTCCATCGCCGTCAAAGTCAATTTGCCTAAAGTCGACAATATCATTTTTTGCATTGTTAATGTCATTTACAAAGAATGCTCTGTTTGTATTTAAATCAGCAATTGTTTCTTTATTGGCTCTGGCAGCACCATAAGACAATTTATATAATGCAGATACCAAGGCTGCAGGCCTGTTTCCGAACTCCACACTGGCTTCATCGGCATAGTATTCCCTTGTTCTTGAAATGAACAACACCAACAGTTGGCCGATTAAGTAGAATACATAACCTAAAATTCCGATGAGGATAGTTCCTCCGTTGTCCCTATCTCCTGAAAACATGAAAGATAATGCAACATAATAACAAATCATTGGAATAACGCTTACAATAGTAGTTACAATCATGTCATTATGCTTGATATGGCCCATTTCATGACCGATTACTGCTCTTAACTCATCTTGGTCGAGCAATCCTAAAATAGGACGGGTTATTGCAATATGGCCGCTTCTTTTTGATCTTCCGTATGCAAATGCATTTGGAATATCAACTTCAGACAATCCAACTTCAGGCTTTGGAATTCCTGCTTCCTGTGCAAGTTCAGCCACCATCTTATGGATTTGAGGAGCTTCGGCTTCAGACAATGGCCTTACGTTCATTGAACGTTTAACCAGTGATGGTCCAAACCAATACTGTAAAAATACGATTATTAAACTTGCAGCCATCCACACCATATAGCTGCCGACGCCTAAATATGTTCCTGCAAGCATGACAAGTATATAAACAGTTGTAAACATTAAAATGGAAGTAATCCACATTCTTAATTTAAGTTTCCATGTGCCTTTCATTTTTTTAACACCTTAAATTTTTTTAGTAAACATTAGTTTTCAAATGCTCACTTTAACTATATATTAATTTAATTTCATATATTTTAAAAGTTAAGCAAAAAATAATTTAACAACAAAGTACATAAATGTTACTATAATAAAACGGTGATTAAATGAGCGGACCATGGGTAGAAAAATATAGACCACAAACACTAGAAGACATTGTAGGACAAAAGCAAATCGTTTCAAGACTTGAAAAATATGTAGGCGAAGGAAGCATGCCTAACTTAATGTTTACAGGTCCTGCAGGTGTCGGTAAAACAACCACAGCCTTGGCTTTAGTAAAATCCATACTAGGCGAATACTGGAGACAAAACTTTTTGGAATTGAACGCTTCAGATGCAAGGGGAATCGATACTGTCAGAAATGACATCAAGAATTTCTGCAGATTGAAACCCGTTGGTGCTCCATTTAGAATAGTCTTTCTAGACGAAGTGGATAACATGACAAAAGACGCTCAGCATGCACTTCGTCGTGAAATGGAAATGTATACCAAAACCGCTTCATTTATACTTTCATGTAATTATTCATCAAAAATTATCGATCCAATCCAATCAAGATGCGCCATATTCAGATTCGCCCCTATCAAAGGTGAAGAAATCAAGGAACGTCTGCAATTCATCTGTGAAAGCGAAGGATTTGAAGCAGATGATGCTGGTCTTGAAACAATCGTTTACTTCGCTGAAGGGGATATGAGAAAAGCAGTTAATGTCCTTCAGGCTGCCGCTTCAGAAGGCGAGACAATAACTGAAGACGCAATTTATGAAGTCATTTCAAAAGCAAAACCGCAAGACATTGGAAACATGATAAACAGTGCATTGATGGGAGACTTTATGAAGGCCCGTAATATTTTAAGAGAAACAATGGTTTTACAGGGAACCAGTGGAGAGGACATGGTAACCCAAATCTATCAGGACGTTTCTAAAAGAGTTATTGAAGGAAAAATGGACGCAAGCATCTACATGGATTTAATTGAAGCAATAGCTGAGTGTGATTTCAGAATTAGAGAAGGAGCTAATCCAAGAATACAGCTTGAAGCATTGCTCACCCAATTTTTATAAGGTATAGAAATGTTATGGACTGATAAATATCGACCGCAAAGCCTTGATGAAGTGGTCGGTAATAAAAAAGAGATAAAGATAATCCAAGATTGGGTTAAAAATTGGAAAGGTGGACGCCCTCAAAAACCATTGCTTTTAGTTGGACCGCCAGGAATTGGAAAAACAACCTTGGCACAAATCATTGCAAAAGAGTTTTCAGAATACATTGAACTAAATGCTAGTGACAAGCGTTCCCAAGATGTTATTAAAAGCACTATCGGTGAGTCATCATCTTCAAGATCATTGTTTGGCGATGAGTACAAATTGATTATTTTCGATGAAGTGGATGGTATTCACGGAACAAATGACCGTGGAGGAGTTAAGGCAATTGGAGAGATAATCAAAACCTCAAAACATCCTATGATTTTAATAGCCAATGATTTCTATTCAAAAAAATTAACATCCATCAAAACAAAATGCGAAGTTCTAAAAATGAAAAAATCACGATGGAACTCAATTTCTGCACTTTTGAGAAAAATATCCGTCAGTGAAGGAGTTGAAGTTTCACCTGCTGCCTTGAAAGAGATTGCAGTAAAATCACAAGGTGACGTCAGGTCAGCCATCAACACATTACAGGCACTGGCTGACAAAGACCATGTGTTAGAAGCCAAGGATGTTGAAAATGTAATCACTAAAGACTCACGTTCTGACATATTCAATGCCATTACTAGTGTCTTGAAAAGTAAGACTCCTGCACATGTTAAAGAGGCTCTCTGGATTGAAGAGGACCCGACACTTGTTATGGAATATGTTGCAGAAAACATTCCAAGGGAGTATAAGAAAAAGGATGAAATCAAAAAGGCTTATGACTACATTTCAAAAGCCGACATATACTTCGGAAGAACCCAAACCAGCAGAAACTATGGTTACTGGAAATATGCAACAGACTTCATGGGAATTGGAGTAAGCAGCTCCAAACATGAAACCTACAAAAAATTCACAAAAATACAAACACCAACAATATTTGGTTTGATGGCTCGTAACAGAGGCAAAAGAAACTTGAGAGATGAAATTGCTGAAAAAATGTCCAAAAAAATGCATATCTCACATTCAATTGCAATTTCAATGTTTCCTTACCTTGAAATAATGTTTAAAAACGATGAACTTGCTTGGGAAATATCTGACTTCTTGGGTCTTGAAGAGAATGAAATCAAAAGATTTAGATCTAAAAAGATTCCTGCAAAAGTTGTCAAAAAAATGGAAAAACAAAAAGAGCAGATGAGAGTCGAAGAACGTGACAAACGTGCTGAAGAGCTCAAAAATCAAATGATAAATGTTGTTCCAGAAGAGATTATAGAAGAAAGAAGTGAAAACGAACTTCCATTTGAAATTCCAGGCATTGAAACTCAAGTCGTTGAAGAAGAACCTCAAGAAGAGGTTGTTAAAGAACCAGAAGAAGAAATCATTGAAGAAGCAGAAGTTTATTATGAAGAAGAAAAAGTTGAAGAGAAAAAAGAGAAAAAGAAAACTGACAAACAGGTTTCACTCTTCAGTTTCTAATTTTTTTTCAATATACTCGGCTGCCTTTACAACATTTTCCCTATATTGGGGTGCGACATCCTCTAAAAATTCTGAAAATGAATTTGCCAAATCATCCTTGTTTTCACTTTCCATAATATTCTGACCGTCCATTTCTAAAAATGAGTTAATCCAATCAAGTGAAACATTAATCAACGGATAGATTTCATCATCCCTTCGAGTGAAATTCAGACCTTCACCCTTAAAGATACCTTCAAAAATATCATTAACCTCATCGTCCAAAATCAAAGGATTTACTTTGTAATCATAATCCCCCTCATAGACTAGATTAACGCCATATTTGCGAGTATAAGGCTCCATTATCAATTCAATTATGAAATTGTCTTCAGGCATTAGGATACGAGAATTAGGTTTAATCTCTAATGACAATACCTTTGAGGATTTGGAGCATATTTTCTGGAATAGTTTGTTTCTTACAACTTCAATTTCAGGATATTGCTTGTTAAAGGTAGCTTCTCGGGTCCTTGAAAACTTTGAAAATCTTAAATTGTTAATGTAGATTTTTTGGGGAGTATATGAAATAAAGCGACTATCAACACCTATGATTTTCAAGTACTTTAACACATCTTTTTTAGATGTTGTAAATTCCTCTTTTTCTGTTAATCCTGAAACGTTAAACATTAAATCCATATAACCACTACAAATCAAGCGTATCTCTCAAAGCCTTCTCCATCACGTCTATTGGAGCATCAACACCAGTCCATATTTTAAAGCTTTCCGCCCCCTGATAAAGCAGCATTTTGATTCCATAAACCGGTTTTGCGCCTGCCCTAATGGCTTCTTTTAAAAGTACGGTTTCGTTAGGATTGTAAACTGCATCAAACACGACCAAATCCTCATGCATATCCTCGGCTTTGGCTATCGGTTCATCATCAATGTGGGGATCCATTCCCAAAGGGGTTGTGTCAACCAGAATGTCCGCATCCTTTAGGTAAGTGTTGATTTCAGAAATTGAATCAGCGCCAACATTGCCGATTAAATCGGAACCCAAAACGTCACTAGCCAAACTTTGAGCCTTATCTACATTCCTATTCAGCACTGTCAATGATTCGACACCGTATTTTGCAAGATAAAATGATATCGCTCTTGATGCTCCGCCAGCACCTGCAACCACTACTTTTTTATCATTTACACTAGTGACTTCTTCAATAGCTTTGATTGCACCAATTCCATCGGTATTGTATCCTTTCAAGTTTTTAAAGTCGATTGTATTTACTGCACCGATTAACTGGGCGACCTCATCCAATTCATTTAAATATTTCATTACTTCGATTTTGTGGGGAATTGTTACATTGAATCCTTTTATATTCAATGCATCGGCTCCGCAAACCGCAGATTTTAAATCGGATGGATTGACATCAAATGCAACATAAGCATAGTCCATTCCCAAAGCCTTGAATGCAGCATTGTGCATTGGTGGTGAAAAGCTATGTTCCACAGGATGGCCTATTAAACCTACAATATTTGTACTACCTTTAATTTTCATATAATATTTAATTGATTAACAAAGATTATATAACTTTGCAGATACAAATTTAAATTATAATATATCTTATAATAGGAGAGTAAAAATGGAATTTACAAGACCAAGAGGTACAAGAGATTTCTTATTTGAAGAAATGAGAGAAAGAAAACAGGCTGAAAGTACCTTAAGAAAAATATTTGAAAGTTATGGTTATCAAGAAATCAAAACACCTTTATTTGAAGAATTAAAATTATTTACAACCAAATCTGGAGAGGAAATTGTAGACCAATTATACAATTTTAAGGACAAATCCGATAGGGAATTAACCTTAAGACCTGAAATCACCGCTCCAGTTGCAAGATTATACCTAAACGAACTTGAAAAAACAGCCGTGAAACCTATTAAGTTATACTACTATGGAAGCTGTTTTAGATACGAAAGACCTCAAAAAGGAAGATTCAGACAATTTTGGCAATTTGGCTGCGAATTGATTGGTGCTAAAACTCCCCAAGGTGAAGCTGAAGTAATTGCGCTTTGTAGCGATGCAATTAATGGCCTTGGAATTACAACTGCAGATGTTAACATAAACCACTTGGGAATAATTAGAGGACTATTCGAACACTTTGAAATTTCAGATGAAACCCAAAGGGAGATAATGGTTGTAATCGATAAAGGAGATAAAGATTTACTTATAGAATCATTGAGTGGAGACGAACCTGTAATTGACAATGATGAACTAAATCAAATTCTTTTAAAATTAATTGACCTTGTTGGAGATAAATCAATTATCAGTGATGTTGAAGAGTTAATTGCTCCTTATGATGAGCCAAAAAAAGCTTTAGAAGAGTTAAAAGAATTGATTACTCTTTTAGAAGCGTTTGATGTTGAAAATTATACATTAAACCTTGGTGTTGCAAGAGGACTTGATTACTACACAGGAATCGTGTTTGAGATTTATGTTCCGGAACTTGGTGCTCAAAAACAAATCTGTGGTGGAGGATCATACAGCTTAGTTAAAGTATTTGGAGGCCAAGAAGTAGAATCAACTGGATTTGCGCTTGGATTTGACAGATTGATGAATGCAATTGAAGAGTTAACCGATAAAGAAGAATTGCCCCCTCATTTAGACATTTATATAGCTCCAATTTCAGATGACGTTCGCCCAAAAGCTTATGAAATAACCCAACTTCTAAGAAAAAATGGCATTAAGGCAGATGTTGATTTGAATGGCAAAAAATTCAGAAAATTAATTGATTACGCTAACAGAATAAAAGTTCCAAAAATAGCAATTATCGGTGCTAGAGACTTAGAAGAAGGCAAAATCACCATCAAAGACATGGAAAGCGGTAATCAAGAATTGGTTGATATTGACAATATTGTAGAATACATTAAAGGAGAATAATTATGGAAATCAATTTCAGGCATGAAATTAATGGCGTTAAAGTCATAACCGCAATTGCTCAAGATGCCGACACCAACCAGATATTAATGCTGGCCAACATGAACAAGGAAGCCCTTATCAAAACGATTGAAACAGGAAAGGCCCACTACTGGAGCACTTCAAGAAACAAGTTATGGCTTAAAGGAGAAAGCTCAGGACATTTCCAGGAAGTTCAGGAAATTCTTGTCGACTGTGACATGGATGCAATCGTTTTAAAAATCAAACAAGAGGGTGCGGCTTGCCATGAAGGTTATCTTTCATGCTTCTTTAGAAAAATCAACACAGAAAATGAAATTGACATTGACGATTTAAAAGAGGATGACTTGGAAATCATCTTGGAAAGACTAGTAAACCCAGAAGACGTGTATTAAAATGAAATGCATAATACCCGATACCAGTGCAGTAATTATAGGTGCAATCAGCGAATTGATTGAGAAGGAAAACTGGGATTATCCTGAAATTATTGTGCCTGAAGCTGTTGTATGTGAACTTGAACACCAAGCTAATGACAATAGGTCTGAAGGACACAGAGGTCTTAAAGAACTTCAAAAATTGCAGGAATTGCAATATGAAGGAGAATTATCTGTCACCTTTAAAGGAAAAAGACCAACCAATTATGACATCCGATATGCCAAAAGCGGAGAGATAGACAGCATTATCAGAGATTTGGCGAGAAGTGAAATGGGAACACTTCTTACAAATGATAAGGTTCAAGCTGAAACAGCAAAAGCTCAAGGAATTCCCGTTTACTTTTATGAACAGAAATATGTGGAAAAACCACTTTCAATTGAAAAGTTCTTTGATGAGAATACAATGTCCATACATTTAAAGGAAAACGTAGTTCCAATGGCCAAGAAGGGAACACCAGGACATATAGATTTTGTTGTATTGAATGAAAAGCGCTATTCATACAAAGAACTGAAAGAGATTGTTGACGAAATCCTTGATAAGGCAAAAAGTGATCCGAAAACATATTTGGAAAGTGAAAAGGAAGGTTCGTTTGTCGTTCAATCAAGAGAATATAGAATTTCAATTGCATATCCTCCATTTTCAGAAGCGCTGGAAATTACAATTGTAAGGCCAGTCGCAAACATAAGTCTAGATGAATATCACTTATCAGAAAAATTATTGAACAGGATTAGAACCAGCGCTGAAGGAATATTGATTTCAGGTTCGCCGGGTGCGGGTAAATCCACATTCGTGCAAGCCATTGCCAAATACTATTCATCAAAGTTAAACAAAGTTGTAAAGACAATGGAATCTCCAAGAGACTTGCAGCTTCCGGATGAAATTACACAGTATGCACCTTTGGAAGGAAGCATGGAAAATACCGCTGATGTTCTATTGCTTGTAAGGCCAGATTACACAATTTATGATGAACTTAGAAAAAATACTGACTTCAACATCTTTGCAGATATGAGATTAGCGGGTGTTGGAATGATTGGAGTTGTTCATGCGACTCGCCCAATTGATGCAATCCAAAGAATTGCCTCAAGGGTTGAGCTCGGTGTCATTCCATCTATTGTAGATACAAGCATTTACATTGAAAATGGGAAAGTTACAAGTGTCTATGAGACAAAAATGACCGTTAAGGTTCCAACTGGGATGAAAGAGGCAGATCTTGCAAGGCCCGTTATTGAAGTAAGGGACTTTGAAACCGGTGAACTCAAAAATGAAATTTACACTTACGGTGAGCAGACCATTGTCATGGATATAGATTTAGTCAATGGATCCTCCCAAGATGAATCCCATAAATCATCAGTTGATAAGATTGCAGAAGAAGAGATTTTAAGAAAAATCAAAAAGATTCTTCCTAAAAAGGCTAAAGTCGAAGTTGAAGTCATTTCTCCTGAAAGAGCAAATATATACATTCCAGAAGACCTTGTTCCTAAAATCATCGGCAAAAACGGTAAACGCATTGCTGAGATAGAAGAAAAAGTTGGAATAAGTTTGGGAGTTGAAGTGATTGAAGAAAAACCAATTAACAGGACTCCTTTTGAAATTGACATAACACATACCAAAAAACAACTAATTCTAGAACTTGGAAAGGATAATGGAAGACAAAATTTTGATGTTTATATTGAGGATGAATACTTGCTTACTGCAACCACCTCTAAAAAAGGTGAAATAAAGCTTAAAAAAGGAATTGAATTATCAGACTTTATTATTGAAGCAATTGAATTGGGTTTGAAAATTACAGCCGTGAAGAAGGGATAATATGAAACTCGGAGCATCCACACTTGCTGGAATAGAATATGATTTAGAAACTACTTTAGAATTTATTGAAGATTTAGGTCTTGATTATGCTGAATTGGTGCATCAATTTCCAACGGAAAATATTGATGTTGAATTGCTTGAAAGCTATAATTTAAAATATTCCATACATTCGCCATTTATGGATGTTAATATTGCAACCTTGCAAGAGAAAAGTAGATTAAACTCAATTGAGCAAATTAAACACTCAATTGATTTTGCAAACAAAATAAATGCAGAAACCGTTGTTGTTCATCCAGGACTGGCTTCTTTTTTGGCTAAAAAATACTTTTTAGATGATGTTTATGAAGCTGCAAATGATGCCATAAAAGAAATTGGAGAATACGGGAAAGATTTGGGAGTATTGACAACTATTGAAAATATGCCTACATTCGATGCCATGATTTACTGCAACTTGAATGACTTGCATGAACTTCTCACAAGTTATGACATGTACATGACCCTAGACATCGGCCATGCAAAGCATGCGGGATATCCTGCAGATGAAATGTATTTTGATTCAATTAAACACATACATATCCATGATAATTTTGGTGATGATGATGCACACCTCGCTTTAGGTGAAGGCTCTATTGATTTAAATTGCATAGTCAATAATTTAGAGAGAAATAATTATGATGGCATCTATATCATTGAAGTAAATGATTTCGATTCTATTAAAAAGAGTTATGAATACATGAAAAAAAACTTCTAAAGAAGTCTTTTTTCTTTAATTTCTTTTTTAAAATAAAGATATTTGGAATCTAACACATGCCTAATATCTTGAGCTGTTTTTAAACCAATACCATCAACTTCCTGAAGTTCAACTGTGGAAGCATTTAATATATTGGCTACAGACCCAAAATGCTCCAGTAAATTCTTAGCATTGACAGGGCCAATATTAGGTAAAGACTCGACAATGAATAGCTGTTGTTCAAGCAAACTCACTGGTTTCTTATCTGTTCTGATTTGAATTGGAGTTCTTTCACCATTCTGTTCCCTAACGGCAATCCTTTTAATCATAGCTGCAGTATCCTGAGCGTTCCTGGTAGGTATAATGCTTATTCTAAAATCAATTGCAATTGATGCCAAAGCCCCTCTAATAGCATTTGGATTGACCATGCCTCCATATAAGTCATCACCTTCTAAAATCATCAATGGTCGTTTAAATTCTTCCGATAGTTCACGAGCTTGTTTGAATAATCTTTTGTCAATCAATGATTCAACAAAATCTTTGGTGGTTTTTCTCTCAATAGCCACTTCATCGCTAACCTGATAGTCTGCAACCGCCATTGATTGAACTTTAACATCAATTTCCATTTCTGTTAAATGGCGAATGACCTTTGAATTGCCTTCACGCGAATCAGCATAGACTACTGGGAAGTTATTTTCTTTTTTAGGCCTTTCAATAACCTTAACATTTTTTTCGTTTTCCATTCTTTCAATTGCTGAGGCATTCAATTCCTCCAACACTTCTGGATCTATAAGTTGATTTTTCATGCGGTCTTCTTTTCTAATTGATGACCAGAAATAGGCCTCATCCCTTGTTCCATTAGTTACCAAAACCTTTACACGACCAGTTCTCTTACGGCCAGTTCTGCCTCGCCTTTGAATCATGCGAACTTCAGATGGAACAGGTTCATATAGAACAACCAAATCAACAGCTGGAATATCAATACCCTCTTCAGCCACACTGGTTGAAAGCAAAACGTCATATTCGCCCATTTTAAATGCTTTAATAATAGCTTTCTGTTCTTTCTGAGTGAGTCCCTTTTCACCATCTTTTGATGCCTGGCCAAAGAATTTGGCTGATTTGATTCCTTCTTTTTCAAGCTTTTGATGAATCATCTCAAGAGTATCCCTATATTGCGTAAACACCATTATTTTTGATGAATGCTCATCACTTTTATCATCGAAACGAGTGGTTTTAAGTTTGGTTTGACCATCTCCAGCACCCAATTCCTTTTTGAGAATTTTAGTGATTTCTCTAAGCTTTGGATGTTCCCATCCGTTTTTTTCAGCATTTCTTGCAAGTTTAACCGCTCTGCCAAAATTATCATCCATCATCAATGATTTTGCCGCCTTGGTTTGCTTTTTGCGAAGCCTTGCAACATATTTATTGAAAGTTTGAACACCTTGAGTTTCAATCAACTCTTGAGCATGCTGAATATTGATAACAGCACTTAGTATAGAAATTGCCTGGAACAAATCCTTATTTGGATTGGTGCTTCTTGCAATTTCTCCTTGAACCCTTCCCCTAGCCTTTAAAATGTCAACTTTACCAACAGATACCGTTTTGATAATGCCCATATTCTTTAATGCCTTAAGTCTCACTTTCAAAGATTTATCTATGTATTTCTTGATTTTTTCAAGTTCGCTGCTCATCTTGACTCTAACCCATTCAATTTCGACTGGATTAAAGTAAGGCTTTACATCAGGGTCATCCTCTGTTTTGACAACTATGTTTTGGATGTATAAGTTTTCGCAAACCTCTTTGATTTTAAACTTGTCGGAACCGGGTGATGCTGTAAGGCCCAAAATCAAATTGAATTTGGATTCCTGAACATAACGGGAAGCCAAGTACACATAAGAATATGATCCAACACCATGGTGGCATTCATCAAATACGATCAATGAAACGCTGCTTAAATCATAACGGCCGTTTAGCAAGTCTGATTCGACCGTTTGGGGTGTTGCACAAACAATTCTTGATTCTTCCCATCTTGTCACCCTATCTTCCGGCTTGATTGCACCCGTAATTGATGTGCATGGAAGAGTGATGAATTCTTTGAAACTAGCTTCATGTTGGATTGCCAATGGTTTTGAAGGAGCTAAAACAAGTACCTTGGAATTTTTTACCTTATGTAACCTATCGGCAGCAACCAAAATAGCCACAATTGTCTTACCCAATGCTGTAGGTGCAACAACCATAGTATTTCCTTTTTTTAATACATCCCCCGCTAAAATCTGTTGGTACAATCTTGATTCGATTGCATCTTTTTTTAATAGAGGATGATTTATATAGCTAGCCATACTAGAAATTTTGTAAATTACTACTTATAAATCTTATAAGAGAGCATTTGAAAAGTAATCTAAATTAGCAAAATGAAAACCCATTCTATAAACATTAAAAAAATAAAGATTAAAGCCTAAATCATCATAATTCAAAAACAACGGATTTGAACTTGGTAGCTGCCTCTCCAATGGCTATTACCATTTCACAGTCCAGATTTAAAGCTTTTCTTAAACCATCTTTAACTTCCTCTTCTGAAGCGCCGAGAGTTCCTGTCTTTACAAAGTCATCTACATGGTTTAAAAAGATTCTGTCATTCAATTCAGGGTTGGCTTTAAGCTTTTCAACTGCTATCTTTTGTGATGCAACAGATGCCGGAACAATGAATTTTGAGAATTTTAAAACACTATTGAAGATATCAAGGTCTCCAATATAACCGGATTCTGATGAAACAGTGATAACAGTTGTAAAATCACCGAATAATTTTTTAAATTCTTTTAAAACAGTTTCTACACCTGCAGGATTGTGAGCATAATCAACATAAATGTCCTTGCCTTTGACTTTGCCCACTTCTTCCATTCTTCCGCTTACACCTGTGAAGCTTGCAATTGAAGGTAAAATCTTATCATAAGGCAAATCCAAGAATACATGAGCTGCAATGATAACTCCAGTTAAGTTGTAAACATTATGGAGTCCATCAATGCCCATTTTAACTGTTAATTTTTCAGTTGGAGTGTGCAAATCAAAAGTTCTGTTAGGCAAATCAATGTTTGTTGCAACATAATC
>NZ_JBGUWC010000155.1:0-17471 GCF_045220775.1 Methanobrevibacter sp.
CTTATCTTTTATAAACATGCTTAAATCATCAGAAGTTTTATTGATTCTCACATCACTAAAATCAATTGTAGATACATCATCGTCACAGTATAAAACAAACTTATAATATGCTGGTGCGCCGTCATCATTCCATATACGTAGGTTTTCCCCTGTTTCCTTACAGTACAATACGAATCTGTCATCTAGGACGCTGATGTGGAAGTGATACCATTCACCTACAGTTAGGTTTAGTTGGTCGAGGTTGAAATCAGTAGTGTAACCGTTGGCAACATTTTCACCACTACTAGTGCATTCTCTTATTCCGCAGAAATCGGTTGTAGCGGTTCCGTCTACGAGTTTGACTTTAAAGTCAATATCGTTGTAACCTGCGAGTACGAGGCTGGATAATGTTGCTGTTGCACCACTGGTATCGGTTGCATACATCCTGGTATTGGTGCTGTTGTGTTCTAGTGTTACGTTAGTGTTACCCTCCCAACTGGTGTAACTGTTTAATCGGCCATCGTCACGGAAGATGTAATCGTTACTGATTCTTGCTTGTATTGGTAGGATTTCAGCTTCTTCGGTGAAGTATTGGAAGTCACATTCACCGTTTTCATCGGTTGTACCATTGTATAATACTTCACGTGTAGCTCTGTTAACAAATTGCACCGGCACACCAAAGGTAGCGTTATTGTTACTGTCGGTTACTTTTGCAGTTACTTCAGCCACATCAGCTGTGGTAATCGCATTATTCTGTGTTGTTAAAGTAATCTTCTCCGCTGATGGTAAACCCACATTCAGTATACCATTATTATCGACGGTGACGTAATCTTCTAGTAATTGGTGGATTTGTTCACGTGTATAAAACCATTTGTTCATTAAGTTTTTCAGATTAACTGATACTGTTTTAATATCCATTTATAATAAACTCCCTAAAAATTATAATATAAAAAAAAATATAAAAAAAATAATAAAAAATAAAATTAATAATGATACAAAACATTCTGACGTATATTAATACCATCATCCTTACTACCTTTACCACTGATATTATGCACACCAATACTTCCATTAGTTAAAACAGCAAAAACAAAATCTCCTCTGTAAAAACTTTGATTAACTCTTGTACTAGGTTGATAATCAGCAGGGATGGCATTTTCAGTATGCAAATATATTGCACCAGCAGTACTCACACCAACAACCCAATAAGGGCTTGGATTAGCATCTTTATTCTTACTATTCTTACTTGAAGCCACTCCTTTTTTAACTCCAGTACGGTTATAAGTAACTCTCGCCAATCTTAACGCCTTATTCACATAAAGATTACAATAATCAGCAATACTATTATGGCCGGATAAAGTAATTTTCTCCCATTTAGTTAATTCAGTTTTAGTAGCAGCGACAAGATCATTTAATACTTTTCCTTGATATGCGGCCAATGATTCTCCATTACGGAATTCTGTACTAGTCACATTATTGATTACTTTATTATGACCATAAGTGCTGGTGGTTCCAATCCCATATGTTGCTTGGCTGCTCGCATGATTTGTCTGTGCATATTCAGAGTGACTGTGTATTCTTCTTGCAAAGTCATCTGGAGTATAACCATTTAATTTAGTGGCATTAATCTGTAATTCAGATTGTGTGTTACTGATTATACTGATTAATTCTGCTTTGTCAATATAAGTATCATCAATGTTTAAGATTTTATCCGCTAATTCCTGGAATTTGGATTCTGAAGTGATTAAAATATTATCAATATTCTCCCCTGTATCACTATAGATTTTAACCTCTGCGCCGAGGTTAACTCCATCTTTTTCATAGTAGATTCTTGTTTTATAATTAACCATTTAACTTACACCTTGTATTCTATATAATTTGGATAAATCTTACATTGTCTATTTAATGCGGAGTCAGGTCTCCTAGCAAAGTAACCAATACTAATACCAGTATCCTCTAAGTTTGGAGTGTAGATTATTGTTACTGTATCATTTAATTTGATTTTTGCTTTCTCATCTTCCTCGTTAATGATTGGGAAATGGATGCGGTTGTTAATATAATCTACTGTGAAATGTTCATCTTCAATTAATTCCATTTCATCATCCATATCCTTATTCACATAAACATGTCTTATCGGATCTACAGCAGCCACTCTTATAGTCACATATTTATTTTCAATTTCTTGGTCTGAGATTAAAAATTCTTCTTTGAAATAATCTAGGACTAATGGCATTTCTTCTGGTTGGAGGTTTGTTATGAATAATGGATTATATTCTATTTCCAATCCACCTACAGGCATGTTTAATAGATTGTGTTCTGTGAATGTTACTATATCTGTATCATAGTCTACTTTGTAGTCAAACCATTCACCGTAGGCTTGTTTTATTTCTCCACCTGTCGGATATGTTTGGCAGCTTATTATTGGATATGCTGGACTATTACCGCATTTAAATCCACCTAATTTAAAGTTACCCTCATCATCAGTATCTTCAAAACTTAAATATTCAATTGTATCATCACCATCATCAGCTTCGGCTTCATAAATGTATGGTTTAACATAAATATTATTTTCTTTAAGGACTTTGAGAATATTAGGATTATCTATGAGGTATTGACATAACTGATCACTTGTTAAATTTTTAATCTTTGATTCTTCAATTGCATCTAAGTAAGTGTAGTTGATTAAATCATCCACACTTATTAATTCAAAGTGTTCTTTGATTACTTTTTCCTGTATAATCTCTGACATGCAGGTTACTTCATCAGTATCACAAGTGAATGGAGTGTTTACTCTTCCCCATACATTAGCTCCGAGCATTGGGGTGGATTTTGGATAATATGTTTGTGTTCTTACATACATCTCTTTAGATACATCAGTTTCTAATGTGATTTCAAGGTAATCTATGCTTGGAGTATCTGTATTATTAGCTGTGGTTTGCCACATTTTCGCTCTTACGAAAATCATAGTTGGTTTACCACTAATAGCTGAACGGTTAGCTTTGCCAATTGTAACCCAATCTGATTCATTTTGAGTGTTACCTGTTAGACTGTATTGATATTCTAAGTGTCGGCCGGCTTCATGGTCTAATGTTGTAGTACCTGAATCTGTGGCGTTGATTTCAATACTGTTGATTGGATTGGTGAATATTGGTTTAAAATATAAGTATGAATAATTGTCTATTGTGTCCCCGTCAGCATTGGTAGTGGTTGAAGGACTATAACCATAAGTATAACTAGTAATATGGCATTGGAAAGCAAAATCTTGTGGGGTGTATTTACCCATTTTATATGCTAGTTTTGTGTCAGGGTCGTTTTTACCGTAACGGATGAAACTTCTTCCGTTGTTTTCACTTAACCATGCGTCACCATTGTTATATGTGTGGCTACAGTTACGTCCCCATCCTCCTATACGTGGTGCTTGACCCCAATGGCTTAATGGGCTGAAGACTACAATTGCATAATATTTGTCTTTTTCCACTTCTGGTGGGTTGTCGAATTCGAATGCATGGAATCCTGGTGTGCTGAATTTAGGGTCGAAACTTGTTTCTGCTAATGGATGGTAGATACTTGTTTGGCCTTTACTATTTTTAACAGCGGGTTTGTATATTTTTTCGGTTTTACGGATATGTGTACCATTATTGGCTTTTTTCCATTTTCCTTTGTTTTTTCCACTTGTTATTTTTTTGTATCTTTGTTTTGTGGTTCCTGATGGTGCGGTGATGTATACGTAATCTGATGTTTTTGTTTTTTTATTCCATTTGGTTACGGTTACTTCTACTTCTTCTGTTGACCATATCTGCACGTATATTGGGCTTCCCCAGCTGCTGTAGTTTGAATCTGTTGCAATTACTAGTGAAACTGCATCGAGGTTTCCTGTTTTGTTGCATTTGAATACTTGTGCTCTTACTATGGATGGGATTTTGTGGTCTTTCCAGTTTCTCATCCATTCAGGGTATAATGTGTATGTTTTGCTTTTATTATATCCGACATACCAGTATGTGTTGATTTGTCCGTTTTCTGCTAGGTTACGGGTTGATGTGATGTCGGTTGTGCAGCCTGTTTGGACGTATGGTAGGCAAGCGTATCTTACTGTGTCTCCTACATTATTGGTGGTTGATTTTATTACACAGTCACTTACATCAGAATCAATTACGGATTCGTCGAAGAAGTCTATGGGTACTTCGGTTTTGTCTTTATCACTGAATGTGACTGTTTTGTTACTGTTTAATTGGAATCCGTAGCTTTTGTTTTCATCGATTGCTTCGGTTATGTCGAATCTTTTTCGTACTGCTGGTGGTGAGAGGTAGTCTAGTGTTTCGCAGAATTGTTTTAAGTATTCTTCGTTTTGACATATCTGTTCCATTAATTGTACGGTAGCGTATCTTTGTTCGCTGAAGCTACTGATTAATTGTAAGTTTTTATATTTTGGATTGCATTTTTCAGCCATAAGTTATTTCACCTGCACTACGATTTCTTCATTGTCAATATCTATTATTTTGTCAGCGTCTTTGGTTGGTTTGATGTATATATTCTGGGAGGTGGAGTCGTAGAAGAATCCTCCTTTTACGTCTCTGAGGTCTTGTAAATTGTATAGTCTACGGTATCCGCTACCAGTGTTGTTTTCGAATACGCTGATGACTTCGTTTTTTTCTGGTGCGTAGAAGATGTTGTTTCCTTCTGTGGATGGTGTCCATCCTCTTTTGATTGCACCTGTTGATAATTGGAATATGTATTCGATTCGTACGTCGCCGATTGCACCTGATAGGTGGTCTTGTGTTATTTTTTCGTATCTGTCGTGGCTTATGAGTATTTGTCCGTTGGATACTCCTATTTCGGTGGTTCCTAGGATTTCGGTTGCTTTGAATGTTGCGGTTAGGATTAATCTTTTGGATTCGAGGTCTGCTTCGCATACGCATTTTCTTTTACTGGTTTCGTTTCCTAGGTTTAAATCTGTTTTTTGTGGTAGGTTGTTGCCGTTTCCTATGAGTATGAATTGTATGGGATTGAATGATTCGTTTATCCATCTGTTTAGGAAGAATGATTCACCGAATTCTGTGATTAGGTTAGTGTGATTTATTCTTTTTTCACCTTCAGAGGTGGGGATGATTATAGTATATGATCCTATTATTGCGAAGTTCATACGAATTTCACTCCTTTACCGTTTATTTTCATTGATGTGAATACGTTTATGTTGTTGTCTGCGGGGATGGTTTTTGTGTCGAAGTTTAAGTGTACTCGTCTTGTTAATGGCATTAGTTTGTTTAATCTTCTCTCAAGGTTGTATCCGTTTTCCAGTCTTATATTGGATGGTATTTGTTTCACATCAAAGTATAAGTCGTAATTGTTGGGAGTGTAATCGGGTTCGTTTCGGAAGTATTTTTTGGGTATGTCTTCTTCAGGCATTATTTTTATCCTCCCGGTTCCTCATTGGGTTCTTGTTCAGGTTCCTCGGTGTTTGATTCAACAACTTCCTCTTCTGTGGAGGATAAGTTTATTCCATATTGTATTTCCATTATTAAATCATCATCAATGCTTATATTGGATATGGTTTTGCTTATTAGGTCATCGACATCGTCTTTTTTGTAATAGTTTTGTAGTTCGAGTGTTCCTTCTTCTCCGATGAATGCGTCGAGTTTATTATCTATTTGGTCTTGGGTGTAATAACGGGTGTCATGGTTATGGTTAGCTGCTGCTTTACCTGCGAGTGCAGTGTAGATTGCTTTTCCTTGTACGGGGTTGGTTCCGCTTGCTGTGATTGTGGTGTCTACTGTGGTTTTATTAGCTCCGGTTGCGATTCCATTCAATTTAGCTTGGTCCTCTTTGGAGATGAATCCATCACTTGTATTGGCCACTGCATTATTATGTCTATGGTTTGTATTGGATTTGGTGGCAAGTCTTGTTTCAACTTCAGAGGCTGTGTAGTAATCTGCTATGTTGAATTCTAGACTGTCAATTTGTTCCCATTTGTTATTGTAACGTATGTATACATCGTATAGGTTCTGGTTTATTTCTGGATTTTCATTGTTGGGTACGATGTATAATCTATTATTTTTTATGTTACTGGTTGGTAGGGTTGAAACATATTCTACTAATGTTAAGTTACTTATTGCGGTTGTGATTTCACGTGTTATCTCTGTCCTTGTCCATGTTTCTGATTTAAAATAGCATCTGTCATGGACGAAACTATCCAAGTCTAATGATTTTTGAGTACCCATAAAAATTATTCTCCCAAGAATTTAAATTATAAAAAAAAATTAAAATTATTAAAAAAAAAGTTTTATTATATTTTTGAACGATTCATTATACACTCTTACCAAACCAAATCAAGACGATTATTAGAACCAGTATATACAAAACCATTACTAGTAACAATCCTTCCTAAAGAGATGGTTACATTTGAGGTGGTGTTCTTAACTGCTTGAATATAAACATAACTGGTTGCTGAAGAATTGCTATCAGTAGGTTTATATGTTACATTGTTACCTGAGACACTGTTTATTTTGAAACTTGCTGTGGCTCCATCACTTGTTCGGAGTTTTATGATTTGACCTACTTGAGGTTTTAGGATGGTTAAATTGATTTTTAAAGTTCCTAATAACCAGCTTGCTTGTCTTGGTGTGAATGCTCCTTGTGTTGCTGAAATATGTTGATAATCAAATTCATCTAATCCATGTTCTTTAGTATCATAGATGATTTCTTCATCATATTCAGCATAATCAAGTAATCCGTCCTCTTTTAAATCATTCAAATTATTGTTAATGTAATATGTGGAATTCAGCATATCCTCACGGTCACTGAAGTATAATTGGTTTTTATCAAAACTATTACTGGAGGATGTGACTTCATGGGTTGTATGCTCATTATAATACAGGTTATCGGTTAGTTGGAGGTTGTTAATGATTCCCTCATAGCTTAAGTTATCAGTTAAATCTGTGGATTTGTTGATTTCTGTCCATGTTAATAAACCCGTGTTAGTGTTTAATTGGAGGTTTTTAATGAATACTTCCTGTAATGAATCAGATACTGGTATGGCGTAATCCATATTATATAATAATCCTGTTTCGGTTTCATCAATACGGTTACTGTTAGTGTAATCCATGTCTTCGACGAGTACACTGTAAGGACTGGTATTTTTGAATTCAATATCCTGTATGCTTAAGATTTGGTCAGGGGCAATATTAAAGAATTGACTAGTATTTAGTTTGGTATATGATCCGTCACTGTTTAATCTGTCACTTGGGTTAGTGTTGATTATTTTTGGTGTGATGTTACCGTCTTTACATCCGATTAATGTGCAGGTGGTTGGTACTCTTTCAGGAGTGTTTACGATGGTTTCACCTACTACTGCGATTAGATTATATACTCCAGTTACACTGTCTAATGCTTTTCTTAATGTTTTAAATGGTGCGGTACGGCTTCCATTATTATTATCATTACCAGTGGCTCTGACATAGAAGTCTGCATCACTGCATCCACGTACAGTTACAGTTATCTCGGCACGGCCGATTTCACGGTCTTCATATTTACCAACAAATAAGAATATATTGTCATTATATTCATCTAAATAGTCTGCTGGACATATCCATTGTTTTTCAGTATAGTTATGTACTTCGGATATTAATTCATTATTCAGATAGGCATCTACAGTGTAATCTGCACTGATATCTTCGGCTAGACTGTTTAAGAATCGGAATGTGAATGTTACTGGTTTCTTTTTAACTGGTCTTACAGTATTTGCTTCTGCAAAGAAGTATTCTCCTAATCTGTTAGCGTCTTTGAAGAATTGGTCTTTATGTTCCCATGCTTCAGGTGTCCATCCGTCAACAACTAATGTATCATAGGTTTTATCTGGGTTGCATGGGTCTGTGCGGGTTTCAGTATGGTATTGGTGTTTTTTGATGTCGAATATTTTGATTAGTTGATGTTCACGGTTCACCATACTTACATCGGTTAGGCCGTAGAGTTTCCATATTTCCAGTATTGGTGCTGGTGTGTCCCATATGCGGAGGTTGTATTCCAACATCCTTTTCATATAATGGTAATCATCTTCGGTTCTGCGGTTGTTGAATGGTGGTTCACTGCGATAATATTCGTCTAATGTTTCGATTTCAATGTATTCTTTTCTTGGGATATTGTTTAAGTATCCAATATAATCGAGGCTTATGTCATGGTCATAATCATCATATTCTAAAGGAGTTATTATCGGATTGTCAGTGTCTTTGTTTTTAAGGTAAACATTCCAGTAATCTTTTTCTTTTGTGAATAGGGTGTCATGTTCAGGGAATCCTTTACGGTAAATGTATTCATCGTAGGTTTCGACTTGTATGAGGAATGTGTCTCCAGGGATATATTCTGCTTCATCTGAGGGTAAGTATTTGGTTACTGTTTCATTATTATATGTTTCAGCAACTATTTTGAATGAGTCATCGGTTAGGACTTCTTCTAATGCTTCGCCGTCATCATCGTATTCTACTTCAGGGGGAGTGAATGTGTTGTTGTAGGTGTATTCGAATAATGTTTCATCATTTGTATTGTTGAATGATTGTGTGTATAATGATTCTTCGTTTTTGTAGATTGTGATTTTTTTAAGGTTGTTGAATTTGGCTTTGATGTTTACATCATAATTGAGGGTGTCGTCGTCTGTGGTTTTGTTTATACGCCAGAGGATTAGTTTATTATATAAGTTTTGTTCTTCTTGTGTTAATTCTATAGTATCCTCTTCATCAGCATCTGGACTGTGGCCTTGGATGTCATTTCTTGTATCGTAAGTGTAAGAATAATCAAAGGCATCATTATTGTCCTCGTTTATGTAATCTTCTATGTAGATGACTTCATCATTTTTATATATTTTCACTTGTTTAATATTAGGATAAGTGGAGATGAAACGCATAGTATACTCATAAGGTACAGTCTGCTCCTTCCAAACCAACACTTTTTTATTCAAATGAAAACTTTCATAAACATCCACAAGGGACTGGTACACTTTACGGAAATTTTCATTCTGTACCTGCACCACACGATAAAAATTACTACCTACATTTTTATCAAGAAAATAAGGATATTTATTTAATAATTTCTTCAAACTATTCTTAACCATAACAAATCACTTAAAATTAAATATAAAAAAATAAAAACTGCATTTTTTTTATTCCATCACAATAACCATATTATCAATCTTAACCTGCTGCTCATCAGTAATACTCACAGGAGCATTAGCATCCACATTAGGATCATTACTAGTAAAAGTAATATTTTTTAACTCCGGCACCTGCTCATGAATAAAAACACCTAACTGATAAGGGATAAAATCCTCACCAATACCTAAACCAAGGAAATTCAAAGTATCCCCTTCAATATAATTAGTAACAGCATCCTCAATCCTTGACTTAATAGCTTCCTTTTCCACTTCACTATAAGGATTAATCAAATCAATATCAACATTACACTTAGCATAAACATCAATACCCACCGGTTCAGGTGCAAATAATGTAATATCCTCAGGCATCTGACAAACATCACGCCTTAACTCATTATAAACCCTATTCAACTGATAACTGTCACCAGGGTCTAACACAATCTTCAATGTACCTGACCCATCCCAATTAGGAATTAACTTATAACTATTCAAACCATCCAAATTAGCGAAATACTTCTTATAAGCTTCCTCACTTCCACGAATAGTTTCCTTCCTCCAGTCAAGGATTAAATCCCTGTAAGCGTCATCATCATAATAATAATCTCCACCACTACTGTTTTCAAGGTTAGTGCAGGTAACAGTACCTAAACCAAAGGTACTGGTCTCAGTATCAAATAAATCAGATTCAATACTGGTTAAAGTATTTTTTAATACTCTACTGGTGGTTCCCACATTAACTGCCTGTGCATGAATTGTTATATTCTCCGCTTCAGCAGGAATAGTAACAGATTCAATAGTTTTATAAACTACTCCTTGACCATTACTAACAGCAATACCCTCAGGCAATTCTACACTAGTACTGCTAGGAGAGGTGAAACTAAAAGTAATATCACATTCAGCATAACTATCTAATGGTCGAGTACAACCATATTTAGCTCCAATATCATCCAAATCCTCACCGGTTGCATGAGCCACCTTATCTGATAAGTAAACATCAGTTATATCATAATATACATCTTCAAAACTGTCACTTAAAACACTGAGGTTCATGACATAGAAGTTACTGATGTCTTGTTTGCTTTTAACATAAGTTAAGAATTTTTCATCATGACTTATTAAACCGGAATCGTAACTGTTTTCTAAGCTGAATAGGAATAATTCATCATAATATTTCTGTGTATAATTCATATCTGGAAACTCTCCTCTATTATTTCACCATCTTCTTCATCATCCATTATACCGGTAATACTAAAGTTAATCCTGTAACTGTAATCCTGATTATCTGGACTGTCTGTTATCTTAACATAGTTTACTCGTTGTACTCTTCGCATATTCTCCAATACTTCTGTTATGAATATCTCCATTTGGTAGATTATGTTTCGGCTTTTGTTTTTTTTGATTAGCTCATGTACTCTACAACCGAAATCTTCATATAACTCCACATAATTTAATTCATCGAGTCTTGTCATTATGGCTATGATGCAAGCATTAGCCAGGCTATGAACACCAGTGACATTAACCCAATCATCGTTTTCAAAATCAAGGTCCCATTCTCCATATTCGTTGCTTACAAGTTTCACATCTTCATGTAATGTTTTGTAAAACTGATAATCCGTACTGTTCACATCTAAAGGCAAAGGCATATACTTACCATTCCTCCCATTAAAAAAAAAGATAAAATAAAAAAAAGAATATTTAATAAAAAAAAACTAAAAAATTTAAATTTGAAAATTTTTTTTTATGATGAATCATCACTACTACCTGAATCAGAACTATCATCACTACTAGTCGATAATTCTTCAGCACCCCAACCTGGAGGATAATCCACTAATGCCAAGTTACATGTCCAGTCACCAGCATCATCAGATTCAGAAACCCGTGTAAGATACATGAAACCATTCTCATTAAAAGACGGAGCAATAACTTTAACCCATTCACCGCTACGCCATTGACTACCCCCTAGGACTTTGCATTCAAAAGTATGACCATTGTCACGTTTGATTTTATTCCATTCAGTATTAGCAAAAGCCAAAGCTTCCTCATAAGTTTTAATAGGTTCCTCAACAACAGTAGTCTTAGTAGTAGTGGTATCTGTATCAGTATCAATGTCAGTATCCTCATCAGTATCAGTATCAGTATCAGTATCCGTATCTGTGTCGGTGTCACTATCTGAAGATGATGATTGTGTGGTTTCGGTTTTAACTTTTTTGCGGACAGCTTCTACTTCACTTTTAACTTCACCGAAACGTTTAATTAACTCTTCATCTTTAATGGTTATTGTTCCACCAGTCCATTTAACAATAAGATAATTAACAGTATTCGGGTTAACATCAGTGATTTGTATACTGTCACTTAAAATATTAACTCCCTCTTGGAGTAATAGATGATAATCAGATTTAGGTTCCTTAATCTTATTAATGTATACTTTACCATCCCTGATGTAACATTCAACTTCACCATCCCAATGTTTTAATAATTTCTGAATGGATTCTTTTACGGTTCCACCACTACTGGATTTCTTATCATCACTGGAATCACTTGTGCTTCCACCCATGGCGGCAATAATATTCTTACCCATTTCTTCAGGACTTCCACCATAAACAGCTTGGCATTTGGATTTAGTAATCTTATTAATTTGAGGATAAGTTTTACCATTGAAAGGATTACATGATTTACTTATACAATCTCCATGATGGTCTTTGTGAATTCCTTTAGTGTTGAAATCATTCATTGAAGAAATACCATTACCTATATCTCCACGTATGCCGAAGTATGCATATTTAAAACTAGTGTTACCATCATATAAGTCGCATAATGCGGTTAATCCTGCTGCAATAAGAAATATTCCTATTTTCCCTTTGGCCTTACCAGAGTAAGAGTAACTTGCAAAAGCATTTGGACCTATGTCTAACTTTTCAACACTATGTCCTTGTTTTTCAAGGGCTTTTGCAACAGTACTCTGCCATTTGGAGTCATTACCATTATTCCTATCACAACCAATAACTATAGTTGACACTCCCTATGAACCCCCATCATTATTGACTTCTAATAATTCCTCTAATCTAGCAATACGTTCTTCATAAGCACTTAATAATTTGTCCACTTCACTTTTAGTATAGGTTTCTTCAGATGAAGCATAATCAACAGTATCCATAGTTTCATCACGTTCACCTACCTTAACTGTAGGTGTACTGTTAACTCTTAAATCCAATCCATCGAAACCGAATTTAATCCAATACTGATTAGTAGCTTCACGTGTACATAATTTAATATTACCGGGTTTAGCCGGATTTAAACCAATAAACTCCTCATTTTGATAATAACCTAATAATAAATGCTCATCACTATCAGCATCATGCAAATTAACCACAACACAATGTAATTTTGCCCGTGGAATATAACAGGGTTCTTTTAATTTATCACAGAATTCTTTACGGTCCGCTACAGGAGTATATAAATCTAATAATTCACCACCATACTTATGTAATATCTTACATAATACTGTTTTTTTAGTGGAGTCTAATTTAACCTCTGCTTTATCTAGGTATGGATAGTATTTTGTAACTGTACCTGTTCGTAAGGATGTCTTGTCTTGTACTTTGGTTATGGAACGTTGTATGCCATCGAGATTTACTAATGTGTTTACTGCTGAACCGAAATTTGATTTTAATCGTCCTTCGGTTGCAGTAATATTCTTTGAATCACCCATATCCAATCCCCCATCTTCTCATCACATTTTTTTAGCAGTCCGGGTTTTTACCATTTTTACGAGTATATGATCCACCATCACTTACAGTGGTACGGCCACTACTAGCCCATACAGTATTAAATGCAGAACCATCACCAGTCTGGTCTGATGCATATTTTTTCCCACCAATCTCAATAATTGTCCAGAAATGTCCTCCATTAGTGGTACGGTGTACAACATAAGCATTTAATCCGGCACTACTCATCATAGCTCTTGTTAATCTAGCAGTATCAGCACAATTCAAAGCACTTTTATGCTTTAAACATTCAGCAGCAGAAGAATACTTAGAACATTCATAGTAACTATATCTTACATTGGATTTTAACCATTCATGGATAAGTTTACATTTCTTTAACTCATTGGTTTCACTGCCTACAATCTGTTTAACAAGACTGTCAATATCTGCTCCTTCACCACCCGCAAGGTCACTGCTATCACTGCTGCTGTCACTTGAGATATTTGTGAAATCAGTTACATCATCATCTAATCCTTTAACATTAATAACTGGTGTTAAACCAGCTGTTTTAATAATCTCCGCTAGGATTTTTGACCTTTTCATTTGAGTGAATTGGAATTTAAATTTCTGGTCAAGTAAAGTAGTCATACCAGGCACTTTAATACTAACACTATCTTCACTGAAAGTTTGTTCAGTGATAAAACCGGTTAAAACAGGGTCTAAATCACTCCATTTTAATGTAGTGCCTGGTGCTTCCCATTGTTTACGCAAACATACACGTACACCTTTATAGAATCTCTTCTTATCCACACTAGGTAACTTTAAGGTAGCACTATCACTCATATCACTATAATCATACTCATGTTCAGTACTGAAAATCTCTCCATAATAATAAGTATCCAATATTTTCCCTTGATGTAATGTGTAACCTGTTTTAGTAGTCTCCTCACCATCATCAGAGGAGGAGTTATTGGTTACCACACCCGTGGATTCATAGGGTTTGAAGTTTTTCTCATCAGTCCTGTAAACTTCTAAACCTGTACGGCTGATACTGTACTGTTTTGGTCCAGTATAAATAGTAACCATAGCTTATTTCACCTTGGTAATATTGTTTCCTTTCTTCTTACTGTTCTTATTTTTCCCTTTGGAGGTTGATTTCTTACTATTTTTCTTAGTATTCTTAGTATTCTTAGTATTTTTAGTGTTTTTATTGGATTTAGTCACAGTAGTGGTAATCTTATCTGTAGGAACCTTAACAGTATCATTAGGTATTAAACTGGTCTCAGAGGGGATTTCAATCAATTGAATCTCCAATGTTAAATAAGCAGGGGATTCATGTTTCTTTTTAATAATACATTCCGCATCGAACTTCCCACCCATCTCTTTACTAATCACTTCCACAGGTTTACTTTGCCATAACCTGAAAGTGGAATCATAAATATCAGGGTATGCTGGATCTATGGGAACATAACAGTTAAGACTAAAATCACGATGAATATAATTGGTTCGTATAACACGTTGAGTACCTCCAATAACTGCTTTACGAGAGGTTTCACGACGGTTATAACTTTCATTCGGATTCAAATCTTCCCCAATTAAATCCAAACCATCAATACTTAAATTGAAATATTTTGAATCAATCTTATCACTATACCAACTCATAATAATAAACCCTAAAAAAAGAATTCAAATAAATAAAATGTGAAATAAAAAAAAATTAGACATCAATCTTTTTGATGTCATTTAAACCTTCTAATGCATTAATCATAATTTGACGTGACTCAGTAGTGGTTAAATTCCTTGCATCTAACTGAATAGCACCCTCACCAATATGAATGGCAATCGGTCTTTGACCTTGACCCATAGTACTGGACTGATTCATACGACGAATACTATCCAACCTACTAGCATCCAATTCAGGACTATTGAATGCCAACATATTACTAAAGTTCGGATTAGAAGCATTAACCGCATTACTTGTAACTTTACTTATACTACTAATCAGTCCTTTTCCACGATTTTCAATCAACATACTGGAAAAGCTCATTTCATCACCCCACATACGGGCGATTTTACCAGGTGATTGTTGGTCAAGTTTATTTTTAGCTTCCTGTACTGCTTGCTCAGCCATACTTCCAACTGCTTGAACAAAACTAGCAGTACCATTCTGTATAGCCTGAGTTGCATAAGTCACTTCATTACTTGCCACTTGAGAAATCTTAAATGATGTTTGGAAAGCAGACTTACCACCAGATCCTATACGATTACCACCAGACCTGGCAGGTCCAACACCTGCACTCATACCCGCAGTAACATTAGATACAACAACTCCACGCAAACCATTCATTCCTGCACGAACACCAGCTTTTAAACTGGAACCGATACCTACACCTGCACTGCGGAATCCTCCACGCATACTATTAAGTGTGGCCCGTAATTGTACAACAGCAGAACGTACACTAGCTAATATTTGACCAATACCTCCGCCAGCGTTAAGGCCTTGTAAACGATTTAATTGACTTGCAGCAGTCCTTACAGCACCAACTGCTTGACCTATTTTTAAACCAACATCAGGACCAATAAATGGTATAGCTGTTATACCTTGAACTGCTGAACCTACAGCTCTTATATTAACTCCTACACGTTGAACTTTAGTATATAATCCATCAGGAATAGTTTGAACAGTACCATTTAATGAAACTAATTCACGACTAGCACCACTTAACACCGCTTTAGCAGCTGCAATTTTAGCAGGAATCATCACTAAACCAATAACATCAGGGAAAGGCATATTCTGCATACCCCTTAATGTTGTACCTACATTCTTAGCACTAGTACCGATACGTTGAACCTTAGTATATATTCCATCAGGGATTTCCGGTAAACTAGATAAACCTTTTAAAGTATTCCCTACCTTGATTAAATCAGATTTAGCATTATTAATAGCAGTAGGAATATCAACACCACCAAACAATGCACCTACACCAGCATCCCAATTATAATCATCACGGATACCACGTAAAGATTTCATTGCTTCAGCAGTACTCTTCAATGTATCAGCGATTTTCTGCATTTTACTGGATACATCTTCAGGTATATCTGGTAAACCAGTGTAACTTTTTAATGCATTACCTGCTTTGATAATATCAGTTTTAACATTATTTAATGCAGTTTGAATATCAGCTCCACCAAAAATACCTTGCATGAAACTATCCCAATTATAATCATCACGTATACTACGTAATCCATCCATAGCTTTACTGACACTTTCAATAGATGAGGATATTTTCTCTAATTTACTAACAGCAGCCTCATCAATATCCGGTAAGTCTTTGATTTTAGCAATTTCTTGAGCCGCATTAGTTATTTCAGTTCTTGCAGTACGGATAGCTGTGTTAACATTACCTAATAATCCACCAAGAGTTAAAATATTACCGGCAGCCATATTCAATACAACACCAGTTAAACTAGACATTGCATTGGATACTGCACCAAGAGCTTTACTGATACTTTGCAAGTTAGTGGCTACACTTTCATCCACTTTAACTGTTTTGAAAACTTCCAATTCTTTAGCAGCCTGAACAAGCATTTGACCAGCTATTTTAACAGGATTGATTAAACCAGTTACACCATTAACTAATACGGTGGCTGCGGTCATAACTGAAGCGAATGTCATTTCAGCCATGGCAATACCTACTTCAAGTAAAGCTTGACCTACTTGTTTAATTCCTTCAATAGCTTTTCCTAAGTCAATGTCATCAAAGCCTAAAGCATCAATTAAAATCTGAATACCTTTAATGAATAGTAATGCTTCTGCAACAAGTCCGGCGATGATTGGTATCATTACTGCGATTACTGCTGCAATAGCGATTAATGGTACAATCATACTTGTGAATGCTGCACTAATACCGGATAATGCCCCACCAGTTGCGGTTACTCCACCGGCTGCGGCTGTTGCTTCTGGTGCGAGTCCACCTACAGCACTTGCATCTTTAACAACTGTACTGGTTGTATTGGCTATTTGTTTGGTATTGCCTATTCCTGGTAATCCTCCCATACTATTTGCGGCGTTTGCTGCTTTTTGTGCGGCGGCGAAATCTTTCATCGCTTGGATTGCTTGTTTGATTCCACCTCCACCTGATAAAGTACGGAATCCTGTTAGTAATGTTTTTAAACCTGTGGTTAATGTCCCTGTACTTACACCTGCCATGTTCATGTAGGCTCTCATTTTAAGTAATGGTCCTGCAATGATTGCTGCACCACCGACTAGGCCTCCGAATGCGAGAACTGCGGATTTAACTGGTTGTGGTAAGCTTACAAATGCACTGACTACTTGTTGCACTACAGGTATTAATGGTTCGATTGTATTGATTATTTCTCTACCGAAATCAGTACGTAGGCTGTTTATGGCATTGTTCATTCTTTGAACACGTGCCTCATAGGTGTTTGCATATTTATCTGCTGCACCTGATGTTTTTTCCATGATTGCAGCTAATAGTTTTTCACGATCTACATTACCTGCTTCGTCTTTGAAATCTGCAATGTCTAATCCTAATTTTTTAACTGCACGACCTGCTCCCATGAATGCCATTTGTATGTTTTTACTTGCATCGGCTTGGCTCATTCCGAATTGTGCGGCATAGTTGGATACC
>NZ_JBGUWC010000156.1:0-7340 GCF_045220775.1 Methanobrevibacter sp.
CAGATATAATAATTGTTTTTTATTTTCTTCCATGAAAAGATATTTGACATATAACACTATTTAAAATTGTTCGTTATTTGAACCAATCAAAAAATATTTTTTTATCCAAATCTAATTTTGTAGTTTAACTGTATCTTTAGCTGTTTTAAAAAGTGATGGAGTATGCTTTTTCAAGGGATTTTGGTGTTAAAAAATGTAGTTTATATATAAGATTATACCCATAATTTTAATTGATAATACATTAGCTAAGTAAGGATGGAGGTGAAACAATGAGAGGAATGGGTGGAATAATTGCTATACTTGTAGGTTTGATATTATTATTCCTCGCAATAGGACCTTTCTTTTTAAAGTTAGGCTTTAAATTGATGGGATTTGCTTTTGATTTAGTGTCCCTTTTAGGTTTAATTGCTATTATTGCGGGAATTGTTCTTTATATTAAAGGACATTAATTTTGGGAAATTTTTAGAAGTTAAATTATTTCTAAAAATTTTTCTACTTTAATTTTATAACATTTGAATAAGTATGATTCATTTTAAAAAGTTTTTATAGGATGGCATATTATATGCTATGCGTTATGATATATGATGGAATGAGAAAATGAGTGAAGATGGTAATCAAAAGGAAACATTAAAAGATGAAATTAAAAGGATATTTTCATTATCAGAGGATTCCGCATCAAATGAGGAGATCCGTTCACGCCTTTTGGATGGCGGAAAAATCACCGGCACAAATATGTGTGTGCTGGTATGTGCAATGGTAATTGCATCAGTCGGTCTCAATGTAGGCTCAACTGCAGTGATTATCGGTGCAATGCTGGTTTCACCTTTGATGGGAAGCATTCTTGCTTCAGCATATGCGGGTGTGGCTTCTGATTATTCACTTCTTCGAAAGCATACAATAGGTTTTGGAATGCAGATCTTAATCAGTGTTACTGCAGCAGCAATCTATTTTCTTTTATCTCCTGTTAAGGAACCGACAGCTGAATTATTGGCAAGAACAGGGCCGACATTCTTTGATGTGCTCATAGCCTTTTTCGGAGGACTTGCAGGAATCATCGGACAGACCCGAGAGGACAAGGTGAACACCGTAATTCCAGGTGTTGCAATTGCAACCGCATTGATGCCGCCGCTATGTACCTGCGGATATTCCATTGCAAACGGAAGATGGGACATGCTCCTTGGGGCAGGATACCTGTTCATCATCAACAGCTATTTCATTTTCATGTCTGCGGGCATTGTTTTGAGTGTTTTGAAAATTCCAAAAATGAGAGATTTGACACCAAAAGAATGGAAAACACGTCGTTTCAGAATGTTTGTCAATACAATTATCATAATATTGCCTAGTATAGCTGCTGTTTATTTCATGATGCATTAAATAAACCCTAAATAGTAAGGGTTTGTCAATGCTCTATGTTATAAACCTTTTTTTTTAAAAATAGGAATGAAAATTATATTTAAAAAATTTTTAAATACCTGACATTGATATAATAAGTTTTACCATATCCTCAGCACCTATTGATATGGATGTTAAGAGCATGATTACAGCAACGGCAAATATAATAATCCAATATTTAGCGTTCCATTTTAAAACTTTTGTTCCATCTAAACTGTAAAGAGGCAATAGGTTAAAAGTAGCCAAAAAGCTATTGACAGAAAATCCAACAGTACAAATTAAATATATTAATGTTAAAGTCATTGAATGGTCTTTAAAAGGATATGCTAAACTAGCAATTGCTATAAATATTAATGCAAGTCCCATATTGGCCATCGGTCCTGCAATGGAAATTTTTCCATTCATTTCATCACTAACATTATCTGCATATACTTCGGTTGATCCAGGTGCTGCAAATACCCAACCGATAAATGCTGTAGCAAGCGCAATTACCAATCCTAAGGGCCATGCCTTAAATTCAGCCTGATAACCATATTTCATTGCCACATATTTCTGTCCGAGCTCATGCAATAAACAGCCTATACCAGCACCAACCATAACAATCGGCAAAATTGAAATGAATCCGTGAACATTCAGTCCAACATTTGATATTGCAAAAGCAATTGAAATCACGATAAATGCAATAATCAAATCCCTTTTTTCATTTCTTGTAAATGTAAACATAATAATAGCTTCCTAAAATTCATTATTAAAAAATTATTTTAGATTACTCGTCTTTTAAAGTTAATATGAAACTTTTTAACAAAATCTTATGAATAAATTTTATTTTAACTAATATTTAAGCATTTTTATTTAAATAATTAAATAAACTAAAGGTCTTACAAAATTATTGAACGATTATGAGGATTATTGATGAATAATATCATTTATTTATAATTTTTTTGGTATTCGCCCTAAATCTAACACTATATTTTTATATATGATATAAATAAATAGTATTGTTTAATTAATTGTTAGTAGTCTAATCGTTGACTATAACATTATATAACAAAAGGGAAAAATATTCAAAGACTAAAGTCATCTGGAGAATATGGTTAACTGTTGAATAAAAAATTTGATATTAAAGTTAGGGTGAAATAATGTATAAAAAAGTGATATGTGCCTTGTTATTTGGTTTTTTAATCATCGGTGCTGCAAGTGCGGCAAATGATTTTAAAATTAATGATGGTTTTGATGAAGTCAACGAGTATTATTCTGTGAATGAGGAAAACGGTATGCATTTATGTATCTGGGATTATGACGATGAAATTATTCAGGAAAGTTATCTGAAAAACGATACTGATTATCGCATAGTTCCTGGGAACGATAATACTTATAACACTACCTATAATGGTCATAACTCACTAAGTGCTCTCATGTCTTATATAAGAACTAGTAATATTCCTTTAGATCATGGAGTTTTAGAAGTAGCGGAAGTAAATGGAGATAAGTATATTTTTTATACCTATATTGAATACGGAAGCGAAGATGATTGGCAAATATGTTATGATGAGTTAATGAAATTCAATGAAAACAATAACATAAAACCTTTAGCCGATGTCATATAATAGTCGGATGATTGTGTAAGATTTCTCCGATTTTTATTGGAGATTTCATTAATCATCATATTATTGCATTTAACATATTTGAATCAAAAAGATTATTTTTTCGGACCAAATCTATTGAATTTTTTTTTAATTTTAAAATTTTGAACAATTTTTAGAATATTGAATTTAGATGTGTTTTTTTGTTTTTTAATTTTGAAATTTTGAACATTTTTTAGAATATTATATTTGGAAGTGTTATTTGTTTTTTAATTTTGAAATTTTGAACATTTTTTAGAAGATTATATTTTGATGGATTTATTTGTTTTTTTTTTATGAACGGGTTTCAATAAAATCAATTATATTTATATATTAATAAAATAAAAAATATTAATGTTTTATTGATTTTATATTCCAATCGTTGACTATTAAGATTTTTTAGATGAACAAAAGGGAAAATATTCAGACTAAAAAATCATGTGGAAAGTATGGTTAACTGTTGAATATGAAATTTGATATTGAAATTATGGGTTGAGTATATGGCAAAACAAGATAAAAAAGTTGCAAGACAACGTTTTGATGAGATTATGGGTGTTGCAAAAAGGCACCACTTGGCAAAATTATTAAAAAACAATGAAGATGATGAAGATTTTGAAATCTCAGATTTAAGATATGCAATGGAAGAATTGGGTCCTGCATTCATTAAATTAGGTCAATTGTTAGCTACAAGGCCGGATATGGTCGGTAATGATATAGCTGATGACTTGAAATTGCTTAGGGACAATACTCCAGTAACTCCTTTTGATGAAATCAGAGAAGTTATTGAAGGCGAACTCGGACAGCCATTGGAAGAGGTATATTCCGACTTTAATGAAGAACCGCTCGGATCTGCATCAATCGGTCAAGTTTATAAAGCAACATTAAAGGAAAACGGCATGGATGTTGCAGTTAAAGTTCAAAAGCCTGGAATCCGTGAGGTTATTGAACCTGATGTAGTAGTATTGAATAAAGTGGCAGCAACAGTCGACAAACACATTTCAGGATCAAGGGTATATAACCTGCCTGCAATGGCCAAAGAATTCGAAAGGTCAATCTTCAAAGAATTGAACTACATGGAAGAAGTTAAAAACATTGGTAAAATTACAAAAAACTTTGAAGATGTAGAGTATATTAAAATTCCTGAAGTCTATCCACAATACTGTTCCTCTAAGCTCATAAATATGGAGCTTATTGACGGATATGAAGTGACTGAATTGTATGACAATGAAATTGAAGGCATCAACAATGCGGAAATTGCACAATACGGATGCCAATCCTACTTAAAACAAGTATTGGTCGACGGATTTTTCCACGCAGACCCACACCCAGGAAACCTATTCGTAACCCACGACAACAGACTCTGTTACATCGATTTCGGAATGATGGGAGTAGTAAACGACACATTCAGGTCAAACTTCGCTCAATTGATCTTGCTTCTGTTGGATGGAAATTCACACCATTTAATCAATCAAATGCTTTACATGAAAATCATCACACCGGAACAGAACACTGAAGAGTTCCAGGAAGATGTTGACGACCTATTGAACTCATACATCGGCGTTGACATGGATCAGATGGATGGAATATTCGACGATTTGATGAATGTGATGATTAAGCACAACATTATTCTTCCAAGAGAATTCGTAATGATTGGAAGAGGAATCATACTCATTGAAGAAGCTGGAGACAAATTGGATCCACACTTCAATCTCACAGGCGAACTTGAAAAATTCGCTAAAGACATGATCAAATCAAAATTCGAACCTGGAAACCTTGTTGGCGGTGGATTCAACTATATTGTTGAAATCGAACATTTATTAAAAGATTTGCCTGACAGGCTTAACAGCACTCTCGATAAGGTTGAAAGAGGGGAACTTGAATTAAATATGAACCATACAGGTTTGGATGATTTGAAAAATCAGTTATCCATATCATTGATTGTAGCTGCATTGCTTATTGGTTCATCTATCGCAATCCTGGCAGATAAGGGTCCAAAAATCTGGGACATTTCCGCAATCGGATTTTTCGGATTCGTATTAAGCGCAATTATTGGAATATATTTAATCTATAAATATCTAAGGGATTAAATATTCCCTTTACAATCTTTTAGGATGATTAAAAAAACATTTCATGTTCTATGGAGGATACATATTAAATTTATTATAAATTATTAAAAAACGGGAGGAATTCATATGTTAAACAATAAAATAAAATATATTTTAGTTTTGTTTATAATTTTATCTTTATCTATGAATGCTTTCAGTGCAACAAATTTCACTGATGATTCCACTGATGCTGCACTACAAAGCAGTTCAGTCGATAAAGTTGCTGCTGATGCAGCGGATGTAGCTGATGGCGGTTATGGCGATGGTGATGCTGCTGCTGCTAGTGGTGGTGATGGTGATGCTGCTGCTGGCGGTTCTGATACTGGTGGTGGTGATGCTGCTCTTAGTGATGATGCTGCTGTTAGTGGTGGTTCTGGTGCTGGTACAGGCGATGGTGCTGGTACAGGCGATGGTAATGGTACTGGTGCTGGTACAGGCGATGGTACTGGTACAGGTGATGGTTCTGGTGGCAAAACACCGGGTATAGGCGGCTTAGGTAATTTTACTGGCTTAGGCAATTTTAGTTTTGGTGGGAACAATACCACTGATTTTGACATAGCATCTATTCTCGATTACTTTATGAAAATGATGGGTGGTAATGAGACTAATACTACTAATACTACTAATACAACTACACCTGCTGAAACCGCTGATTCTGAAGTAAGTGATGTTCCTAAAGTTGTAACAAGCGCTTCTTATGCTCCTGCTTCACACGGCACTGCGAAAACAGTTCAGGCTCCTGCTGCAAAAACAGCTCAGCATGTTATCCAAAGACTTAGGGATAATACAACAATAAGTATTGATAATGCTTTAAGACTTGGAGACATCAACAAGCTATATGATTCTGATTTTACAAATGGGCACTTGCTTGTTTATGTTGATGGTAAATTAGTATTTAATGAAATTACTGCTGATGATTTATCAACTCCAATATTTGGAATTACTGATGATTACCTTGGACAACATCAAATCACAGTAGAATTCACAGCTAATGGAAATCAAAATACTAATAAATATACAGAGGATGTTTTAATTATATAATATCCTTTTTTTCTTATTTTTTTCGCTTTGACGAACTCTAATTTTTGCTGAACTTTTAACTCTATTTCTTAATGATTTAAATTAAAAAGTAAATAATCTGATCTGGATTTTCAAAACTTATCAAGTATAACAATTCATTCATAATCTTCACAAAAACGGCCATCAACTAAGACATGCCCTAAACTACAATAATAATAAGTACCGCTCATATCCTCAGTATAATCGCCAATTATCCCTCCGGTACTGTCTAAAATTTCTTCGCGGTAATATTGGCAACCCCAACCGCAATAGCCTCCATTACCCATTTTCTTCTCTGTTGTTCTTTTACGTTTCATTTCTTCTGCGATTCTAGCCTTTTCCTTTGCTTCTGCAGTTCTGGCTTTTTCCTGTTCTTTGCCCTTTTTTTCTAATTCTGCTTTTATGAAGTGTTTAATTTCTTCCTCGTTCATATTTTCTCTTTTATCAATAAGCTTATTTTGCAGATGGTCTTTAATGGAATCTACATGAATTTGGTCAATCCTGTTTTTTCTTATTTCTGATTTGATTTCTTCTGTTTCAAATATTTCATCAATAGTTTTTAATATTTTATTTTCTTCTTCTTTTTTGATTTTGTATTCATGTATTAATTGATTCACCCTAAATTCTACTCCTCCACTTTTGATTTTGCCTGAATCTATTTCTTTTTCAATCTGTTGTTTGATAGCGTTTCCGGTATTGGTAATATCCAAACCGTTTTCGAGTAATGCACCACTAAAAGTTGAATTGTATGATAATCTTCCACCAATTACTTTTTTAAGCTCTTTTTTGGCTTTTTCTTTTTCTATACTGTCTGATGGTGTTTTCAATAAATGTATATTTTGTTTATTTATTTTAGTTCCGCAGTTAGTACAGAAATTATCATCTTTTCCTAATTTAGTTCCACATTTAGTACAATAATTGGCCATATTATACTCCTCTCAGATTATTCTTCTTAAACAAATTTCAGTCAAGAACCTTATTTATATGTTGTGCATATTTTTTTAGTTTCTCATGTGGATAAAAATATTTAGCGATAGATTCAATACTAAATTAATTATAATTTTGATAGAGTTGTATGAATACTCATGAGATAGTTGTATTATTTACCTCTCAACACTGCTTTTTTTTTAAAATTTAATTTATATAGTATGATTTCTAAAAA
>NZ_JBGUWC010000157.1:0-10891 GCF_045220775.1 Methanobrevibacter sp.
ATTGTAGCTTAATCCACTGTAAATTTAAGACCTAAAAAAATAGGGCCTGTAACTCTAAATTTATAATGTTTAAGGCTTTTTCTTATAAATAACAGCGACGTGTCCTCTAACATCTATAAGCTTAGCTTTGGTTTGAGTGATAATTTCGTCGATGTATTTATCTTTATCTCTAGCGATATTTTTTGCAAATTTGATTCTGACAAGTTCATTAGCTTCAAGCTGGCGTTTTATTTCATTGATTACGTTTTCATTGACGCCGCCTTTACCAATGTTAATTGTCATAGCGGAAAGAGCTCTATTCATCATTTCTTTTTTTGATTGACTCATATTTAGCTCTCCTTTTATTTTTCTGTTCCTTGCGATAAGGAATCTTCATTGCATGACCGCATTCACCACAAAAAATGTTAACTTCAGAGTTAACTAGCCGGACGGTGCAATTGCGACCAGGCGAGAGGAATGACTTGCATTTCTTGCAATACCTTCTCTTCCATTTTTCGGGGACTTTGGTATTGTATTTAGTGGATAATTTTAAAGCTAGCTCCACATAGCGATGAGATCTTTCAGGATGGCTGATGAATTCCATCTCGGCACGGTTAAAAAGAATATCCATTCTTTCAATCGCTATATCAATCATCCACTTTGGTCGTTTTCCTCTACTCAAAATATCCTCCCTTGTAGGATATTAATATTCATGATTGGATTAAAATGATTTGCGCAATTTAAAACAAAAACCATAGTTAAAAAAAAATTTTAACCTTAGGTTAATATGAATATTAAGAATAATTATGTTAATCACTATTTATAAAGGTTATGGATTTTTTAAATTTTTAAGTTAAAAATAATTTTTTTAAAAAAATAAATGGATTAATTAAATCCACTTATTCTTTGTATGCCCCTAATTTTGTCAAAATCCGAATCAAAAGAGACAATTCTACTGATTCCATGATTTTGCATTGATTGCAGTATTGTACAATCTGCATAGTTAACAGATCCCCCATAATAGTTAAACAAATCCATTGCCGAGTTGTAATCATCGGCAGTCAACCAATCAAAGGCATCAAGATTCAGTAGTTGAAATATTATTTCCCTAATATCTCCATTGAAGTTGTTCGGTTTGAGACTGTTCAAAACTTCAACCAATACGGTAATATTAGTTGCTTTTGTTTCTGTTTCCAGAATCGGCTTAATATTTTCTGAAAAAAGTTGGTAAGAGTCGTTTTTAAGTATTAATCCCTTAATGTAAGATGTATCTAAAAAAATCATTATATCCCTCTGTGGTGTTTAATTGAATATGACCTTTCATCGAAGCTTGTTGATTTTGCTAAGCTTATCCAGTACATCATCACCCTCAGGCTTATCATGTTCTAGCATATCCCAAATTTTATCATAATCAATTTCATCAGGAACATCTTCAATTTTTTCCAATTGATTCCAAAGAGTATCATTAACTACTTCTTCAGGAGTCCTATGAGTTAGTTTAGACAGGATATTTACTTTTTCCATCACATTTTCATTTAAACCTATCATTAACATAGTATCATCCTCTTTCAATCCTTGTTGAATATATTTTTCAATCCAATCCCCTATAGAAGATTTATTTTCTAAATTTTTTTTCTTTAAATCTTCAAGTAGCTCATCATCAATGTCAAAACTTATTTTTGTGATATTAACACAACCTTATTTAAGTTTAAGAAGTTCAAAAGCACCTAAAGATTTTAAAAACTTTTGAACCATACTAGCTAGAATAGTTAGATTAATATATAAAACCGATAGTATATAAGTATTTTCAAAATATGAAAAATCACAAAAGCTCATTTGCACATCAAAATGATTATATTGCTTTATTGCATTAAAAAAGAAAAATTGAAGCAATTTATAAAAACTGATTTAAAAGCGAAAAATTGAAGTCAGATTAACCAGTCCATGAAATCAACTTCACCAACTGGAAAATCAATTTTATCTAAAATAACATCACCGATTAAATCAACAATTTCATCAATCGATAACTCACTTACATCAATTTCAGCGATTTTATCCCCATATTCATCAAAGGCTTCCGCAGTACAGACCCCCAATGCCTCTGCTTCCAGGTTTTCACGGATTTTAGAGTCTGAATAATTACGCGCTTCAAGCCTTGTGCGTAATATCTCCGGATGAACCCTTAAAACAATTACCTTATCTGCACCTGAACATAAATGGGCCAAATGCCCTTCAAAAATAGTCAGTTCATCGCTTTCAGCAATAATCTCTGAAACCTTATCGTTTAAGGCGTCAATGTCAATGACTTTATATCCCTTATCCTCATCAATTCCTAAAACAAAATCGTTTTCAATAGCCAAATCGTTGATTTTAATTAATTTACAGTTTAATTTACTGGATAAAACTTCACTGACAGTTGTTTTTCCTGTACAGGGAGTTCCTGTTATAAAAATAGCCTTATTCATAATATCAAAAAAAAAGAAGAATTATTTTTTAAGAATAATTCTTAAAACGTCTTCATCATTAAGCACATGGTCCGGACCTACCTTCTGGCCCGGGAATTTAACGGATGTTCCCCAAACCTTGGCATGGCGGAAGTTTTTTACAAATTCCCTATGCAGTTTTCCGCATACGTCGATTACGGTAGCGCCTTTTTTAACAACCAAAGGATCTTCCATGTCTGCCTTTCGGCCTTGCGGTTTTAAGTAAACCCTAATCAGATCCAAATTGTCGAAAATCAGGTCTTTTAACTCGTCGATATTGGTTTTCTTATCGGCAGAAATTGGAATAAATTCTGGAATGTAGTTTTTAAGCTCTTCGATGTAGGCATCATCTACAAGGTCCACCTTATTCAACAAGACCAGCATCGGAACATATGACTTGTTCCTGTCAAGCACATCAATGAACTGGTCTATTGTCACGTCATCACGGAAAAGCACATCTGCATTGTGCATGCCGTACTCATTGATGATTGACCTTATTGTCTTTTCATCCAGATGAGTAAGCGGACAGGTTGAAGAGACTTTAACACCGCCAAGCTTTTTCCTTTTAACTGTAACGTCAGGCGGCTTTTCATTTGGCCTGATACCGATATTTCTAAGTTCTTCCAAAATTATATTCAAATGTTGCGGATTGAATGTGTCCAATACAACCAAAATCAAATCGGCAGTCCTGGCTACAGACAAGATTTCCTTACCTCTTCCTTTACCGCTACTTGCCCCTGTAATGATTCCTGGAATGTCAAAAACCTGAATCTTTGCGTTTTTGTGTTCCATAACACCCGGAACAATATCCAATGTTGTGAATTGATAAGCTCCAACTTTACTTTCAGCATTCGTAATTTCATTTAAGAGAGTAGATTTGCCAACAGAAGGAAATCCTACCAGAACAACAGTAGCATCACCAGTTTTTTTAACATGAAAACCTTGGCCCTTATGACCGCTGCTGCTTCTCTGTAGAGATTCTTCTTTTAATTTGGATAATTTTGCCTTAAGCTTACCAATATGGTGTGAAGTAGCTTTATTATATGGTGTCTTTTGTATTTCTTCTTCAATATCTTTTATTTTCTCCTCAATCCCCATTGAATCACCATATTAAATAAAAAAAGAAAGATTAGGAAAATCCTAATCTAGAAACCAGCTAAGCGCTAGCTTTGGTTTTATCAAAGTTTATTTTAAACAACATTACACCGTTTTCCACATGGACATTTTCAAATATGTCCTGACCAGCTCCACCATATAGGTATAATTGGGTAAACATTGAATTTGCAAGCTCATTACTCATTAAGATAGGTGTGTACTGATTATCTTGACCCATCAACATTAATGTGTAATTTGCATCTTTTACATCGCCGACAGATTCATTCTTCATGATGTATCCGTCTTCAATAACGACAATGTGTGAAATGTTCAATGGATTGTATGGAGTGTCATTTACCATAATTTGCTGTCCGTTTTCAGTATAAACAGCCTCGGTGTACGCAGTTGTTGTATTATTACCAGTTCCTCTTTGGATAACTGCATTAATAGTCATTCCTTGATCTTCAAGTAATGCCAATTTACCGGTTTTTCCTGCTTTGACCTCTACTTGGCTTGTTGGAATGTAATAATTGTAGTTTTTAGAAGATTGGTTTTCAAAGTCCCATGCACCAAAGTAAGTCCACCAACCAGCTTTTTGAAGCATATCTGAAGATGCGACAAATATTACAGGGCGTGGATTTTTAGGGTGGGTATAGTTAAGCAACTCTTTAGCTTGAGCACCGGTTAATCCATATTTGCTTTGCAATGTTTTTTGAGCATCGCTGGATGATTTCGGTAAAATGTCAATTAGAATGTCAGTTGATTTACCGGTATCATTGGTAATATTTACCAAATAATCTACAGCCTGATCTCCTGTTGTATCAAGCATTCTGAAAATTCCGGCAGACAATTCCAGATTATCAGTTGTCATCGCTTGACCTAACCAGAAAGCACGTTCACCAGATTGTGAACCCCCATCGAATGTTACTTGTCTATCTGCCGCTTTCTCGAACAGATAACCGAAGTCCCACCAGGATGTAAGTACTGTATCTTCCGGTTGGGTTTCATCAACCCATTTCATTGCATTCCACATTGCATCACTGGTACCCGGAACAACTGTGTCAGAAGTCTGATAAGCTCCGCAGACACAAGGGGTTACCAATGCAAGGATAATGGCAAGCACTGCAACATACTTTTTAATTGGAATTCCTTTACTGGATTTAGCATTTGATTTGAGAACGTATATGGATACTGCTCCTAAAGCAACAAGGATAACCAATAATGCAACTCCATACATTGTATTTATGGTAGCTAATGGAATTGCTGCAAAAGCGGCTGCAAAGAATATTACTGCCAATAATAGCCTATCATCATTCAATTTGTTTTTGATGTAATCCATCGCAATACCTACAAAAATACCTGCCATAAGACCGAATGGCAATACGATTGTAGTAATGAACCTTGAACCTCTGGTTACCGCAAGTGCGGCAATAACTACCCATACAACAAACAATGATGCATATAATACAGTTAAACGTTTGTTGGATAATAATTCATTGATGGAATCCAAATTGAAATTACCTAAGCTAATACCTTTTTTAAGTTCATTGTCAAGTTTTTTAGCTGAAGATATTCTTTGGGACTTATGCGGTTTAGCATTAGTGCTGTTTACCGAAGTTGCATCTCCTTTAAGTTTGAAAATTCTCAATACTAAAGTAGCTAAAACAGTCAAACCGCTGAAGAATACTAATATACCGCCTAACCCGTTAATAACACCATTAGTGTTAGCTAAAAACATTGAATTCATTCCGCTACCAAGCATTGCTGGAATTTGCATCTCTGCAACGGAAACAAGTACGTTCGGGAATCCTGCAATAGTCCTTGAAGCGGATTGCAAGGAAAGTAAGCTTAATAAACTTCCGAATATGCCTGTCACACCTTCCAAACCTTGGAAAATAGCGAGGCCTGCAAAACCAACGACACCTAATACCAAAATAGATCTTAAATCAGCTTGGTGGATAAACCATTGCAATTTGCTAGGATATTCATTTTGATTATCTTCACCGACATTAAAGTAATAGCAAGCAATTAAATAAACAACGGAGAATACTCCCATAAGACCTATGTAAAATATGTAACCAGTCCATGATTGGGAGAATAATCCAATTGCAACAATTGCTAAAATTGCAAATAAAACTTTATATATAATATTTTTCGCTCTTATACTTTCTACAAAGAAAAATATAAAGAGCAAGGCCCATATGTAATAAAACATATCTGTATCGAAAAATCCTGGGAATGTGTGTGCGAAGTAGTTTGGAGCCAATGCAATAATTAATGTTGCTACAATTGCCCCATATTCATTGGTTAACCTTCTTGAAAAGATGTACGCAGGGATTACAGCAAATGTAGATATGATAGCACCTGTCCAAAATGCAACTTCTTTAACGGAGTAATCTCCAAGGTATTTATTTGCAAGGTCATGCAAATACGAAGTCACATACACAATGCCCAATTCATAATTAATCTCATTACCCGTTGGGGCATACCTGTGCATATCCCATTCCGTACCGTTTATCTGTTCGTCACCTACAAAACCATGATCTATGTAATCCTCAGTCAACCTTAAGTTATAATATGAATCCATTTCACTGAAATAAGGAAGACCTGAAGAATCAATATATTCTGCTTTATAATCGTCAGAAAGTACATTTAAATCTGCAGCTGGAGCTTTAAGGGCAAAAACTACAGCTAATAAGATTAAAATAATAACTACTGACTTAGTTATTGTCAATATTGTTTCTCTATTCATTGAAACCCTCATTTACATTCATTATAATTTATTGCTTCATCAAATCCAAAACAATAAATAAATCATTAAATTAAAATTTTTAAATACAAAATAAAAATATTGAAATTTGAAAAAATATTTTTATTAGATTATAGATTTATTTTTTAACATTATTAAGTATTTTGCATATCTTATTATTTTACAAAAATACAAAATCTGTAAAAAATCGTTGAAAACAGATAAGAATGAATAAGATTGGCTATTTAATTCAAAAAGAAAAAAATGCCAAAATAAATTTAATTAAAATAAACTAAATTTAAGGATTATTCCAATTTGCTCTCAAGCTCTTCAACAGAACAAGTGAACCTACATTTCGGAAATCCACTACAACCTACAAACTCACCATAACGACCGGAACGTTTAAGAAGAGGTTTTCCGCATTCTGGACATTTTCCAACTTCTTCAGGAGAGTATGGCTTAGTTTTATCCTTTCCGCAATTGGCATCAAGACATGCGCGTTGGCGAGGCTTTCCAAATGAAATGATTGGAAGACCGCATTTTTCACAAGTCTTTTTAAGGAAATGTGTTCCTTTCGGAATTGAATATATTGTTGTGCACTCCGGATAATTGGAACATCCAACAAAGGAACTTTTAGTTTTAGGAGAATATCTTTTAACCAAATTACCGCCACAGTTAGGGCAAGTTCCAACAATATTGCTTTCCTGATATGATTCATACAATTTTGTACCGATTTCTTTGGAATTATTATCTATATCTCCTAAAATGATATTGACTTCCTTTTTACCCTCATGTATGATTTCTTCACATGTGGAAGTGTTATTGTTAATTCCTTCAAGCTTGTTTTCAAAATCACGGGTAAGCTCTTCTGAAGTCAAATCCTTACAATAGGTACTCAATGTATCAATCATGTTTTCTCCCAATTGATTAACTTCGATTTGTTGAGTGCCGTTAATGTATTTACGATCATATAGCTTATCAATAATGTCAGCACGTGTAGCTTTGGTTCCAAGCTCCCTTTTTTCCAATTCCTTAATAAGGGAAGCCTGATTGTAACGGGCAGGAGGTTTGGTTTCCTTTTCATCAGAAATCAAATCCAATACCTTGACTAAATCACCTTTGCTAATGTCCGGAAACTCCTCATTATCGATTTTTCTATATGGATAATGTTCCATCCATCCTTTATGGGTTACTCTTCTGCGTTTAAAGCGGAATTTTTCACCTTCAATATCTAAAGTAGTGCTCATGGTTTCAAACTTGGCCGCTTCAAAGAATACTGAAATGAATCTATAGACAATTAAATCATAAATCTTTTTATCATCCCTGGATAATCCTTGCGGAGTGATTCCGGTTGGATGGATTGCAGGGTGTGCCGCATCATCTTTTTTACCATTGTTCGGTTTTAATTTAGATGGAAGCTGTGAAATATGCTTCTTAAATTCGGCATTGCGACTTAACTGGCCAAATATTGATTTGAAATCAAGACTTTCAGGCAATTTTTCGGATGATGTACGTGGATAAGATGTATAACCTGAAGTATAAAGGTTTTGAGCAATGGATTGTGTCTTTTTAGGTGAAAATCCAAACACGTTATATGCTTCAGATTGAAGGCCTCCCAAGTTAAAAGGAACTGGCGGCTTGGTGGTTGAGTTGGATAGAGTTATCTTATCAACTACAGCATCTTTTCCTTTACATTTGCTCATTATTTCGTCGGCTCTTGCTTTATCAAAGATTTTACCGTCAACATGATTGACTTCAATTTCACCTTCAATGATTGCTTTTATTAACCAGTAAGGTTCTGGAATGAAGTTTTTAATTTCCTTTTCTCTTTCAACAAGAATGGCCAATGTTGGAGTCTGGACACGGCCTGCTGATAATTTCAAATACCTGTATTTGGCCCTGCTTACAGACTTCATCAAGGCCTTAGAAATATTTACGCCAAAATAATAATCCAAGACATGCCTTGCTATACCACTATCGACCTGGTTCATATCCAAATCAATTCTATTGTCATAGGCTTCGAGGAGATCTTTTTTAGTTAATGTGGAAAACTTCATACGGGATATTTTGCTTAAATCATTTTGCCCGCAAGCATATTTTAAAGCGTTATATCCGATTAAAGTTCCTTCCGTATCATAATCGCATGCATGAATATAGGAATCTGCGTTTTTTCCAAGTTTTTTAATGGCCCTGACATAGTCTTTAGTATATCCGCTGCCTTTTTTGTTGACTTCATAAGCGGGAGCCCAGTGAAGATCGAAATAGACTTTATCTCTAGGATTGTCAGGAGTTAATGAATAAAGATGTCCAACAGCTGATACAACTGTTATATCTTTTGAATCCTTCTTAAGTTCCCAATATTTTACTTTTTTGTTATAAGTCTTCTTCACTGCACTTGGCGAAAGTGCCTTGGCTATCTTTTCAGCAGATGTCGGTTTCTCACATACTATAACTTCATGCATATTATACTCCCCAAATTAAAAAAAAGTGATACTGAATTTAATATAAACTCATTTCCTATATAAAAATATTTCTATAAAAAGAGTTATTTGAAAGTTTAAAAAAAAATGGTTAAAATTTAAATATCTTCGTTATAAAAACGGTAAAAATCAGCACAATAATCACAAATCGGATATTTGCCGTTACGGTAGTAACCAAGTTCCGCTTTATTCATATCAAACTTTTTACCACAAATAAAACAAGTTTCAATTTTTTCTTCAGACATGGTAAAACCTAAAAAAAAATAAAAAGAGTAGGTTAAAAGATTTAACCTATATTATATTTTTGCAAGAGTAAAATCTCTTCAGTAGAGACTTTTCCACCTTGTTTGAATTTAGCAAAGATTTCTTCAGCTCTTTCTTTTTCTTCACGGTTTTTGTTGGATCCGCCGGAAGATTTGTTATCAGATTTCCTTTTCTTAGGTTTGTTGGAACCTAATTTTTTGTTGATAACATGGATATCACTTAAGATAGCTTTGAACTCTTCATGTTTAGCGGAAGCGTTTTTACGTGCTTCGATGAATTTTTTGTGAGCTTCATCAGCTGCAGTTCTGATATCGTCAGTTTTTCTGAAGTAGGTGAGCATTTCTTCGTGAGCTGCTTGAGCTTGTTCGGAAAGTTCAATAACTTTTTCGTGCTCTTCTTCAGATACTTTTTTAAGTTCTTGAGCTTCAGATTTAACGGTTTCATCTTCGTGAATTTCCATTAACTGTTTTCTGAGATCGTTTGCATTTTTAACAAGCTGATTTTCTTTTTTGATGTCTAAAACGCGAGTTTCAATGATTTTATCAATCTTTTTGATTTCATTTTCTATCTTGATTTTGTCACGTTTTCCTGAAGACCATTCTAAACTTTTAATTTTATTATTTGCTTCATTACGAGCTTTTTTAGCTTCTTCAACTTTTTTGTTGATTTCATTACGCTCGTTTCTGTATTCAATAGCTTTGTTTAAGTTTTCTTTTAAAGATGCGTTTAATTCATCTCTAATTTTACGTTGTTCTTTAGCTATTTTGTTGAATTCTTCCCTTTCTTCAGCAACTTTGGAGATTTCAGCTTCTTTTTCATCTTTTTGTTTTCTTACACCTTCCATGGTGTCAGCAAGGACAAAATTGGATTCAGGAAGACCTTTATCAGCTTTTTTAGATTTAGCTTTAGGTTTTTCTTCTTCAGCTTCTTTAGCTTCTTCTTCAACTGCCTCTTCTTCAACAGCTTCGGTCTCTTCAGCAACTTCTTCTTCTGCTTCAGATTCCTCTTCAACTGCCTCTTCTTCAACAGCTTCAGTTTCTTCAGCAACTTCTTCTTCTGCTTCAGATTCCTCTTCAACTGCCTCTTCTTCAACAGTTTCAACTTCTTCGACAGCTACAGCTTCAGCTTCTTCAGCTACTTCTTCTTCTACAGTTTCAGTTTCAGCATCATCAGTGGTTAATTGATTAAGAATTTCACATAAGACTTTGCATAAGTCTTTTTCTTCTACTACTACATCAGCTATTTCTTTTACAGAATCTTTTGCATTGAAAGCAATTCCGCAACCAGCTGATTCGATCATGGAAATGTCGTTAGCGCCATCTCCAACAGCAACTACTTCATCTAAAGTAATTCCTGCTTTTTCGACATGGTCTTTTAATACATCCAATTTAGATCCGGATACTAAAGGACCAGTCACTTCACCAGTTAATTTACCATCTTCGACTGTGAAACTGTTAGTATAAACTGTGTCAACTCCAAGTTTATCTTTAACTTTATCAGCCACTACATCAAAACTACCACTAATGATAGCTACATCTACATCTTTATCTTTTAGACATTTGATGGTTTTGCAAGCACCAGGCATCAATGGAAGTTCTTCAGCAACCTTTTCGACATCTTCAATAGAAGTTCCTTCGAGAAGTTGTACTCTGTCTTTAATAGAAGTTTCAAAGTCTATTTCCCCTTGCATAGCTTTCTCAGTGATTGCAGCTATGTCCTCTTCAACATTTGCTAATTTTCCTATCTCATCTATTGCTTCACCATCAATAATAACGTTATCTAAGTCAAATACTACAAGTTTAATCAATAATACCACCAATTATATTAAATCTAGCTCACTT
>NZ_JBGUWC010000158.1:0-10255 GCF_045220775.1 Methanobrevibacter sp.
TTTGCACTTGCAAGATTACAGTTGCTAATGGTTACATTATCCAAAAATACAGTTCCAGTATTTTTCTCATTGTAAATTGCACCGAAAATATAAGATGCAGTGCTTGCAGTGGATATTTCTGAACCGTCAATTATGCTGTTTTTCAAAGTATAATCGGCAGTACCACTACCACCGAAATCAATTGCACTGGAATAAGAACCAGTGGAAGATTTTGTGCCTAAGAATTTACAATTATCTACTGTTACACTTCCAGAAGTAAATATACGTAATGCACCATATCTAGAAGCACAATTGTCAAAAGTACAGTCACTAATTTCTACATTATCGTTTCCACCAATGAAAATAGGAGTTCTAGCACCAGTCATTGAGATATCCTTAAAGGTTAAACCACTAATGACCAATGAAGCGCCTCCAGATCCGGTTGTATAGAATAAATCGTTATCGCCGGATTTAATTATTACACCATCTTGACTTTCACCAGTGAAAGTTAATTGTTTTGTACCGATATCAATTTTTGAAGTTTCGGTATATTCTCCGTTCTTGATGAAGATTGTTTCCCCACCGCTAGCGGCGCTAACAGCAGCAGAAATACTTGTATAATCTCCACCTCCATTCGCATCGACAACATATGTGTCGCCACTTGCACTTAACTCTTCCACAGGAGCGTCGGCTACGACTACTTCGTCGACAGTATCGGCTCCGAGTGTTTCATTAAGTGATTCTTCTGCACTAACAGCATTAACGCAGCATAAAAGCATTAACACCAATAATGCGCAAATAAAAATATTTTTATTTATCTTCATTTGACCACTCAATATAATTGTTTATAAAGTTAGAATTAAAATTTAACAAGTTAACTTTATACAATATAAATATTACATTATAATAATATTTAAATATTAATTATAAAAATTAAAATGAAATTGAAAACTTTTTTCATCATGACTAAAATAAGAAAAAACTGCAATAATATTAATTATATAGTACGAACAAAAATTCTAATGATTATATTTTAAGGAGATAATAATGACCCGTATTTCAATTTTAGACAAAGACAGATGTCAACCTAAAAAATGTGATTATCTTTGTATCAATTACTGCCCCGGCGTTAGAATGGACGAAGACACCATTGTAATTGATGAAGATACAAAAAAACCGTTGATATCAGAAGAATTATGTGAAGGGTGCGGAATCTGTACAAACCGCTGCCCGTTTGATGCTGTTACTATTATTAACTTGCCCGAAGCAATTGGTGAGCCGATTCACAGATTCGGCCAGAACCAGTTTGAACTGTTCGGGCTTCCAAGCTTGGAGGAAGGAACTGTTTTAGGTCTTTTGGGTCAGAACGGTATCGGTAAATCCACAATAATGAACATTTTAGCTGGAAATTTGATACCTAACTTTGGAGACTTTGAAAATCCCCCACAAAACTGGGACAGAGTTATTGAATTCTATAAAGGTTCAGCACTTCAGAAATATTTCAGAGATCTATCCGAAGGCAATGTAAAAACCATAATGAAACCGCAAATGGTCGATAAGCTTCCAAAAGTTGTTAAAGGAAAAGTCAGAGATTTACTCAACAACGTTAATGAAAGAGATAAGCTTGACTACGTTACAAAGGAACTGCAGCTTGAAAATGTCCTGGACAGGAAAATGGAAAACCTGAGCGGTGGTGAGCTTCAAAGGGTTGCAATAGCCGCAACAGTACTCAGAGAAGGCGACTTCTACTACTTTGACGAGCCGACTTCATGGCTTGACGTATCCCAAAGGCTAAATGCAGTCAAGGTAATCAGATCCCTGGCGGAAGAGGGCAAAAGCGTACTGGTTATCGAACACGACCTTGCAACACTTGATGCACTGTCAGACAACATCCATATACTGTATGGTACTCCCGGAGGATACGGTGTTGTATCCGGAAGAAAGGGTGTCCGCATAGGCATCAATGCATATATCAAAGGATTTTTAGCTGAAGAAAATGTAAGAATCAGGAAAACACCTATTGAATTTACAATAAGGCCTCCTACTCCGGAAGACGAAGGGGATGCACTTGCAAGCTACACCGACATTACCAAAGACTATGATGGATTTAAACTATCCGCTGATGCAGGGGAAATATTCTACGATGAAATCGTGACCGCATTCGGATCAAACGGTATCGGTAAAACCACTTTCGCCAAAATGCTTGCCGGTGTAGAAGAGCCAACAACCGGAGAAATCGATGAAGAGGTTACAATAGCTTACAAACCACAATACATCGTTACCGACTTTGAAGGAACAGTCAGCGACTTCCTATATATGAACGCCCCTAGTTTCGGAAGCAAGATCTTTGAAAGCGAAATAATGAATCCGTTCTCACTGAATGAAATGCTTGACAAACCCGTCAAAGGCCTGAGTGGAGGGGAACTTCAAAGACTGGCAATTGCCGCAACACTTTCAAAAGATGCTGAAATTTATCTTTTTGACGAACCGACAGCATTTTTGGATGTCGAGCAAAGATTAATTGCAGCGAGAGTGATCCGCAAGATGGTTGAAAGCAGAAATGCTGCAGCACTCATTGTAGACCACGATATCGTATTTATCGATTACATCTCAGATAGGGCGATGGTTTTCAATGGAACCCCCGGTCTGAACGGTCATGCCTCAAAGCCGACTGACCTTAGAAATGCAATGAACGAATTTTTGGGAAACTTAAACATTACATTCAGAAGGGATAAGGAAACAAAAAGGCCAAGAGTCAACAAGCTCGACAGCTACAAGGACCGTGAGCAAAAGGAAAAAGGAGAATATTATTATCTATCAGATTAGATATTCTCTTTTTAATACTATTTTTTTTAAAAATCATAACAACCCAAAGTAATACTTTTATATTAATTTTTAAGAACAATAAGCAACTTATTTTAAATTTTAAAATATTTATATAGTTTAATGTATAAAACAATACTTAAATATTAATTTATGTGATTCAAATGAGCTGTTATAAATATTGGGGAAAAATTGAAGAGATAGCAGACAAGCTTTCAAGCTATGGTGATTTGGACAAATACGGAGATTCCGCCCTTGATGATGTTGACATCAACGAAATCATCGAGATATTGGATGATGTGGAGATTATCGCCCACGACAGGGAAATCGATTTTGATTCTGCAAAACATATCCTAGATGATGAAAAAATGAATAAAGCATTAAAATTGATTCGCAAATTCTACGTATATGTCGGTGCAAGGCTTGAAACCGAAAATGCATTGAAAATATTGGAATCTGATGATCCTAAAGAAACCTTTAATTCATTCCAGTTCTATGAAAGATATACCGGATTGTTGAACAACGAACGTCAATTAGCTAAATTCAACGAAGACAAAACCTTCGTATTTTTAGGAAGTGGACCACTCCCAATAACATTAATCATGTTCAACCTAGTATTCGGATGCAAATGCATCGGAATAGAGATTCAGGAAGAGGTTGCGGATCTTTCAAGAAAGGTACTGAAAAAGTTAGGCCTTGATGAGGATATCAAAATCATAACCGGCGACGAAAAGTCAATAGCCGACCTTGACTATGACATTTTAATGGTGGCTGCGCTTGCAGAACCTAAAGACAGGGTATTCGCGAACATCTGGGAATTAATAGATGAAGACACTCCTTTGCTATACAGAACATATACAGGAATGAGAGCAATCCTATATGCCCCTGTCCTTGAAAAGGATACAAGAGGATTCCACAAAGAGGTCATGCTTTTACCAACCGGAAAAACAAATAATACATCAGTTTTAATTAGAAAAATAGTTTAAAAATAGCTATAATAGTTATTAAAGTTGAGGAGTTACTTTAATAACTATTAAGAGAGACTAAATTATCCAATTCTTATATGTATAAGAACAGTGTTTTAATCTTTACAAATATGACTGGCTGACCAATGTATATCGATGATTTTTCTCAAATACTATGAAGCATGAAAGACATCAATAATATCTTTCGAACATTAGTGATATGCTCACTAATCTTAGAAAGGCAATTAAAGATAGAGTGTAAATAGCTATTGAATAGCTATTTACGTTAGTTATATGGCCAAATTTCTTAATTGAGGTATGGACATATAAATTATCAAACGAGTAAATTTGATAATCTATACTATACTAACTAGTAATAACCATATAAATGTTATTAAAGTATTACTCCTCAAATTAATCGTTAAATCGTAAAATAATAATATAAATTTAATTATAACCCGAATAAACAATATACTCAAATGTATTCAAGAAAAAAATAATTTTTAATGAGTTATTGCGAATAAATAATAATTTAAAATATGGCCAGAATCCATTTAAATTAAAAAATAACATCACACATATCCCCAAATAGATTAAAATTCTAAAAAAAATTAATAAATTTAAAAATAATAGATTAAATAGACTTACAGTATTTTTAATGTTAAAAAACGTGAAGACTGAAAAAGTAATACAATTTAGAAAAATAATACTACACTATGTAATACTTTTTAATTAAAAAATATTAATTAAAATTTAAAAAAATAGCTATTAAAGACGTGAGGAGAAAATGCTTTAATAGCTATTGTAGACAGTGAAAGAAACCCATATATAATTATATAAATCTCTTTTTTTATTTATATTAATTATCTTACATTGATGGAGAAAATAAAGCAATATCAACTGGTTATGCCAACAATCAATATTACTCGGCTAATGATGAATATATCAACATGAAGATAATTAATTGAAAAACAATCAAAATATTCGCTATTTTAACTATTTTTCTAACATTAGTGATCAGCTCACTAATCTTAGAAAAACAATCAAAACGGGTGAGAGTAAATAGCTAAGATTAGCTATTTACAATCATCGTTATATGGCTTGACTATTTTTAACTCTATTCTAATTCCAATGGACCCAATTTTGAAAGAGTATTATGGAATTCCTCCATTGTTCTTTGGAATTTTTCACCTTCGGATGCTGAAATCCATTCGTAACGGAATCTTTCTTTTTCGATTCCGAATTCTTCGATAATGTCTTGAACAATTTTTGCACGTCTGGACCATTTGTAGTTACCTGCGTCATAGTGGCAGTCCCCAATATGGCAACCTCCTACAAATACCCCGTCAGCTCCGTCTTCAAATGCTTTAAAGATCATGGAAGGGTTTATTCTTCCAGAGCACATTACACGAATGATTCTAACGTTAGGAGGGTATTGCATACGTGCAGTTCCTGCAGTATCAGCCCCTCCATAACAACACCAATTACATAATAATCCTACAATTTTAATATCATCAGACATCAAACCACCTCATAATTGAACTTTTTCTGGACTATATAATGGAGGTTTAATATCATCAGAAACTCCAGCTACATAACCAGTCCTTTCACAATATTTTTTCTGCAATTTATCAAAGATTAATGAAACAGGGATATCCATTGGGCAGACATCGTCACATTGACCGCAGTCACAGCAACTGAAGCTCATGTGGGAAAGTCTGACTCCTTGGAAAGCAATTGGGCTTGGCGGAATGTTACCTTCATCTTTGAAGTATGATTTGTTTAGTTCGCAGTTTTCATAGCACCAGCATATTGGGCAGATGTCTCTGCAAGCGTAACATCCGATGCATCTTTTCCAGTCATCCATGTTTTCTGCTTCTGCGAATTTGGCATTTTGAACTTTTTTGGCCATTTTGATCATGATGCCTTCGACTTTCAATCTTGCTTCGATTGCTTGTTCTGATGGGTTTTTGGTTTCTATCAAACCAGCGCCTTTTGCACCATCAATCAATTCCTGACCTTTTTCATCGTTGATTTCAATGAATGTCCATCCGTCTTCGGATCCCCAGTTTCCACATGCAATGTTTGCTTTTCTTGGGATTTTTACATCACATCTTTGACAGTTATTACGTCTTCCGAATCCTTCTTGTTCCAATTCGTGGATTTTGACTCCTTTTTCAGTACCGTCTGCAAGTTCGACAATGAATTGACCTTTGTCAATCTCTTCACTTACAACATCATCAGGGTTGATGTCATAGAACAGTTCAATCATTTTACGACCAGTGACTGGAGAAACGGTTCCTCCACAATTTAAACCAATTGTATAGATATTGTCCCTATTAATTTTGTGTCTTTTAATCAATTCTTCGACGGACCTTATATCACATGGTTTAACAGTGAAGGCTACTTTTTTATCTTCAAAATATTTTTGAATAATGTCCCCTATCATTGTAGGAGCACAGTGATAAGAACCGGCTGTTGAAATTAAATCTTCAGAATCAGTTATTAAAGTTGGAATACCATCATATATGTCGTCTCCTGGACGTAATGCTAAAACACCGTCAACAATTCCTTCATCCAATAGATATTTGAAAATGCTTGTTACGGCTCCCCCGCATTCACCAGCTTCATGAATTGCACTATCTTTAGATTTGGCTAAAACATAACTCATAAAAATCACTCCGCATCTCCGTTTATTTTTCCAATGACTTCAGCAATACCCATGTTATCAGATTCTAAAGCTGATTTGAATTCTTGAGTTAAACCTTCGGAATTAGTAAATGAACCATCTTCTTCCAACCATGATTTGATTGGAATTACAAAGCCAGCGATTTCGGTTGTGTCGTTTTTAGCTGGGGAAAATGCAACAATTTGAGAGATTGATTTGAAATCAAAATCCATTTCATTTACAACATCCTCATTGAAAACTAGTAAAACATCAGTATTTTTTAATAATTCTTCTGCATCTTCTTTTGAAATTGCATCAACCAAATTGAAAGCACCTTTTGAATTAGGTTTGCTGTAAACAGGCAATACTTTAGAACCTGCACTTGCAATTAAATCCAAATCTTCGAATGAATCAACCTTATTGAATACGATTACTGCATCTTCACCAATGTCGTTACTGTCTAAGAATTCTTTAACACTGACGGAAGTGAATTCATCTGCTATATTTGCGGTTGGTGAATTTGCTAACTCGTCATTAACGAATACTTTTGCACCATTTGCTTTAGCACGAACAATGCGTCTTCCAATTAACGGATTTTCATATAAAATGTTTCCAATGACAAAAAGATTTGATGCGTTTTCAACATCATCATAGGAAGCTACAGACTCAAAATTTTTCAAATTATTATCATATGCTAAAATATTAAAACCTTTAGACTCACATAAAGATTTGATTGCTTCTAAATCTTCATTAGAATTGTTTCCAGAAAAAATCGCTGTGACTTTTTCAGCATCACAAGATTTTAATTTTCCAACAACATCGTCTAACACTTTTGAATCAAATGTGAGTTTTTCTTCAAAAATTTCAATAGAAGATCTTCCATTTGAGCAGTTTTTACCCTCATTGATAGGATGTCTTTTATATGGGAATGTTCCGACAATTTCTTCACTATCTAAAATCACATTTATACCACAACCAACGCTACATGATGGGCATAACGTGTGTTTAATTTCAAACATAATACATCACCAAATATTTAAAAAGCAGCATTTAAGTTTACTGCAGAATTAATATCCTCTTTAAATAGCTCATAATCTGATTGCCTAGTCAATGAAATCATGTTCATTAACATGTTGCATGCATGATGAAAAACAATTTGAGAACAATCTTGCTGGATAAATTCTTCAAAATCGTCTAACCTAAGTAATCCTTCAAGTTTAAAATTTAAATTTAAATATTCAGCAGACCTTATAATAATATTATATTTTATATCCCTTTGATCAGTATCCGCATATTCAACTGACCAATCCACATCTAAATTTAAATTTGTGTTTGTAGGATTGTAGTTTTCACGAATCATGGCTATCTTTTCTACAGTAATTTCCACACTACTCTCTCCAATTATTATTAAAATAATCTCTAAATTATTAAAATTAACAGAATTAATTATAATAATCTATACAATAATGACTAGTAATAACCATATAAATGTTATTAAAGTTTTTTTCTCAAAATTCGCACTGTTTTTTCAAATAAAGAAAATATATTTTTTTAATAAGTAAATAGAGAATAATTATTTAATTATTTCATAAAATAATAACCCATGATGGTTTTCTATGAATTATTCATAAACAGGAAAATTCATTAAACTAATTTAAAACCCAAAATAAAGATAAAGTGATGTTCAGTAGACAAAATAATAAAAATACCATATTAAATTATAGAAAAACTAATAGAATTAACTTAAAAAAGTAAAATATAATGAAAAATAAAAAAATAGAAATAGTAATACTTTTTATCAAAGTAATACATACTTCAAATCATAATTTTTTTGAAAAAAGTATTAACTACACGATTGTTAATGCATTAGGCACTTTCTTCAAAATATTCTCTTTGACTGGAATCATCGTTGATGAAGCGATTGAGAAGTCAGCAATGTTTGCTGCAATTTTATCGTCCTTTTCAGCAATTATAGTTGCATTTAACGCTCCTTGCAAGTTATCAACAGTGTTTTTCAATACCCAATCATCAACATCAGAAATTATAATTTCATCAGCATACTTATCCAACTCATTGGCAATTACCCAGGAAATGAACCTTCCACCATGCAGCGCAATCGTATTTCCATCGGCCAATGCGACAATATCATGTAAGGTATGTTTCAATTCAATATTTTCATACATTCTGGAATTGACCAATGTTGCCCAATGTGCATCGCCGACATGATAGTCACCAATTTTTCTTGGATATACATATTCAGGCCCTGCAATTTTAACGGCAGTGGCTAATGAAAGCAAGTCAGGCCTTTGAACCGGAAGACCTCTGTTTGGGAATTCCTCATTGATGATTTGAACGATTCTTGGAAGTCCGAATTTTCCTCTTCTGGCAGTTCCAGGTTCAAATCCGCACATGTAGCCATGATGATTTTTTGGAAAACCTGTAATGACCATGTTTAAACCTGATCTTAAACCGGCTCTTACCTCATGTTCATAAGCCCCATTAGTCGCAACAACTTTTCCAGGAGATAAAATTCTTGCAGCCGCAATTGTTTTTGCAAATGCCTCAGTGGTATTTTCACACCTGTTAAAAGGACCTCCTTCAACCACAATGACATCAGCACCAATTTCAATGGATTTTTCAAAACCGGTAATCACTTCATCATAACCGTCACCGACAAACATGATGGATTCCAAACCCCTGCCATATTTTTTAGCAAGGTTTGCAATATCTTCAGCTTCTCTTATCGGTGCTGCATGACCGTCACCGGTCTGTTCACAAGTAACATTAACTGCAACGGATGATGATAATTTGACCCATTCCTCCTTATCATCCTTTTCAGCAAGTTCTTTGTCTATTAATCTTTCGTGAATTCTTCCACGAGGACATTCAGTGAATGCCGGACCTTTATTGTAACATTCACCACCACATCCACTAATGTTTTTAGGAAGCCTCATCGCACCGTTTTCACCGAAGTGGTCCAAATCAAGAGGAACATCAACAATTTCATGAACCTTCTTCATCACTTCAACCCCTCTCATTCCAAACTTCTCGGCTATGTCTGAAAAAGCGTATGCACAAATGTGAATCGGTGCGCCAATCATATCTGCCAATCTGCAATTGCCTAACAAGTCCATTAGTTCCAAATCAGAAGCACAGGTTCCGACAACCACTTCAGTCAAATCACAACCTAATGGGAACCTTTTAAATTGCATTCCCAATTTCATTGTCTCTTCCAATGAGAGTTCTGAAATTGCATCAACGACAGAAGTTATATCCTTGTCCATTTTTGAAATTTCAATTGCAGCTTCATCATCATGAACAGCCTTTTTTATTAAATCATACATGAAAATTTACTCCAAAATTACTATTAATTAATATATTTTTCAGTAAAATCTTTAATAAATAAGTTTCTATTTTAGGTTGACTAAAATAAATATAAATGCCCTATACTACAAAACAAAAGTATTACTAAACTACAATATAATAAACAAATAGTAATACTAGTATTACTAAAAATGGGAAAAGAATAGAAAAAATATTACTGAAAAAAGAATAGATATAAAGATTTAAATAATACTACTTTTTAAATATAAATTATTACTGCACGGGATAAAAATACCATAATTTAGTAATAAAAAAATCAATATGATACTTTAACCCTGTAGTAAAACTTTTTTAAATAGTTTAAACTATTGGAAAAAGTTCATTAAAATATATATGTTTTAAGGAGACGAAAAAAATGAAAGTAGCAATTTTAGGTGCAGGATGTTACAGAACACACGCTGCAAGTGGAATTACCAACTTCTCAAGAGCTTGTGAA
>NZ_JBGUWC010000159.1:0-7882 GCF_045220775.1 Methanobrevibacter sp.
GGGATTACATTAACTGCCACATTCACTGATGGTAGTACTGCATCATATAAAGTTTTACCGGGAAGTTAAAATAATGGCAAGTGTTACTGATTTACAAGCAACAGTAAGTTTAACAAACTCAAATATATGTGAAGGGAATACTACTAAAGTACAAGTCAATATAACAAATACTCTCGGTCAAAGAGTAGGATTTTACATAAATTATATTGATGATGATGGTGTTAGGGTTTACACTAATAATGATGAATATCCAATTTACACCGAGATTGATAATCGTAAAACCGGTAAACTTACTCGGACATTAACTATTGATGAACCTGGAGAACATGTATTTAATGTAGGGATAAGTTATATTTTTAATAATTCTCCAATAACTACAGAAGTAACTAGTCCACCATTACATGTATATGGTAACTTGGAAGTCAGTTCCGATAAAATAATTGATGATTTATTCATTGAAAATAAGCATATTATAAAATTAGATACTCCAGCGGGTACAATCTGGCGTAATGGTGTATGGTTCCAGAGTGACCCTGAATTTATCGGTCCTGATCCAGATAACATTGGCGAGCCTGTGGCTCAAGTAACAGGTAATTTTTATAATCATAATCATGTAATCCGTAACAAGGATTTTGATATTTACAAATCAAATTATGTTACTAAGAAAAGTTTATGTAATCCTTTTGATTTTTTCACAGAATACGGTGCTTTAACCGTTACTCGTACATTAAAGGGGTTCACTGCAAGTGGTGAACAGCAAGCGGTTTATACTTGTAAAACACCAGTGGAAACTGATATGATTATTAGTTTTGACATTACTGAGATTAGTAATCGTTCTGAACAGGTTTATCTGGAAGTATTCACATCAGATAATTATTATGACAGTGTATCTTTAAATTATTTTGCAAATAGTAATGTTAAAATAGAATTCACAAGTTGCAGAACATTCAATGTTTATCTGGATGATGAACTATACGATGAATACGAGTATGAAGATGAATGTTACAAGGGTTTCCGATTCAATATTGGTGGAGGAAATATTACTGTGGATAATTTCAGGGTTGAAAAGATATTATCCCAAAATGAATTAATCCATGATAATATTAAATTAACATCCCGTTTAAAAATTTATCGTAGTCATGAAGGGACTCGTTTCCATAAGACTACTAGTTCTGAGGGTGCATTCTCTTTTGGAGGAGTATTACCGACTCCTTATTATCGATTAGATGTTGATGTTGTTAAAATAACGGGTAGACTTTTATTATATCATAATGCTATAAATGTGACTTTATCGGATTTTGTACCGGATAATTCTCATTTAACAATTACTCGTGATGGATATTATACTGAATTTTTCGTAAATAATCAATTAATCCGTTCCATTAAAGATAGTCAATCGTTCCCATACTATCTGTTTTATACGCATGGTGACTGTGTCTTTAAAAATCTTGAAGTACAATACTTTGATTCTTTAGACACTGTTACTAGTGATGATGAGGGTGATGCTGTTTTCAGTTATCCTAATCAATCAAAAGGTGATGTTTACTTCCTCGGAGTATATGAGGATTTACCAACAATACCTTACCATATAGAAGATTGCGATTACGTACCGGTATTTAATTCTAATACAAGTGTTGCAAGACAAGCGGGTAATAGTAATTATTATGAATATGATGAAGAAAATAATATTGGTTATTTCAAAGGCAGTGTATTAACTAAAGGATGGAGTAATGCTGGATTATGGGAATGTACTTTTGATTTAGCATACAATCACGGTGGTGCAAGATACACTGGTTTAATATTACTAGCAAATCCGAATAATGCATTTCAAAATAGAACATTAACATGGGGTATTAGGAGTTGGGAAGGGCCTATCACCGGAACCCCTTCCATTAAGGATTTAACCACTCAATATGTTAAGGAGGGACACTTAACCAGTTTAGCTCCAGGACAAGTTGTTTCAACTAGTAGTAATCCAATTATTGATTGGCATACTATTCATATGCGTAAAGAATCATCAACATGTCTTGTCGTATGGAAAAATGATGATTACAGTAACCGTGTGACTTATCAATGGGAAGATTTGGAGTATAGTCCACGAGTTACAATTGGTGGAGTGACAAACATCCCTAATTCTTATTCTGATTTTGTTGCAAGCTCATATGGTAGTACTTGTATACGTAATTTGCGTGTGAAAACCTACTAAAAAAAAACATTCTTTTATTTTATACTTTTTTTTATGATGAAACAAGGAAAATCAGAACCTACTTTTTGTAATGGTTGCTGTTATAGACACACATGCAACCATGACCTTGAAAAATGCTGTTACCTCGTACAGAACAATTGCATACTAGAATCCTATACGTATGCTGATACTGAGGGAGTGTGATACTTTGTGAATTTAGAATTTGATGTTAATAATACACAGAAATTAACCCGAACAGACACAACCGAAGTTGTAAGTAAAAACTATAATATTTATAGGTGTAGATTCACATTCTCAGACGAATGGATTGACCTCAACAAATTCGTCATATTCCGTGACGGATGGGGAGAAACCACCACCGTACATATCGGTAAAGGCAGTCATATCCTCTGTTGCATGATCCCAGATAACGTCTTAGATGGAACACACTTCAAAGTAATGGTTTATGGTGGAGACTTATTATCCACTAATAATGTTTCAATACCATTAGTCACCAGCGGCTATATGAACGGTTTAAGCGACCCTACTTGCACACGAAAACAAAAAGACATTTTCATAGAAATTTTCGATGAACTAGACGCTAAAATCGACAGCATAGTCTATAATAATCACTGCCTTAACTTATTCTGCAAAGACAAACTTGTTGAAAGTGTATACTTACCCTTTGCAGATGAAGAAACTGTAAATGACCTACTCACTTCCACAACTAGGGAATTCTATGAGTTAAAAAACAGGTTAGATACAGTTGAAGAAATCGCTGAACAACTTGTAGTCGAAGACACAATCGACCCCGATAGTAATCATGCGATAAGTAGCAAGGCAGTGCATGAAGCATTAGAAACCAAAGAAGACAAATACGACTTCGTAAGTCGAATGGATGAATTAATACAAAATTTAATAACCCAAAATAATAATGGAGAATAAAATAATGACAGTAGATGTACAAACTTTATATGGTCACCTGAAAACTTTAAACAAACAATGGTTCTATGAAAAAAGCGAAATCGACACCACATTAGAAGATTATATTGAAAAATCCGAGACAGCAGGTCTCGTTAAAAATGACGGTACAATCGATACCACAGCATATATTACTTCAGCAAGCCTCCCAACAAAAACCAGTGATTTAACCAATGATGGTAGCAGCAGTAGTGATGCTTTAACATTCATCGAAACCAGTGCAACCAGTGGACTTGTTAAAAACGATGGTACAATAGACACTAATACTTACTTAACTGAACACCAAGACATCTCTGGTAAAGCAGATAGTGCAGACCTCGCAACCGTCGCAACAAGTGGAAGTTACACTGACTTAGAAGATATCCCTTCCACTTTCGCACCAAGTTCACACGAACATGCTGCAAGTGAAATCGTGGATTCCACTGCTTACACTAACCTCCAAACCAGTGCAAACAGTACACAAGCCGCAATCAACAGCGCCATTGATAGTAAAATTGGTAGTTTACTCTCAGTAGAATTAATTGAAGTCACCACAAACCTTGGCACAGCTTCAGCATCAACAATGGACAAATTATACCTTGTAGCTGAATCAACTGCTGAAACTAATGATGCTTACGAAATCTTCGTAACAGTAAGAACAGGAACTAGTGGTAGTTACAGTTACGCATGGGAAAAAGTTGACACTGCAAGAATCGATTTATCCGGTTACGCATTAAGCACTCACACTCACGGAAATTTAACCAATGATGGTAAAATCGGTTCAACAGCAAACTACTTCGTATACACCAGTACTGGTGGAGCAGTAGCTGCAAAAGAAAAAATCGGTAACATCGACACTTCCGGTGCAATCGGATCCTCAGCTGATAAAGTTGTTGTAACCACCACTAATGGTGTATTAACAACCAGTGACATGGTTACCGAAATCGATGGTGTAATCAACAGTCTCATCACCTACGGTAACAGTTTAAGTTAAGATTTTTTTTAGTAAGACCGATGAAAAAGAATTAAAAATTCACTCTTTCTTTTTTTAATTCTTTTTTTTATGAGGAGTATATTACGATGGTTAGTATTCAAAAATTATACAATGATATTCTATCATTTTTAGGTCAGAAATTCTATACAAAATCTGAAACCGACACATTACTGAATGGGAAATCAGGCACAGGACATACTCACTCATATAATAATATAACTGACAAACCAGCAAGTTTCACACCAACAGCACATACACATGGAAACCTCCAAAATGATGGTGCTGTAGGTACAAGTGACAACGCTAACAAAAACGTAGTAACAGACAGTAACGGTAAAATCACCACAGAAAACAAATACAGCCACCCCACATATACGGCTCGTACAGGCAAACCAACAGGTAACCTAACACCAGGATTCGGTGAAACAGCAACAATATCCCAGATAACAAGTGACTCAACAGGTCACGTAACAGCTGCAACAGACCGTACCATAAAAATACCAAACACTGAAGCGACTACATCCACACTAGGATTAGTGAAAGTAGACAATACGTTAAGCACAACATCAACAAATCCAGTGCAAAACAAGACAGTGAAAACTGGTTTAGACAGTAAATTAAACAGTTCTGATTTTCTCGAAACATTAAACAATGCAATATTAGACATGAACGATGCTTAATATTGCCTTTTATATTTTTTTTAATTATGATTAATCAAAAACATTACGGATATTTCGTATTCGGAAAAGACATGCTTAATGTAGATTTAACAGCGCTCCATAATAACGGAGTAACCGATTTATTCCTAAATTATTATGCATTTACAGTACATGGTGAAACTAAAGTTGCTCAATGGATACAGAAAGCAAAAAATAATCAGATAAACATTCACATTTGGATGCAATGTTTCTACGATGGAGAATGGCATAATCCAAAAACAACCAACACTTCATCAAAAATAAAAGAAGCACGAAAATACGCCACCATGAAAAATGTAACTGGAGTACACTTAGATTATCTACGCTACCCTGGAAACGCATATAAAACCAATGGTGGAGCAGAAGCCATAACAGAATTCGTTAAAACAATACGAAAACAAAACCCAGACACATTCCTCTCATGTGCAATAATGCCTGAAGATGATGGGAAATATTATTATGGTCAAGACCACGGAGCATTAGGAAAAATCGTGAATGCATTAATCCCAATGCAATATAAAGGAAACTACAATGCCGGCACAGAATGGTTAAAAAACACTACAAAAAAAATAACACAAAAAGCCACAATATGGTCAGCATTACAAGCCTACAAATCCGATAACAACCCCACACTATTAACCGGTACAGAATTACAAGCAGATATAAAAACCTGCACAAGTAATGGTGCACAAGGAGCAATATTATTCAGATACGGATTATCCCCTCAAATACAATTCACAACCACCACTACGGAGGAGAAAATGACAACATATAAAGAAATAACACAATTAGCAACAGCAATCAAAACATACATTGAAAAAAACCATAAATTCCCCACATCACTCAAGGTAGGCTCAACAAAATATACATACGGGCAGATGGCTTACTTATTAAGTACCAGCATAACCAGTATAGGGAAAGACGTCACCAACAAGACAGTTAAAAACGCACCAAAATCAACAGGTGCAAACCTAAACGAAAAAATATATGCAAGTGACTATAAAGACCAAGCAAAAAGAGTCTCACAATACATCAAACAACACGGTACCTGTCCAAACTATGTAACCACCGTAAAAAGTAAAAAACAAGCAAGGCCAAGAGATTTCATTTATGCATTCGCAAGAATCATAGTATACTACAACAAAAACAAAGCATGGCCAAACTATGCATTATACTATAGTAATGTATACAAGACCACAACCAACAGTACTAATTCAAGCAGCACTACAAAAACAGTATCCAATGATGATGTCTTCAACTATTTCGTAAAAGTCTTCGGTAATGTAACCACAATTGATGGAGCATTAGGAAAAGTTAAAGATAGAGGATATGGTTATTACTATGATGATACCTACACTAATAAAACCTCTATTGACAGAATGAAAGCAGGATACGGGGTCAATTGTACTGACTCATGCCACGTATTCTGGCATATTGCAAAAGCACTAGGATATGAAGTCCATTGTCTGCATGTAAAATGCTCCGGAGGTGACGGACACGTCAGACTAAAATTAAGGCATAAAAAACATTCTAATAATGAATGGTTCCTTAGAGATCCCGCAGCCGTTTTAGATAAAAATGGACAACCAGTATCATACAACTGGTGCACCTCAGGATATACATTGCTCGCAACAGACCCTAGTTGGTTTTTGGCTAATGTAAATAGATAAGATTTATAAAATTAATTGAAAAATGGAGTTTAAACTGTTTTAAAGAAAATGTTAGATATATTGAAAGATTTGGAAAAGAATTTCTATAGTGTTTGGGGGTTATATGGTAGTAATCAAGATAATTTGAATATGCAACGTATGTTGGATATGAATGAGCTGTTAGAAAAGTTAGATGAACAAATTGAAATCTTGGAGGATGAGCAAGATTCCAAGTAAATAGTTTATAGGGCAAATCCTATTTTATGAGGGTTTGCCCTTTATTTTTTTTTAAATATTCTTTGTGTATGTTTAATATATTGTTAATAGGTATATGTTTATTTATTATGAGTAGGGTTCCGATTAAAGTTTCTAGGTATGTTATGGGTCGTTTGCGTGGTTTGGCTGTTAGTCCTAGTGAGTCTTATGAGTCTATTCTGGGTAGGTTGTTGGATTGTAAGCTGGGTGTGGGTCAGTTGGATTATCTTGTTTTTAATGATGTTTGTTGTGTTAAGTTGTTTGTTGATTGGGATGTTTGTTCTCCGAGGATTCGTTTTTATTCTGATGGTGTTTTGGTGGATGATTTTCCGGTTGATTGTTGTTTTGATGATGGGTTGTGGTCTGATTTTAGGGAGAGTGTTTGTGGTGTTTCTGATTTGTTGGGTGTTTTGGCTGTTTTGGAGTGTGGTGAGTGTACTCGTGTTGGTGGTTTGAGTATTGGTTGTGTTGGTTAGTTGTTTTTTGTTATTTTTTTTAGTTTAGAACCGATAAGTTTATATAGTATTATAGAAATATAATATATTACACAAAGTTTGTTATTAACTTAATTTTAAGTGATAAACAATATGTGTGTAAAAGATTTATTCCCTAAAAAAAATTTAAGATACGGCATCATAAACGGGAAATAAATCCTAAAAAAAATTGGTAATTTAAAACAAAAAAAATTAGGACGGTGAGATTGATGGAAAACTTATTCGACACCAAACAAGAAATAATAAATAAATTGAAAGATGCAGAAGACAGATTAACAAAAGCAAAAGCAGATTTAAAACAAGAAGAAAACGAACTCTGGTTAAACACAGCATTCAAAGAATTAGGTTACACTAATGATGATACTCGCAGAGCATATGTTAACCATGAAACCAATGACTTAAGAGTTGCTGAAGAACTGATCCGTAATGAGGTCACCCAATTAAAAAGAGAATTGAATTTGTGTGATGATAAGATTAAATTGTTTTCATTCTAAAAAAAATTTGATTTTATCTTTTTTTTAAGGGTAAAGTTTAAATACTCTGGGCATCATAATAATAATCAAGTGAATACAAAAGTATTCACATTTTTACCCAAAGAAAAAAAGTGAGATGATAATAAATGATACAATTCAAACAAGTCGAAGAAC
>NZ_JBGUWC010000160.1:0-1980 GCF_045220775.1 Methanobrevibacter sp.
ACCCAACCAGAAGATACTTCAGAAATATGAATAAAAGCTTCTTTGCCCTGATATTCTTCTAATTTAGCAAAAGCCCCATAATTAAGAACTTTATAAACTGTACCTACAATAAGTTCCCCTTCATCAGGCCATTCTTGACTTTTTCTTACCATACTCTCACCAACATTAATAAAAATTATAAAAAATAGTAAATAATAAGTTGAAAACTAGAAAATCTAGTTTAAAACTTTTTCAATGTGTGCGGTGATTTTTGCTTTAGCACCACGAGATTTGACAAGAGTTTTACCACAAATAATACATTTTACGTCAGAAGCTGCACGATCAAATATTACTTGTTCATTGTCACAATCTAAACATTTAACTTTTAAAAAGTTTCCTCTACCTTTACTAACCATATTAATCACCTATTTAGCTACAAATTCTGGTTTTCCAGTTCTGAAAGATTGTTTAATGTGAGATTTACCACATTCTTTACATTTAAGTCTTAAATCTAATTTCTTAACAGGTTTATTTCCGGCAGGTAAAGGCCTTGGGTAACCTCTATAACCAGCAGTCACACGTCTGAATTGTCTTTGTCCCCAGGTTAATTCACTAGCTTTCCTTTTTTTAGAAGTGTGAACTTCATGCATAGTGTGTCTTTTACAGTGAGGACAGTATGTTCTTTTTTCTTTTGGTATTTTCATTTTTTCACCGTAATTAATAAATCATTGTAAATCTATCTATGAATTTATCTAAACTCAATCTATATCACAAAAAACGTAGAGATTCAAACTACCTTGTAACGCATCAAGTCTACACGTAGCAAAAATCCAAATTATATAAAATATAATTTTTTATTATCACAAATAGATACGATTAATATATCTATAAATCAAGTTATTTAAATGTAATGGAAAAATAGTTAAATTTTAACTTGACGGCCTTTTCTATTTTTGAAAAACACTTTCGCATTTATCAAAGGCAATGTCACTAAATCTTGAGGTCTGAATGGACCATAAACTTTTTCATCAACACCAACAATAGGTCCGACTTCATCAAATACCAACATTGTGACAAGTTCTGAATCCTTAGCAACCTTTTTAGATTCAAAATCAAAAAATTCATCCTGAGCGTTTGGATTGTCTTCAATATTTTCAGTTTTTTCAACCTTTGGAACAGGCTTTGATTCCTGTTTGATTTTAGATTTCAAAATCTGCTTTTCAATGGGTTCCCTTGGCTCTTCCTTGATTGGCTTTGCTTTGCTGATTTCATCAAGCCTATTTAAAACCTCATCATCTTGTTTTTCTTCTGGAGGCTCAGAGATTAGGGTATTTTTTTGAATCTCTTTAGGTTTTATGATTTTTTCATCATCCTCATCGGAGAGCTTTTCCAAAGAAATGTTTCCTCTATGATTCCTTAAGGTATCGATCAATGAAAAATAGAATTTTTCCTCTTCAGGGGTTAAATTGAGTGGAGTCGTATCAACAAGGTCAAACTGAGGTTTGCCTGTAAACAAATGATAAGACCTGTGAATATTTACAACAGCCGCATCAGTTATCTTATGTTCTCTTCTCTCACAAATCTCAGTAGCGATGATTTGGGCTTCCTTAAGCATTCCATGAACATTAGAAAATGGATCCCTAATTGCTTCTTGTCTTAACACATCTAAATACTCATGAATCTGATTATAAAAATCTTCTTCTACACGAGCTAAAGTTGCATTATTACGCTCTTTTTTTTGAATTTTACGCAATTCCTTATAAAATTGATCCACTTAATACCATCTCTAAAATTGTATTTGAAAAAATAAAAAAAGGTTAAAACAAATGAAATTATTCATCTGTTTCTAATCTAGGAGCAAGCAAGAAACTGAGTTTACCGTCACCAGTTACCATGGTAAGGGTTAAACTTAAAGGCATATCAGTACCTAAACTAATTTCAGCTTCCTCTGAAAATTTATCTGCTTTAAGCATTTCTCTAATCTTATCCAATGAGAATAAA
>NZ_JBGUWC010000161.1:0-1846 GCF_045220775.1 Methanobrevibacter sp.
AAAAGATGAAAAATGGGGTATAGCTAATATTTACTCATCATTCAATAACACTATTATTACTGTAACAGATATTACTGGTGCTGAAACCATTTCACAATGGTCTGGTGGAAGAGTTGTACGTGCAGACAGACAACAAGCTTCACCTTTCGCAGCTATGGCTGCAGCAACCAGAATAGCTGATGACGCTAAAGAAAAAGGATTTGTTGGCTTACATATTAAAGTAAGAGCTCCTGGTGGAAACGGACCTAGAAGTCCAGGACCTGGTGCACAAGCTACTATTCGTGCTTTAGCAAGAGCTGGAATTAAAATAGGAAAAATAGAAGATATTACTCCAATTCCTCACGATGGTACTGGAAGACCTGGTGGTAAAAGAGGAAGAAGAGTTTAAGCGGAAGGGTTTAATATGGAGATAGAAGTTAGAAGTCAAAGCGACGATGAAATTGTTTTCGTTGTTCGTGATGCAGAAGTGCCTTTCATCAATGCTATTAGAAGATGTGCAATGGTAAATGTGCCTAAGATAGCAATTGAAGATGTAAATATCATTAGAAATGATTCAGCAATGTTCAATGAGGTGCTTGCTCATAGGCTTGGTTTAACTCCTTTAGTTTCTGATCTTGATGCTCTCGAAGGTTTATCTTTACCAGAAGATGATGATTGGGAAGAGTATACTAACGGAATCATGTTCAGTTTAAATGAAGTAGGACCTAAAGTAGTTTATTCTAAGGATTTAATATCTTCAGACTCAAAAATTAAACCGGTATATGACACAATTCCTTTAGTAAAACTTAAAGAAGATGAAGTGCTCAACATTGAAGCAGTTGCAAAAGTAGGTTACGGAAAAGAACATGCTAAATGGATGCCAACAACTGTTTGTGCTTACAAACAATATCCTGAAATCACATTCAATGAAGAGTTGGAAATTGATTATGATTGTGCATCTGCATGTCCAAGAGGTGTTTTGAAATCTGACAGAAGATCTAAAAAGATTAAGATTTTAGACATTGAAAACTGTGCTATGTGTAAAAGCTGTGTAAGGGCTTCAACAAATGGTTACATTAATGTTGGGTTTAAGGAAAATGACTTCATTTTCAGAATTGAAACAGATGGCGCAATGCCTCCTAAAGAAGTTTTATTAAAAGCTTGTGATGTATTAGGTGAAAAAGCTGATAAGTTTATCAAATTTAGTGAAGAAGGAGGAAGTAAATAATGGTTAAGAAAGTAATAAAAACTAATCCTAACCTTATCGAACTTATTAATAAACTTTATGAACAATCAAGAAGTGAAGATGCAGCTATTTGGAAAGATGTTGCACAAAGACTTGAAAGGTCTAATAGAAGAACCGCTGAAGTCAATTTGTCTGATATTGCAAGACATGCTGAAGCTGGTGAAACCGTATTAGTACCAGGTAAAGTTTTATCAAACGGTGATTTAACAGAAAAAGTAGATGTCGTAGCATTAAAATTCTCAGCTAGAGCACAAGAAAAAATTGAAAGTGCTGGTGGAGAATGCATCTCAATTGATGAGATAATCGAATCTAATCCTAAAGGGTCAAACATTAGGATCATGGAATAAGTAGGGTGTTATTATGATTATTGACGGAGAAGGATGCGTTTTAGGAAGATTAGCTAGTATAACTAGTAAAAATCTTTTAGAAGGCGAAGAAGTAGTTATTCTTAATGCTGAAAAAATTATGTTAACTGGAAACAGGGATTGGGCTTATGCTAAATACAAACAAAGAGTTGACAGGGCAAGTATTTCTAACCCTCGTGACTTAGGTCCTAAATATCCTAGAAGACCAGATGATATATTTAGAAGAACTGTAAGGGGAATGTTACCTTTCAAAAAA
>NZ_JBGUWC010000162.1:0-3517 GCF_045220775.1 Methanobrevibacter sp.
TTAAATGGTATGAGTCCAGTACAATACAGAATGACTCAATTAAATACGTAAATGTTTAACCCGTCCAACTTCTTGGGGTCACTTCAACCTTTAATGTGCTCGGAAATACAATCTTCTCGAGTTCTTTATCAAAGAAAAAGGCATTTTTGCCAATTTCAGTTAAGCCTGATGGCAAATATAATTCTTTAAGATGTGTGCATTGTGAGAAAGCCTTTTCTTCAATTATTTCTAATCCTGGTGAAAACTGGATTTTAGTCAGGTGTTTGCATTGCTCAAAAGCTTTTTCACCAATAACTTTCACTGTGGCAGGGATCTCTAAAGTCTCAATTTTCTTGTTCTCATTGAATGCCTCTTCACCAATTTTTACTACTGTATATGTTTCACCACCATAGTCTACAGTAGACGGGATTACATAATGAGTATCGGTATACTTCACATTCTTCTTGTGTGTTATCTCAACCGTTTTGTCTGACTTAGACAGAATATTGAAGCAATAACGTTTACCGCCTGATAGGGCAATAAAAGATTCTTGGGTATCTAATTTGTCCTTACTGGCCAATTTGTCATCGTTTTGGATTTCTGGTAAAAGAGTTTCAGATGGTATATTTCTATCTTCTTCTATCTTTGCAACATTATCCATCTTTATTGATGTTTCGATACCAGCCAACACAATAGTTAGGGCATCATTGGGGTCTATGGACTTGATAACTCCCTTCATTACCGTCCCATTTTTAAGAGTAACAACCGATATTTTATCTTGAGCATTCGCAATTATCGGCAAAAGAATTAAGAGAGAGATTGTTATTATTTTCTTCATATTATTTTATATTATTAATGTTTAGACTTAAATATTCTATTTAATATTAACCCCTCCTCCAATGGATTTCATATATGTTTTTCCATTTATTTGGAGCCAATCTGCTGAAGAATTAGTATACTTCAGTCTTGTCAGCTTGTATACTGTTAGTGTTCTTGTTTCACCTTCATATGCAATTTTCCCCGTTATATTCTCCTTTTCTTTTAAAGTTAATGTTGGTGGAGAATAAGTAAAGTTAAACCTTTTGAGTGAAGTGTCATCTGACCCTCCAATACATTTTGTTATAGTGCATATTAATTCGTCTCCAATTCTACCAAAAAAGAAAGTCTCATACTCTTCACCTTTTTTAATTCCACTATCTGGAGCATATACCCACATTAGAGTTGAGCAAAGATAATCTATAGTTGCAGGAGAGGTCTCGTCTTGAACATTTTTCTCATCATCATTAGAGCCACAAGCAACAATGATTGATTGGCCCAGTACCAGGAGTAATAATATACTCAAAAATTTAATAATCCTCATATCATATTATTTTAGGTCAGTAAATTATAAAGTTGTTATAGTTAAATACTAATGTATATGCAAATATATGATCTTTATTTGAAATCACCAAATAATTTGTGATATTTTAATAATATATCTTATATTTCTAAGTGGATAAAGAGAATAAATATAGCAAAAGGGCTCGCTGTCTCAGCGAACCCCGTATGCTACATTACTAACCAATAACCTAAAACAATATCATTATGAGAAAACTACTATCGTATGAATCAAATAACTGATGCAAAGGTACGGGGATTTTGGGCTGATTCCAAGAAATTAGCCTGATTCTTGTCGAAGTTGTTGCGACAAGGGGTGGAGATTGCGACAGAGTAGGGGAAAGAGGGTTTGAGTGTGTCGTTGATTTGTTTTTTTTGCAGAGATTTTTTGGTGGTGCGGATTATTTTTTGTACATTTGCAATATGAATACAGCATATTTGACTTTCCCTAAAGCAAAAGGCATTGTGGTGAGTGGTGATATTCACGAAGACTTTACCAAACTTGTCTATAAGTGCTGCGTGCAGTACGAGATGAAAGATACGCTTATCGTCGTTGCAGGGGATTGTGGCTTTGGTTTTGAGAAACTAGGATTCTATGAGAATATCTATAAGCGTTGTCGTGAAAAACTATCGAAATCAAACAACTGGATGGTGTTTTTAAGAGGCAATCATGACAATCCTGCTTATTTCAACAGTCAGCCCATCAAACATCAACGCTGGATGACCGTGCCAGATTACTCAGTCATAAAGGCATGTGGGCGTACGATACTTTGTGTGGGTGGTGCAACGTCTATTGACAGGCTTCATCGTATGGCGTCCAATTATTATCACTTGCCAGATCCTGACGACTTACTGAAACCGAATGTGTATTGGAATAACGAACTACCAGAATTCAATCAGGAAAGGCTCGACGTGATAGATAGTCAATGCGCTGTTGATACCGTTATCACCCATACTTCGCCATCGTTCTGCGAGTTATCTTCGCATCATTTTCTGGAAGATTGGGCAGAGCGTGATGCTGATTTGATGGATGATGTAAGATATGAGCGGCAGGTGATGGACGACTTATACAATTATTTATACATCAAGAATCATCCGTTACAATATTGGTATTACGGCCATTTTCATGAGAGTTGGCATGCTAAGATAGATGATGTGATGTTTCACATGCTCGACATTATGGAACTGAGGGAAATACCACCCAAAGAACTGTCGTAAAGGGCATAAAATACGCCCCGATCCTTCACAGGAGAGGGCGCGTCCTAATTGTTAACCTTAAATCTCATGCTATAAAAACACAGTGCAAAGGTAAGGTTTATTTTTGAAACAACCAAAGATTTTGGACTTTTTTTGCAGAGATGTTTGGGAGTATGGATTGTTTGTTTTATCTTTGCAACATAAAACTAAAACCATCAAGTTATGAAAAGAATGGGAATTATTACCTGTATGATAGGTGGATTGTTTTCGTTGATTGGCTGTTCACTGAAATCTATGCCTGAAGGAGAACTGGTAAGGCTGAGGTTTGTTAGCAGTGGTACGATGGCTCGTCCTAAATTTGAAGGAACCATTGAAAAGGACTCTTCAGGTGCTTTCGTACTGAAGGCTATGAAGGAAAACTATGGCCCTATGTTCGAAAAGCGAATCACAAAAGAGAATATGGCGCATTTCCGACAGATCATCGAGGAGGAGAAAATGTATAAATACAAGGAATCTTACAGGCCCATAATGGAGGTCTTGGATGGTTGGGGATGGTCGTTTAATGCAAAATTTTCTGATGGATCTTGGATTGATTCTCATGGATCGAATGCCAGACCGAGTGGCAATGGCTTGGGAAGAATTGAAGGCTATATGAATCAACTGATTCAAGATGGTGTGCAGATAGAATTCCTTCCAGATGAAGATTTATAGCAAGTAATTATGGATGATAACGGCATGAGTCGTTATATGGAGAACAATGATGAAGAGGGGTGGGATTAAATAGTACAGGGGCTCCGTAGAGCCCCTGCAAATGTCTTACAACATTAATTTATCAAAGAAACCGTCATCACGACGGCATTTTATAACTAATAATAATAATAATATTGCGAGCATCACTGCTGGCTGATATGTTTCATCCTTTTTCTATCGAGGTGCAAAATTACTGCAAAATTCTGAAACCACA
>NZ_JBGUWC010000163.1:0-11852 GCF_045220775.1 Methanobrevibacter sp.
AATAGTTAAGTTATTTCCCTTTAAACTAACATTCCTATTATAAATACTCGCTTCATTACCATCAGCACAATAAGTCACACCATCAACGCAAACTGCATTTCCATCAATGCAATAAGTCACACCATCAATAGTCAACTCATTACAATCCAAACAGTACTTATTACCATCAATGTATACATTATTACCATCAATAGAGACAGACTTACCATTAATAATAACTTCATTACAGTCAAGACAATATGTCTTACCGTCAATACAAATCTCATTTCCATCAATACAATAAATTACACCATTAGCATCTTGCGCAGTTTTATTAATAATATCAAACTTCACACCATTAATGTAAAGCTCATTACCATCCACACAATATGTATTACCATCAATACAAACTTCTCCACCGTCAATACATCTTTCAGTTTTGAAATTATATATTGTACCAGTTCCATTGGTATGAATAGTATTATCAGTAAAACTACAATCTTCACATGCATAAGCAAGTAATGTGAATGTTAAATAATCACCTTCAGAGTATAATTCATTATTTGAAACTTCAACATAAGTTGATTCCAATACATAAATAGCATAAGCAGCTTTAGAATCATTTACACTAATATTATTATTTCTAATTTTAACACCGGGAGCCTGATTAACATAAATACCCCAAGCATTAACCCTATTAGCTTTATTGTTTATTATAGTTAAACCTTCAATTAACACATTACCGGATGTTACTTTAAAAGTAGAATTTTTAAATATCGGATTATCACCTGTGATTTTAACCCCTTTTGTTATATATATAACCTCATCTTCAAAAGTTCCGGTAAAGTTTAAAATATCTCCATCTTTAACTTCAGAAGTTAAACCACCATTAACGTTAATATATTTACGGATATTGCTTGAATTAATATTATGGATTTTACCCTCATAGACATAAGTCGGTTTAGATGCATCATAAATTCCATCAGCACCCATTATTAAAGCAGATCCAACATTGTTTGAATTAAGGTCATTATTTGCAGTACCTTTTTTAACACCAGAAATGTCTATTGCATATTTATTGCCAGTTACAATTGTATTTCTTCTAATAGTTACATCACTAGGCATTCTTTTTGAACTTAATTTCTCGATTAGAATACCAACACCAGATACGGAAGAAATATTATTGTTTTTTACAATTAAGCCAGAAACTTCCGCTTTTTGATAAACGCCAGAACCAGATTCTGTGGAAATAGTATTATTTTCTATAGTTAAACGATACCCATCAGCATCAATACCTTTTCCTTTAGAAGTAACTTTCACATAATTATTTTCTACAGTTGAACCATCAGTAGCATATATTCCCGCTCCGGTAGATATAATTTTAGCATTGATAATTTTATTATCCGCAACATAAGAATTATATGAAGCTACAATACCATATTCTCCACCTACTTCAACATCAGGGTCATTATAATCAGCTCCAGTAAGACCATTAATAGTATTATTAATTATGCGATTATTATATTGGGTAGTGGAAATCCCCCTATAGGCCCCATTGACTATATTATTTTCAATTTTATTATTACTGCCCATTATTTGAATACCCCAAGACCATGATGTAGGCAGAACTTTATAGTTTATAATATTATTCCTAATCACATTATAATTAGATTCTCCCCCAACCAACGGCCCGCCAGCATAAGCGGATAAATAAATTCCATTTGCATCATCAACTTTAATATTATTATCGGAAATAATATTGTGATGGGAACCACTGATTACCAGTGGAGGTGTTGATCTTTGATTGTGTCCATAAGTAACACCATATGTTTCCAAAGTATTATTAGTTATATTATTATAATTGGCTCCATTTCCAAGACAAATACAATATGAAGATTTTCCGGTGTTGTAAATATTACATCCACTAACGGTACAATTAGTAGTTGAATTCAAAAATATTCCATAAGTCATTTCTTTTGTATTAACAATTTTCAAATTAGTGATTGTACTTCCAGAAGCGCCACTCAATAGTATAACTCTAGATTCTTCTAAGTTAGAAGAAGACCCAACAATATTTACTTTTTGATTAAAAATAAAGTCTTTTTTTGAAAAATCACCAGATAATGTAATTGCATCACCAGATTTTACGCCTGAAGTGTTTTTCAATTCTCCAGTTTTGGAATCAAAATATTGATTATAATTATCCTTATCAATCGTATATGTAGCAGCTGAAATCTCTGAAGACTCACTATCGACAGCTACAACATCATCACAATCCGAAGAACTACAATCAATATCTTCATCCACAGATACCTCAATAGTATCCTGAATAGCTTCACTGCTAACAATATCCGTCATATTCCCCTCATCTGCTGCACTAACGGCACCAATTGATATTAATAATAGCAGTAAAACTAAAAAAATATTAATTTTTTTAATCATTATTATACCTCATCATGTTAAATTTAATAAATTACTATAAAGCTTAATAAAATAAACTTTAAAAATTTTCATTATATTATTATTTTTGATAAAATATAATATTTAAAAATTACCACAAAACAAAAAAAAAAAGAAGTTGATGATTAATTTAATAATCATCATATTCGTCATCATCTTTTCTTAGATATCCAACTAAAAATATTGCAATTAAAATTATAACAGCAATAATTACAAATATTGGCATGCTGGATTCAGTTGTACTTACGGATTTGGAAGCTGATTGCTGCTCAGTAAGTTCATAAGCTTTAGCACCACTAGCGCCAGATTCACCTTGAGAACCTTGAGAATCAGAAGCGGATTTAGCAGTACCTGCAGTAGATGGCTCTACACCAAAAGCTGTTTTTCCACCTGAATTTGATCCGTCAGATTTCTCCTGTGAAGTATTGTTGGTTAATGTATTTGCGTTTTTACCACCATCTGAACCGCCAGATTGATCTTGAGGATTTTGATTATTATCCTGTGGCTGGTCCATTTGATATAACGGATCAGTATTTGTTGCTTGAGCAAGAATTTCAGCAAATTTCTGTTTTTGAGCTGGAGTCAAAGAACTTAATTGAATGATTTCTGCATTCCAAGCAAGGTTTTTACAAGTGTGGTGACAACATGCAACACCATAATCAATGACACTTTGCATATAGGCATCGACTAGCTTCTGGACTGTCTTTGAATCACCATCCCAAACGCCTTGTTGCGCCATATAAATCATCCAAGCAGTTGATGATTGGGCACCTGCAGCCAATTGGGAATTGGTAACCCCTGAATTGATTTTAATTACAGTATCGGCCAATTGATTACCTAACTCTTTGTTTAACTTTTCACCGCCTAGAATGTTACTGGCGTAGAAGTTTTGGAACCTGGAAGCATATGAATTCATTCCACCCGGTGTGTTAACTAACGCATTGTAATATTGTGGGTTTACGAGCATGCTGCGGATTTCAAATTCTATTTCTTCCTGATAAGTTCTTGAAATATAATTGTTCTTATTTCTAATATCGAAAAATGCTGTATCCGGTTTGGCTTTACCGGATTTGTTTTTCAATGTGTTTGCAGCATTATATAAACCTCCGAACCAATCATAGTAATCATCAGAGTCAAATAATCTCCAACTACTGTCGAAGTTCTGAGTAATGACATCCACATTATCAAGCAAATACTTATAGTTCTCTTTCTGATTGGTGATGACAATGTTTCCGTCTTCATCAAGAGTCCATGAATAAGACACTTTGCTTAAATAAATGTCCATTGCATATTCGCTTATTGAGTCAATACTCCAGTCAGCTGTGTTTGGAATAAGATTTGACATACCAGTACCTTCCAATACATTACCTGGAAGACCAAATAATCTGTCCAAAGTAGGATTCTCTTCATAATGCTTTATGACATAATTATTGGACGCATTTTCGCCTGTAGCGTTTGCCGCTAAATTAACTGCAGTCAGCATCCAAGTAATCCAATCCTTATTGTTTGTAACCATACTGGCAAATACGTCTATTCTTGGCCTATTGACAACAGAACCATCATTTAATGTTATAGTTAAATTTTCCAATGGAATTTGTTCAACGCCAAGAACTTTACCGTTGTCTGCCCATACAGGCTTACAGCCTAAGAAATACATGAATTCGGCAACGCCGATTCCTTCAGTCCTGGATATTTCAGTACCCCATAAGATTAATGATGTTAATTCCGGCCATTTTCCGTGCTGTTCATAATAGTCAGCTAAAAGCATGTCAACAATTTTCACAGCAGATTCATAAGCCGCTTGTGACGGCATTCTTGTAGGGTCGGAAGCATAACCGTCATATCCTGTAGGTATTGAATCACCGTAGGACGGATCAGCAAACAATCCTGATTTTACATAATGTCCACTTAAGGATAATAAAATTGCATTCCATTCATTATTCCTTTGAATATTTGCAATAACCTCTTCACAGTAAAGTGTTGAATTGTATAATGCAGTGCCTTCGTTTATTCCAAATTCTTTGTTTAAGTCTTTTGCAGATGTTCCGTTTACAAGGCGGTTAGCATAATTCTTTAAGAAAGTTTTAATAGCTGCAACTTCATTGGCATATTTGAAATTTCCTTGCATATCATCGTAAAAACTCAAACCTTTCAAATCCGGATATAATAATTCTATCAATTGATTATAAATCTTTGTTTGGGAAGTAACAATTGTAACTACTTCCTCCGCCATTTCATAACCAGTTAATACTTTACCTAATGTGTGAAGGCCGTAAGTGTTGAAGTCATCTTCCATCGCATCCAAGTAATGATGCAAATCATCGATGTAAGTTTGGAACGTTTCATTATCTGAAATGTTTCTAAAACCTAACTTTGGAGCCAATTCCAGAATCATATTCATATATGATTCTGCATTAGCGGTTACATTCAGAGATACTTGCTCCTTATAGTAATTGATATAATTTTTCAATGTGGTATAATTACCATATAACTCAGATGAAACCATAGCTGGAGTCATGTGAGTAAGCAATAATGCGGAACTTCTGTCTCTTGCAACCATTGCTTCACCAGGGTTAGATACAATATATGGATAAATTGTAGGAATTAAAGTTAATTCAAAAGTCCAATCTCCAGGAAACGCACCTAAATTAATACCCGGCAGCCACTCTAAAGTACCGTGAGTACCCATACTTACGATTGCATTAATGTTAGCTGTCTTTTCCATCCATTTATAAAATGCAACATACTGTTGATGCGGAGGAATGGTTAAGCTGTGATAGTCTTGAACCTCTTCCCAACCCCTACTTGGCTGGAAGGTGATAAAGACATTACCGAACCAGACACCAGGAATTACAATATATTTATCTTTATAAACCATTGCCGGACCTAATCCGTCTTTCCAATAGGAAATCATCTCATTATATAATTCATCCCTAATATCGGCAGTCAAGTATTCGAAATCCTTAAGTGAAATCAGTTGATGATGTTCCATTAAATAATCCCAGTTATCCTCCACATATTTTTCAAGCAACCCTGAAGCCCAGGATCCCTTATTGTTCATGTCGAATATAATCTGAGTCAAATTGTATAATGAAATGAACTTTTCAATAGTTCCATTTATGTTGTATCCGTCTTCAGATTGGATAATCCATTCATAGGTGTCATTATAATAATTTAGATATTTGACAACACCACCTATGTCATATCCTTGGTTGTATAACTGAATAAGCAGGTCATATGCACTATTGAATACATCCAAGTAAGAAGCACCTATTTCTGCTTTACCTGGCGGATAATTATAAAGCATTACAGCAATTTTTTTATCAGAATTATTTAAATCATGCAAATCAGCCCATTTACAATTCAGTTGGACCATTTTAGCCACACCCTCTTCAATAATATGGGAATTACCTAAACTATCAACCCAAGTAAGGGCGACCTGACCGAATACACCTTCGAAACTTGGATAGGTGACCATATATGTCCATTCAACTTGAGGACCTAATTCACTGTTGTAACTGTATTCAGAAATTTCAACAATTCCTTTCAATACATGCAAATCAATATCAGTCAAATCGGGTTCAGCAGTACCGTTGGCATAATCCAGAGACCAACTACATAATGAATTGATAGCGGCCATACCGACAGTTGAAACAGATTTAATTTGATTTATTATTGAAGACATTGGAGGTTGAGTTCCGGTTTTAAATACGTTGAAAGCTGGCCTACCTTGCGCTCCATAGCCTCTAATCAATGCATCTGTGACTTCTTCGCCACCATAGTAAGAAGCAATAACTATGAAAGATTTGTCTGGATTGAATTTTTCAATATAATCATTCTCAAACTCTTTAAATAACTTTGTAGGATCTGAATATTCCTTTAACCATTCAACGTAATCTTCAGTCATCCAATTTAAACTGCCGTCTGCACTATGAGTATAACCTGGATTTTTACGAATCCATTGATTAATTAAATCTCCTTCAGGCACAAAAGTGTACATGCCCAAATCCGGATGGTAAAAACCACATTCGGGAGTCATTAAAGGAGCATTTTTATCATCTAAAGTTGGATCGTCATATTTATAGGGATTAATCAAATAATAGACGTAACTTAAATAATTTTTCATGTTAGTCTCTAAGATACCTGATTCTTCAATGTCACGCGCTTGGAAATAAGAACCAATATAAGTGTTTTCAATTGTGTCAAAGGTATTATTCTCTTTAGAAGCCCCTACAATGTGCAAACCAGTGTTGTCCAGAATTTGCTGTGAGAAAACACTGAACGTGTATGCCACATTATAGTTTGCATTAGCGGGAGTCCTATTCAATAGTTCCTTTAAGTATTGACCCGTGAGAACACTGTATGCTGATTCTGAAAACATGTCGATATGCATAAAATTAGCATATTCCACAAGCCAGGCTCTTGATTTATCAAAATCTGTAGTACTGATGTAAGCTACCCTTCTAGACATGTTCATCAGAAAATCAACTTTCTCATTGTGGGAGTTATAATCTACCAACAGCAATATGTCCGGAACGAACTTTACATTATCGATGGTAAGTATACCACTATTTTTTGTAAAATCGATATCATTCAATTTTATTGGTTCATAAGTCGAATAACTTATTTCGATACTGTACTTGTCCGAACCTAAATTACTAAATACGATATTACCCTTTGAATTTGTAGTTTGTGTTCTGATTATCTCATTATTTGAATCGTATAGCTTAACCGTAGCCCCAGCTAAATTAAAACCGTCTTCATCCCAAGTATTGCTAGCTTCGTTATATGAATCATTAACATGAACCCTAATCACATTATTATTTGCTTCTAATATCCCCTCATCTGACTGTGAACTTAAAACATCCGAAACATTCGAAACTTCACTTACCGACTCAATTTCAGTTGCAACACTCACTACATCAGACATTGTTTCATTATCTCCTGCAAACACTGCATTTGCAGAAAACAGAAGCAACATAGAAATAATTAATGCGAATACCAATTTATTACTAAATTTTACCGTATTTTCACCTCCCTTCAAATCAATTATGATAAAGACATAGCATTTTATTTACTATAAGTTTAAATTTGATTTGAAAACATATAAAGATTATTGAATAAATTCAACTTTATAAGTACCCATAATCAATACAATATTAATATATATTTAAATACTAAAATGACTAAATAAAAAATACCAATAATAATAGAGGTGACAATAATGCGCAAGATTAGTATTGGAATGATAATTTTGTCTTTAATCATTATAGGTATGCTAATCCCAACAGGTTTTTCAGCTAACGACAATCAAGTTGTCATAACCTACGGTGAGACTACACACCATAATGCAAATTATAAGAATACTGTTGATACATTCTTTGAAAATCAAGCAAATGTTGATTTGCATGCAGTTGACTCAAAAATAATTACTGCTGATGAAGTAAATAAAATTTCAAGCACAATAACTGGAAAATATTACAATTCCGAACAGATATTCTCATCAGCATTAGTTGATTTGAACGACAATGACAATCTCGAAGTTAGCGTAGACAAATCCACAATCACTACAATAACTGGAGACATGTACTTATCTGCATTGAAATCCGTTGGAATCACTAGTGGACATGTATATGTAACTAGTCCTGTTACTGCTACCGGAGAATCCGCTCTAGCAGGAATCATGAATTCTTATGAAGTGGCAACAGAAGTTGAAATTCCAGATACTGTAAAAGAGGCAGCAAACAATGAAATCTACACACAAGCAGAAATTGTGCAAAATTCAAATGTTAATGCTGATGACTTATCTAAATTAGTAGATGATGTTAAAGAAACAGTACAAGAAGAAAATGTTACAGATCACCAAACTATTGTAAACATAATCAATAACTACACTATCAATTACAACATTAACATTACAGATAGTGATATTGAAAACCTTGCGGACAGTATTGAACAAATACAAAATGTCCAAGGAGACATTAATAACTATCAAGCAGAAGTATCCGATGTTCTAAATACTACTGATACTGATAGTGCCACAGGATTTTTAGATGGACTATTAAACTAATAGTTCATACTTTTTTTACTTTTTTTCACGGATTATATCTTCAGTAATCCTTGTTGCGGATTCAACCATCTTTGGGCAGAATTCCTTGAACAGATTGTTTTCAAGAGCATATTCCACTCCTTCTTTTGTGCCGACATCACAATTCAATAAATCCCTGCACAAGTAAGATCCGTTTTCATTTTTAAATTCATCCAAAAACTTATCGCAGACTTCATCGCAGTCAGGCTTATTTTCTCCATATCTCAAACCTAAAGCCATAAGCGCACCTGTACAAGCACCGCATACTTCACCTTTACGCATACCGCTTCCAAAACAGGCTCCAATTTTAAGCGCCTGTTCTTTGGAAAGGCCAAATTCCTCTGAAAAGACAGCGAATACTGCCTGTGAACATACATATCCGTTTTCGAATAATTGAACTGCATCATCTATACGTGTCATGGTAATAGTTTATCTGATAATGTAAATTAATCTTGTGAAAAAACAATAATTTTTATATTATAATATATTAAATATACATGAAATTAAAGGGGGTTTAATATGAATGAAAAATGGACCATTCCAATTGTTATAGTGCTGGTTGCATTACTCGTATTAATCTTTGCATATATGGATGACAATCAGGATGTGATAAACCATTCCGGTGAAAACAAAACATTTAATGTTTCTTCAGGCTCTTCCGAATTAAGCAAGGCAATTGACAATATTAAAACCCTTCCATATTATGAAGGATACAATCCTGAAACCGTAAAATGGATGGAATCATTAGGAGACAAACGAATTTTCTTTGGAAATGATTCTGTTGTTATAATGGACAGTTCTGATGCAGGAAAAATTCCTCCAGAGCCAGGCATAACAGACGTATACATCTATGAGCATTTCACTGCAGAAGTGGTTGAAAACCATGACTTCTGTGATAACTATCCGACAGCATATTATGTGCGGAATGTCAATTATATCGGTGAAGAAATAATCGGCAATGGTTTGGCATAATCATTATTTGATTTCATTGATTATCGGATTTAAGCTATCAAAATCAATGAAACTAACTTTTTTGCCATATGTCTCAACTATTGCATCTACTTCGGCATTCCTTTCATCTTCTTTTAATTTTTTTGCCCTTCTATAAATAAATGCCATCATGGTTTTGTGCTTAAGGTTAAGAAGGGAATAATCTATTCCTCCCCTTAAAAAATAGATAGTAACATTATTAAAAACATCATCTGATAGCTGTCCTTTAATTCTCTTTCTTATAGTATCCCTATTCTCTTTATCATTTGGATCAGCCAATCCTACTGTTGCAATGATGATTTTCTTACCGGAGCAATCGTCAATCTTGCTTAAGGTTTTTTTCATGCCCAAGACGCTACCCGCATATAAAGCGCCAAGATAAATTATGGTATCATACTGATTAATATCTTGAATATTATCGTATCCTTCCGCTTTGATATCATTCCTTTTAGATAATTCCTGAGCATATTGTTCTGTTGTTCCATATTGGGAACCGTATATTATTATTTCCATAATATTTATTCTCCAAAACGATAAATTAGTTTTTTATTTTATAATATCAGATTATTTTCTACTCTTTTTTAATATGTTTAAGGCAAGTTTTCAATCTCAAATGGACACATTAATGATAGCTATCCTTTCATAATCTTTTCAAACCGAAACATTTCTTCATCCCCCATAGGATGATTCTTATCGAAATCAGGTTCAGGATTCTTTTCATTTAAAAATTCAACTATATGAAATCCTAATCGGTTTACATAAAAATGAATATTTCTTTTATCAAAATAGGGGGTGCAAGTTTCCCATATTTTTGTATTCGGATATAAAGATTCTATTTCACTCCATATCTTTTGCCCAATGCCCTTATTTTGACTGGACACACTTACAAATAAGAAATCCAAGTGATTATGTTGTGTCTTTTCATTAATTTCAATGATGACCCCGCCGACTATATCTTCGTTATTTTTCATTGCATAAGCTTGGCTATTTTCTTTGTTTAAACATTCGTCAATGTCTTTTTCAGGCAATATTAATTCTTCACATTCGCCATAAACGATTTCATAACCGTATTGAAATGATTCTTGCATCAGACTTTTAAATTTAGCTAAATCTTTATCCTGCAATTTAATTAGTTCCATATATAATCCTATATGACAATCTAATATTTAACATATCTTCAATATTTTTAATAAGGATGTGCTCATGAGAAACTAACTATTACACATTATTAAATTTTTAGTGAATGTTAAAGAATAGATTACCTTAAATAGATTGTAAATAGTAAAATAAGAAAATAATTAAATATCCATTGCCTGTTAAGCTTTAATAATTAAGTATTGTCACTTAATCGCTGCGGTTTCATTAATTTTGAATGTATCAATGAATATTTGGGCCTCATCTAATGTTTCAAAAGTTCCCTTGAAATAGTAATACTGCATTTCAATACCCTGATTATCAACAGTCAGATTATCTAAATCAATAAACACATCATACTCCTTAGAATCCTTGAAAATATATGTTCTATATCCCTGGGAAGTTGTATTACTCTCAATTTTTTCATTCGATGAATCTTCTTGATGACCTTCAAAATCAGTGACTCCATCTTCACCGACAAACCATAATGAACAAATTACTTTTTCATCAGGATAGACATAATAAGTCCCAACCTCCAAACTATCGAATTGGGAAAGTTTAAATTCAGTTTCATTAGTTAAATCATCACTAATATTGAAAAAAGCCTTGTTTAGAAAATTATACTCATGGGTTTCGATATTATCAGACTGTGCAAATACAATTGTGCTAGTTGCAATTATCACTAAACCAATTACCAACAACATTAAAAATTTTCTTTTATTCAAGCCTTGTCACCTCCAGATGAATATAATAATTTTGATATTGGAATTATAAATATATTATGTTTAGTTAATTTAGTTAAAATAAGAAAATAATTAATATTCATGGCCTGTTAAGAGTAACCCACCTTCTGTTAACAGCATTCATCTAAGCGAACTACCTTGCCTACACAAGCGATTATCGGCAGCTTTGCTCTTGCATCCTACGGAATGGCCGTTTCACCGATTCTTTTAATGTCCTCAATTGAATATCATCGTCTACCATTAAAAGCCGTGTCGTTTCTGCTCCAGAGTCATGCTTCTCAGCATACGTTTTTCAACGCCGTAGTCTTGTTTGATGGGCGGAGTTTCCTTAGTTTATAAAAAACCAGCAGCTGTCTTTAACTTGCCATGAAAAATATTAATTAAAAGTAGCAGGGCCTAGATTTGAACTAGGGATCTCGGGGTTATGAGCCCCGCGGGATCACCAGACTACCCCACCC
>NZ_JBGUWC010000164.1:0-21165 GCF_045220775.1 Methanobrevibacter sp.
CGCAGAATCCATTTCTGGAAGAGAACAATTAGCTGTAAACGCATTTGCAGAAGCTTTAGAAATCGTACCAAAAACCTTAGCTGAAAACGCAGGTTTAGACAGCATCGATTCCTTAGTAGATTTAAGAGCAGCACAAGAAAACTCTCCATACATGGGATTAGATGTATTCACTGGTGAAGTAGCAGACATGAAAGAAGCTGGCGTAATTGAACCAAAACGTGTCAAAAAACAAGCTATCCAATCTGCATCTGAAGCAGCTGAAATGATTTTAAGAATCGATGACGTAATTGCATCCACTAGAGGTCCTGAAGACATGGGTATGGATCCTAGTATGGCTGGCGGAATGCCTCCAATGATGTAAATTTAAAGAAATTTTTATAATTTCTTTTCTTTTTTTTATTTTTATGTATTCTGATAGACTTATCTTTAAGACATCACTTGATGATGAAGTTTATTATTTAAAGGACACTATTTTAGTTAATTTTAAACATAACCGCAATGGTGTGTCTAGTTCCGAGCTTAATGGCGGAACTTGCGAGTTGTACAAATCTGTTTTTAACCAGCATCTGTCACAGGAAAAAATAGATTATCTGGAAAGCCATGACATATGCGAGTACTTAATAAATGAATGCAGCTTGATGGATATTGATTCAAATTATTCAACTGGCCTTATTACATTGGCTAATATGAATAATTCAAGCATCATCACACAATCATTCAAAAATATTGAAGTTACAGCAATATCAACTGCAGGCGTTAGGACAAATGCTTCGAAAGCTGGCGATCCCGCATCCTATTGGCAGGAAAACGGTGAATTTCATTTTGGAACAATAAACATTATTTTACTCATAAATGCCAAATTGTCCAAATCAACATTAATGGAATCGTTTATGACTGCAACCGAGGCAAAGACTGTTGCTTTAAATAATTTAAAAATCCCATCACAATACTCTAATGGATATGCAACAGGAACGGGCACCGATGGGCTTTGCATTTTTTCAAATCTTGATTCGGATGATGAGATAACCAATGCAGGAAAACATTCAAAATTGGGTGAGCTAATCGGCAAGGCAGTAATAGAATCCGTAACAAAAGCAATTGGAAAACAGGTTTGGATTACAAATAAATCCCAATCAAATGCACTGGTTCGCTTAAATAGGTATGATTTAGACATTAATGAGTTTTATAACTCTATCGATTGTGATAAAGATAAATTCATAAGACAACTGCAAATCGATGCTAAAAAACAGGATAATGTAGCCATTACAACTTCTGTTTTAAACTTAATTGATGAAGTTGAAAATAACTTAATTAAAAAAGAGGACGCTTTAGATTTAGCTCAAAAAATGGTAAAAGAAAATTGTAATAGTTATCCAATAAAAAAATTATTGGAATATTGGATAAGTTTTTTCATTGAATTATAGTAGTATATCTTCTCCATTATTCTTTTTATTATTGCTGTAAAGTTTATATTATCATTGCAATTTTATATTATGGCTTCAACAAACTTTAAATTAATTATTAAACAATATATGTCTAGTTAAAAGGCCTCCAAAATAATCTGAGGGGGTGGATAAATATGATGTTTTTTATTTTTAACATGTATTTATTTGCTAATTGTATCAGTTTTTTCCCCAACTGTTATGGTATTCTCTCAGTACACCTAAAGGAGGCGAAAGTTATGGAGTTAATTATCTTCATAGTTGGAACATATAGTTTTGATATTCTTTCAATAATTAAAACTATTGGTGTTTTTAATGTTAATTGAAGAGAATAACTCAATTTCACTTCCATTCTAGGCAATTAAATATATCTAAATTATCGATGATAGTCTTTTGAAAGTATTTGCATATTTTCGTGGGGGCTTTTTCCCTTAGATGCCCACTATTTAATTGCCAATTTTAAAAAAATAATTAAGTTTATATATTATATTTCATAAAACATTTACACAAGGGAGTTACTTTTAAGTAAACCTCCTTTAAGGTGTAAAATTTAATGTCTAGGGGAATATTGTGGAGTTAATCTCTACAATAAGACATTAAATTGATTTAAATTCTCATTAATTTGTTAAAATTTTTTCTATTTTGTTATTATTCAGTTGGCTTAAATTCCATTAATTCTCCGTTATCTTGAACGATTTTTGCAATTGACTCTTCTGCTGAGGATAATTTGTTTTCACATATTTTAACTAGTTCCATAGCATTTTTAAATTCATCAATTGCATCATCTAATGGGACATCTCCACTTTCCAGTTTGTTCACGATTTCTTCTAATTTTTCTAAACTTTCTTCAAAACTTAAATTTTCCATTTATATCACCCTTGTGTTTATTGCTCCATCATTAAATTCAACGTCAAGTTCATCTCCTGATTTAACATCTTTTGCTGAGGATACTACTTTTCCTTCTACTTTTGCTAAGGTATAACCTCTTTTTAATGTTAAAAGTGGATTTAAAACATTTAGCTTATCAACATTTCTAAGATATGGTTCCCTTTTCATTTTAATAATTTCTTGAGGATTTTTCAAGACATTCTTGTTTTTTAAATGTAATAATCTGTTTTTATTTTCTCCAATAATGTTTTTGGATGTAAAGTCTAGTTTAGTAACCAAATTATCTAAATGCATTCCTTTAATCTCATAAATTGATTCCGGATCTTTTAAAATCTGTTTTTGAGAAATATGAGTTAATTTAGTTCTATTTTGTGTTACTAGGTCGGTTATGTTTTTATTCAATCTTCCGGTTAATTGAGACATCTTGTATTTGACTTCGCTTGCATCAGGTACAGCTATCATCCCTGCCCCGGTTGGTGTTGGAGCTCTCGCATCTGCAACGAAATCAGATATTGTAAAGTCAATTTCATGACCCACTGCACTTATGACTGGAATTTCACATTCATAAATTGCTCTTGCAACAATTTCTTCGTTAAAAGGCCATAAGTCTTCTATGCTCCCTCCTCCACGTCCGACAATTAATGTGTCAATGTCAAATTGTTGTGCGTATTTTATCTTTCTGACAATCTGCGGGGCAGCTTGGTCTCCCTGGACTAGTGTTGAAAATACCAATATTTCACAATAAGGATATCTTTTCTCAATTGTTGTGATGATATCGCGTATTGCAGCTCCAGTTCGTGCAGTAACAACTCCTATCCTTCTTGGATATTTTGGAATTTCTTTTTTATGTTCTTCATCAAATAAGCCTTCAGCTTTAAGTTTTTTCTTAAGCTGTTCAAAAGCAACGTGCAGGTTTCCAATTCCATCTTCAGTAATCGTTGAAGCATATAACTGATATTTCCCATCCCTTTCGTAAACTTCAATTTTACCTTTAATAATCACTTTCATCCCATTTTCAGGTTTGAATTTAAGGGATGCTTTCCTGCCTTTAAACATTACTGCAGGAATTTGTGAATTCTCATCTTTTAAGGTAAAATAGCTGTGTCCGCTTGGATAGGTTTTATAATTGGATATCTCACCTTTGATGTAAATATTTCGTAAATTCACATCCATCTTTAGCTTTTTATTAATATAGGCATTTACTTGAGATACTGTTAAGTATTCTTCTTCCATGCATTCACCTTTAAACTAATGTTGTTAGTATGTTGTTTATACTAAATACAATTTTTCATTTGGATATCATTTTTCCCTATTCGCCAATCGGAAGTCATTTTGCCGACAAATTAAATGATATTCAATATTTTTATATATTAAATTGAATATACTTCAAATTAAGAATTAATTTTAACTAAAAACTGAACAATAGGGAGTTTTTATCATGGCAGCTTTTGAAAGGGTAAAATCAGGAATTGAAGAGTTGGATGAGACATTGGACAACATCCGTTTAGGGGATAATGTAGTATGGCAGGTTTCTAATCTTAAAGAGTTTTCTTATTTCGTTAATCCTTATGTAAAACAGGCTCTTGAAGATGAAAGGAACTTGATTTATATTAATTTTGGACAGCATGAGCCTTTGATTCCAATGACCGATGAGGATTTTGAGGAATTGGAAGCTGAGCGAAACAATCCCGAAACTGATTTTGCCATGATTGAAAGAAACGGAATTAAAATTTATAAAGTGGATCCGATGGAACAGTTCGAGTCATTTACCTTGGAAGTCCACAATATCATTACTAAAGAGGGATTTGATGCCTTTTATGTATTTGACTGCCTTTCTGACCTGCAGGCCGCATGGGCAACAGATTTGATGATGGGAAACTTTTTCAGAGTGACCTGTCCATATCTATTCATTCTTGATACTGTAGCGTTTTTCCCTGTCATTCGAGGAAAACATTCCTTTGAATCCATTGCAAAAATAAGGGAAACAACCCAGTTGTTTTTAGATGTTTACTCTAACAATAATGATGTTTATGTTCACCCTCTAAAAGTGTGGAACAGATATTCCCAGACAATGTTTTTAGGCCATAAGTACAATCCTGAAACCGGCAGCGTAACAACTTTGACCGACGGTTTGGAGGTTTCTAAGTTTTATCAAGTAATCAATTCAGCTTCCGCTTACAATAACGAGCAAAGCACAGACAGTTGGGAGAGGTTTTTCACAGCTACAGAGCTTTTGCGCCAAAACGGTGTCGATGTTTCTGACAGGTGTGATTTGATGTGCTCCATGATGATGGCCAAAGATGATAAGGTGATTGAAAAAATCAAGCAATACTTTGACTATGAAGACTACATCAACGTCTACAACCGTTTAGTCGGAAGCGGAATGATTGGTGGAAAGGCTTGCGGTATGCTTTTGGCTCGCAAAATCATTGAAAAAGACAGGCCTGACTTATATGCCAATTTCGAACCGGACGATTCATTCTACATCGGTTCCGATTTGTTTTACACTTACATAGTTTTCAATGATTTGTGGAACATTCGCGTAAGGCAAAGAACCAAAGAAGGATACTACGAAGCAGGTAAGGAACTTGAAGAAGGTTTAAAAAACGGCGTATTTCCGGAAGACATTAAAAACGAGTTCAGGAGAGTCTTGGATTACTTTGGTCAAAGCCCGATTATCGTCCGTTCAAGCAGTCTTTTGGAAGACGGATTCGGAAACGCATTTGCAGGAAAATATGAATCAGTATTCTGTGTCAATCAGGGATCTCTAGATGAGAGATTGGAGGCATTTGAAGAAGCAGTAAAAACCGTTTATGCAAGTACAATGAACATTTCAGCATTGGAATACAGGTCATTAAACAATTTGGATGACTGCGATGAACAGATGGGGCTTCTGGTTCAAAGGGTTTCAGGTTCATATTATGACGATTATTTCTTCCCTACAATTGCAGGTGTCGGATTTTCATACAGTCCGTATTCACCGCAGCCTGATATGGGACACAATGGAGGAATGCTCAGATTAGTTATGGGTCTCGGTACAAAAGCTGTAGACAGGACTCAAAACGATTATCCAAGAATCATCAACCTGGACAGGCCTCATGCAATAGACCATCCTAACGTTGCGGAACGCCATAAATATTCACAACATTCTCTTGATGTCCTGGACTTAAAAGAGGTTTCCCTTCATGAGATTCCGGTTGAGGAAGGCCTTGAAGTGCTTCCAAGATATGCAAAAAGGCCTGTAATAGAACATGATACTGAGGCCGAGAGAAGATTCAGGGAAAGAGGTAGAAGAAGGGAAATTGTCTTTGTAAACTGTAATGGTATCGTTAACAATGACAAGTTTATTTTCATGATGAAAGAGTTGCTTAAAACTCTTGAAACAGCTTATGACTATCCTGTTGATGTTGAATATACAGTAAATATCGGTGCAGATAACTCATTTGTTGTAAATCTGTTGCAATGCAGACCGTTGCAAATCTCAACAACCAAAGAGGAAATTGAAATTCCAAATGATGTTGGAGAAACCTATTTCCACATTAAGAACGCATCTATGGGAAGATCAAGAAAAGAAAACATTGAAACATTGGTCTATGTCGATTCTCATAAGTATTATGAATATCCTTATGCCAAAAAAAGCCTGATTGCAAGGATAGTTGGTGAGATTAACGCTTATTGTAAAGAGAATGATAGAACATCAATGCTGATTGTTCCGGGAAGAATCGGAACCTCTTCACCAGAACTCGGAATTCCAGTCGTATTTGCAGAAATCAGTCAATTCAGCGCTATTCTTGAAGAGTCTTACAGTAAAGTTGGATATGTTCCGGAATTGTCATTTGGAAGCCATATGTTCCAGGATTTGGTTGAAGCTGATATTTATTATGGAGCTATTTTCGAAAACGATAAAAGATTGGCTTTTAATAAGGATTTAATCAAAGACATGCCGAATAAACTGTATGATATCAATCCCGAACTGGATGATGAGTTATATGATATGATTCATGTTGTCAACTTTGATGATGAAAATCTTGAATTTTATCATGATATGGTCGGTGATGAAACTAAATGTATTTTAAACTGAAAATACAATATAAAAAACAAGGTGTTTTTTATGAGAATTAAAGATGAATTATTTGGCAAAGAAGTTCTTGATGCAGAAATTCAAATCGTTGGAAAAGTAGCCGATGTTGTTTTTGATAAGGACACATTTGAAATCACTGACATAGTTATTAAAAAAACAGGTTTTTCCGAACAAATCAAAGCCAGTGAAAATATGGTGCCAATGGAACTTGTAAAAGCAATTGGTGATAAAATTTTACTTAAAGGCGAAGATGATATCTAATTGATCTGCATGGTTTCTAAAGAGTATTTAATTGATTTATTAAAAGAAAATGAAGTATTTCTTGAAGGGGACTTTACTTTATCATCCGGAAAGAAAAGCAACTATTACATTAACATGAAAAAAGCCATTACAGAACCTGAAATTTTATCAACAATTTCCAAGCTAATAACTGAAAAGATTAATGTTGAAGAGATTGATAAGGTTGCAGGGCCTGCATTGGGTGCAGTTCCAATAGCCACAGCAGTTTCACTTGAATCAAAACTTCCGTTATTGATGATTCGCAAAGAAAAGAAAGGTTATGGTACTTCTAAACTCATTGAAGGCGAACTTAATGAGGGCGACAATGTCATTGTTGTTGAAGATGTTTCAACAACAGGAGGATCCCTTTTGAAAGCCATAAAAGCTATTCAGGACAATGGTGGAAATGTAAAAAGAGCTTTTGTTGTTGTGGATAGGCAGGAAGGGGCTGTTGAAGAGTTTGAAAAAGAAGGAATCACTTTAGAACCTTTGATTTGTGTTAATGAATTTTTTGACTAAAAAAAGAAAATTAATGATGAAAATTTAATTTCATCATTTTTTTACATGATGGACAAAATGAGGAAGTTCATCAATTATTATGCTGAATGCGGTTTTAACAGCATTTGGTGAACCTGGCATGGAAAAAATAACTGTTTTTTTGTATATTCCAGCGGTAGCTCTTGAAAGCAATGCTGCTGCACCGATTTCCTCATAGGATTTTGCCCTAAACATTTCGCCAAAACCATCTAATTTCTTTTCGAAAAGTGCTTCAACCGTTTCAACAGTGATGTCACGGGGATCAAGACCTGTTCCACCAGTTGTTAGGATAATGTCAACATCTTCAGATATCATACTTTCAATAGCATTAATCAAGTCTTCTTTTTCATCAGGAATTAAACTTCTTGATTTTAAAGTGTATCTTGCTTCAATTTCTTCTGCCATATATTGGCCAGACAAATCAGCTTTTTTTGATTTTCTACTATCGCTTAGGGTGATTACTCCACATGTGATGTCTTTTGATGACTGTTTCTGATGTTCACTAGCAGTTTCACTTTTCATTTTTTTTTCACCTTATTGTTTGATTTCGAGAAACTCTTTAATTAGTTTATATTCATCTAGGCAATTAAATAATTTATTGCTTGGATAATATAAAATACAATTTTCAAGCTCTTCTTTTTCGACATATTTGTGGTTGTGAATAATGTTTATGTGGTGTACTATTGTTTTATAATCTAAATTTAATATTTTAGACAGTTCATTAGCGTTATACGGTTTTAATAATAGTTTATCTATTATCATTATTGTTGTTCTACCACCTTTTCTTCCAATTAATAGATTTGAAAGTTCCCTATTGTTCAATGCATATATTTTTTTAGTAAGTCTTATAGCCTCATTTGTCATTTAGACCACTCTCACAAAATTAATCAGAAAGATTTAAACAGATTCAACGCCCATCTCATGGCATTTTTGTCTTTACCAATCAAAATCTGTGAGTCATCGTAAAGCCCATCCTTGAAAAACAGACTTAATGACATGAAATTATTAGAACGTGTTAAAAATATTTTCAAGTCATGATTAACGCATTTTATTTTCACTTTCCTGTTTTTAAGCAATGCTTTATTTAAATCGGTGTTTCTTTTAATAGAATTTAATATATTTTTGCTTACAATTAATTCTAATTTTTTAAACTTATCTTCATTTAAAAGTAGAATTATATGTTTGAAATGGTTTTCTGAGTAAATTGGTAGTACTATCTGTAGTTTTGTTGATTTTGAAATTAATTTTATGTATTTGGTGAACGCATTTGACAAATCACTTGTAGTTGAGTTTTCATATTCAACATCTTTCAATAGATAAATATTCTTCAACATTTCTTCTGGAATATCGCTTAAATCGTGATTATTCCAAAATGTCTTGTTTTTGTTCAGTGAATACCAATTTTCTATCAGCTTCACCATATTTGTTGTCAATAGATATCCATTAGATGTTAATTCATAGTATTTTTGAGATTTTTTGATGAGATTGATATTTTCTAATTCTTTAAGCCCATGCAATATTGTAGCAGATGGCTTTTGCAGTTCAATTCGCAATTCCTCTAGATTTTTAGACTTTTCATAAATGGCTAAAAGCAATTTTGTTCTCATGCTTGAAGTCAGAATATATTTGACGTTTTTGAATTCCTCTGTAAGTTCTTTTTTGGTTTGAATTGAGGTCATTTTATCACATCGCATTTTATTGTTTCAAACAAATTTCTAGCCCATTTCTGTGATTTTTCACTTTCACAAACCAGTATCCTATTTTGGTCAAAGCTCCCGTCATCTTTGAACAGTCCTAGGCTCATGTTTTCATCGCAAATGGTTAAATATACTTGTAAATCATCGTTTACAGGATATATTTTTAATTTTTTAGTTTTAGAACATTTTTTCATTATTTTAACATCAATTTTTGATGTGATTGCTCGGTAAATGCTTTTTGGAATTATTATCTCAACGTTTCCTTTGTCTTTTAATATATTTTCAATCAATTGGGGATATTCAGGATGGAGATATGGAAAGATTGCTTTTAGCGATTTTGTTTTCATTAATTGGTCTTTGGTGATATTATGGGTTTTATAAATGTCAATCGGTGTTGTTTCAATTAGTTTTGAATCTTTTAGATCTGTAATATTTTTTAAACAGTCCATGCTTAATTTATTCAAGTTATGCTTGTCCCAAAATCCATCGTAAGCTCTTATTAAATCAATGCTGCTTTTGAAATCCATCAAAACCTTAAAGTATATTTCACTCATCGGATTTACATGGTATTTGTTGTTTACCTTTTCTATATGGTTATTCTGCTCTAGTTTAGATAAATTGCTTGATACAGAGCTGTAGTTTATATTCGTATTTCTGACAAGGCCATGCACATTATTTGGGCAATAGTATAGTTCGCTTAGAATTTTTAATCGAATTTCGGATTGTGCGAGAAATTTGATGTCATCATCTATTTCATTGTGAGTGCTCATTTTTTGTTTCCTCCAATTTTTTTATAATATCAGATTTTTTCATCTAAATTTAAATAGATTTTTCCAAATCTGTACCAAATCTCTTCAATATCTATCCCAAGGGTTTTCCATACTTATTCCTATCTTCTCCCATACATTTCCCAAACTTTTACCAAGCGATTTTTAAAATTGCTAAAATTTATTAATTTATAAGATTTAATATATCAACATGGAAATCTGTTATGTATTAGATGCATCTGCCTTTATCAATGGATTCAAAATTGATTCCAACAACAATTTTACGGTTCCTGAAATTACTGAGGAAATTAAGGATTTTGAATCAAGATTGATGTTTGACATGGCTATTGATGAAGGCAAGTTAGTTATACAAGATGTGTCATCTGAGTATATAACTTGTGTCAATAATATAATTTCTGAATCAGGTGATATTTTAAGGTTATCCCTACCTGACAAAAAACTGATTGCATTGGCATACATGTTAAGGGAAGAGGGAAAGAACGTTAAGGTCATAAGTGATGACTATACAATTCAAAACACTTTAAAAATCATGAATATTCCCTATTCCGGCATCATAACCGAGGGGATTAAAGAAATCTACAATTGGAAAAAGGTTTGCGAAGGCTGCAAAAAGGAATATGATGATGATTATCCATTTGATGACTGTGAAATTTGCGGATCCAAGATATTTAAGAAAAGGATAAAGGTGAACAGATGAGAATTGGTATTGTGGTTCATGGGCCGAACATTATTGATTCAGGCTATGCCCTAAAATTAATTGATTTGCTTAAAAATTACGGTGATGTAAAGGCAAGGCTTGGAGGAACCATGGGCAGAACTGCCGTTATTGACGCCAGCTTGGAAAATGTAATCGATATAACCAAAAAGCTTGTTCCAAGCGATTCTCTAAAAATATTTTATGATGATAATGTTGATTTGATATTTTTGCTTAACTACGGCAAGTCCGATGTAACCGGTCAGGTATTCGGATACAAGGTCTATAACCATTATATTGATAAGATCGATGACAATAACATTCCGGTAATTCAGATTGAAAGGCCCGGCGAAGCGGATGGAAGCATCATTCCATGGAATAATGACCTTGACATTGTTGAGGAGCTGTCTCGAAAATTGAACCTGGCCATTGTAAAGCCTGATGAGGTTTATGATAATCATATCAAGAGCGATAATCCAGGATTCAATCAAAGAATAGTTCATGGGGTAAGCCCCGGTGAAAACATCATGGTCAACAGTGTTGTCATTGGAAAAACAAATTCTGATAAATTAACATTAATAGCAAAGGACAATCATATTGTCGATATCATAGGTGGCGAGCTAAAGGAGCACGGTCTTGAAAAGCTTGGTGAGGTCGACCTTGATTCTGCAATTATAAAGACAGGTCTTTTAAGAAAAGCCAAAGTCATTCCCCGTGTTATCTCGACTGAAAAGCCTAATGACTTTAAGATTACATTTTTGGACCATGCCGGTGAAGATGTTTACAGGTTCAGGGATTCCAGTGTGGTAATCACTGTCGGCGATGATACGACTTTGATATCTTCCGATATTCTGTACAGATTTGATATACCTATAATTGGAATAACCGATGGGGATTTGGACAAGGTTGTGGAAGATGGATTTAAGGTTAAAAATTCTGTCATCTTTGAGGTTGAAAGTGGTTTTGATGACATCGTCGGTCAAGATATTAAAAGGATAATCTTTGGCGGTAAACGGGAATCCTATGACTATCAGAATATCGATGAAGTCAAGGACAAAATTGAAGATATAATAAAAAATATAAACTGCAAATACAAAATTAATCTTATTAATTAAACTGGAAGTGTAACTTTGGATTTTGTAAATCTTGTTAAAGAAATTCAAGAATTTAAGGGAGTATCACGTAAAAGCTCCATTGATAATGTAATCTCTCTTTTGAAAGAGTCTTATAATGTTTCCGGAGATGTCGTAATTGACATTGGAGATGATGCTTCAGCTGTTGACATTGGAAATAATCAGGTACTGCTTTTGGCTGCCGATGGAATTTGGGGCGACATAATGAATGTAAACCCATATTGGGCAGGATACTGCTCCGTTCTGGTAAATGTAAATGACATTGCCGCAATGGGCGGTAAACCATTGGCCATGGTCAACATAATGTCAATAAGCAATGATAAGATTTACGAAGATTTATTAAACGGAATCAAAGACGGTTGTCTAAAATTTGGTGTTCCTATGGTTGGAGGACACCTGCATCCCGATGGTGAAGTTGATTCATTGGGAGTAGCTATTGCAGGTATTGCTCAAAAAGACAAGATCATAACCAGTTTTGGAGCGGAAGTTGGAGATAAGGTGATTGTTGCAATTGACCTTGACGGAAAGCCTCATGAAATGTTCAGCCTAAATTGGGATACAACTTATGACAAGGATGCCCAGTTGGTGCGTGATCAAATTACTGCAGTTCAATACTTGGCAGAACATGACTACATTAAATCTGGAAAGGACATTTCAAATCCTGGAATTTTAGGAACCTTGGAAATGCTTTTGGAAACTTCAGGCAAAGGTGCTGTCGTTAATCTGGAGGACATTCCTAGAAATGAAAGTGTCGAATGGGTTGATTGGCTCAGGTCATATCCTGGTTCAGGATTTGTTTTTACTGCTGATGAAGATAAATGCGATTATATCAAAGAATATCTGGCAAAATATTCAATTAAAGCAGAAGTTGTTGGTGAGGTTACAGACACTAACTGTCTTTATTTGAATTATAAAGACCAGCAGGCAGAAGTGTTTAATCAGGAAAAAAATCCAGTATTCATTTTTAGATAAGTTAAAGTTATTCTAACTCATCTATTGACCATTGACATTAACATTATTTCACCCATTAGGTTTAATTCACGTCTTAACGGTCTGAAATGCCTTCTCATGAAGGTTAGATGTTCATAACATCCATTATTAAATGTTTCTTCATCCACTTTAACTGTGAGTATTAGTGTTTTCCATGTTATGATTTCGGGGTCTATATCTACCGTTAGCTCAAAAATTCCATTTGGAAAATATTTTTTTAAACAGGGAGTGTATTCATCAAGGATTAATAGCAGTCCCGGATGCTCTTTAATGAAATCATATGATTCTTTTTCTGATTCAAAAGTGTAATTTTCATATAATTCATTAAATTTTTCATCAAAAAGTTGGGTGTTGTAAGTCAGTTCTTCTACTTGTTTAAGCTTGTTCATTTGCGCCACCTTTTTATTAGGGGATTTCTTTTTAAATAATTTAGTGATTGAAAACCGGTTTTGATATCGGATTTAATTGCATTTAATGTTTCTTCAAAATATTCATTGCTAAATTTATCTTTATCATAACTTGCACGATTTCTAAATTTTCTAAATTTATCTAATAGTTCTCCTATTTCATTTTCATTTGGATTTTCTGATTTAATCAATTCATCTCTTACTTTTTTGTGAATTCTCGTCCACCCTTTTCTAGAAAATATTTCTCTCTTTGCTTGATTAAATATTCTCTTGAAGAGCCAAATAATGAATAGTAGTATCTGTCAATTGAGGATCGGATGTATGCTTCTTTTGAATTATTAGCCAATTCATCAGCAACATCACAAAAATCCGACCATTCAAACATTGATATCACCTAGTAAAATTGTTGGAATATTAAAATATTGATTTAATGAGGTTAAATTGCATTTATTTGATAATTTAACCTTTAATATTTTAATTCAATTATTAAATAGGTCTTATTTCCTATAAATAGTTTTCTCAAGGTTAAAATCAATATTCTGGTCATTTTAAAAAGTTATGGATTGCACATTTTGCACGGTATGTATCCTTGAGATATTGCAGCATCCCTATTAGTAAAGTATACCCTATTGTGTTCTGCTGTTTTTTGACCCCATGTACAGGTGGATTTGTGGAATTTTCCGGAATTGGAGTTTGCAATGTATTTTCCAGAACTGCCGGAGCTTGAGCTTGTGTCCTTTTGGGTATGGGTATATGTTTTATATGAATCTGGGATGTGTGTTGATGGACCCGCCCAGTTATACGGATAGAATTCGCTTGGAGGTATGTACATTATCTCGGCAAGTCCTTCTTTTAAAAGCATCTCATTAACGTTTTTCCCGCCAACAATAACGACGGCTAGTGTACGGCCGTATTTGTCCTTGTTTTTGGCCTTATCCACATCCAGGCCAATTTTTTTGTTTAGACAGAATTTCTGAAGAAAGTTTTTTGATGCGATATATCCTTCAACGCCCCGTTCGGGAGTATTCACTCCAACCAAACGCACCTTTTCGCCGCTTTCCAGGTAAAGGGTGTCCCCATCAACGACTTGGGTGCAGACTCCAGTCTTTTCGACATGGCATTCAGTGTCATTATATCTATTTAAAATTTTTGAATTGGACACATCGCGGTATTTTGAAAATGGAATGTCATGCGTAAAACCGGTTCCTGAGTAGGCGCTGGCTACGGAAACTGCGCTGATTGCAATTATAAGAATAATTAAAATTAATAAAATATCTTTTTTAGTAATGGTCATGATTTCTCTCCGCATATAAATGTTATAATTTTGTGTTAAATATACTTTTTGAAAATCAAATAAATAATTTTAATATATAATAAAGCTATAAATATATAATATTAAAAATTCTTGTTAGGAGATTGTATGTTAATTAAAATAAATGGAGAAGAATTAGACGTTGCGGAAGCTTCAACAATTCAAGATGTGATTGATGAAACTAACGCGCCCTATACTCCTGGTAGTATTATTTGCTTAATAAAGGGTAAAAAAGAACTTGAAAAGAATATTAGCAAGTATAAAATTAAGACAAACCAAGGTTCTATCATTATCCAATTGGACGAATCCGATGAAGCAAAGCCTCTTGTTGACGTGTGGAAAAATCAATATGAGGAGTTTGTGGATTTGGACATTCGCTGGTCCACTCCAACCGAAGTGGCCATCGGTCCGATTGTAACAGATTTGGAACCTACTTCCGACGAATTTAAGTATTATGAGGGAGATGTTGTTTTAAGTTTATCTAGTTTTAGTAATGAGTCCACTCATTTAATCTTGCTTAAGGCGAATACGACAAATGTCTACAGTGTACCTCCATATAATAAGGGCATATTTGCGCATGTTATCGGAGGTAAAAAAACTTTGGAGAAGTTGACTGATGACGATAAGGTAACAGGCATCGAACCTATTATCGAAAGAAGCACAACTACTGATACTGCTTCTGTTTCTGATTTAAGCACAGTTTTGGAGGAAGGCAATGAGTTATATACTTATATTTCCTTTGAGATTGATGAGCAGTCACCGGTTTGCGTAGAGCATCTGTTCTCACTCATGAAAGGCGGTAGAATTAAGGTTTCATATGACAGTGAATCATTTTTAGGCTTTTATGATTTGGCAGGCATTGACAAGCCTAAGGAACACACTACATTAAGAAACAGAGGAACCATTACTGTCAGAAACAAGGGCGTTGGTGTCGGCAAGCTTTTCGTTTATCGTGAAAATAGGGTATTGACCCCAAATCATACTACTGTAGGAAGAATCGTAAACGGTATGGAAATCATTGACATTGCAAAGGAAAATGATTTCATTACAGTCAAATCTGAACAGCAAAGATTGATGCTTTTGAATAGAACTCAGGCAGAAGCTACAAAGATGTTATCTGAAGTTGGCGTTGAGCATATGATTGACGGGTTGGTTGATGATGATGCAATAATTGTCGAACAAATCCCTAAACATACAATTGATATCCTAAAAGAAGGCCAAGTGATAACAAAAGCTGTCAAGAAAGAAGATATTTGTACAATTAAATTTACAGAAAATGCTCCAAGATCTGTCAGATACTTTAAATACTTATCCGGTCTTTTGGAAAACCCTGTCGGTAAGATTAAAGTTCACTTTTCAGTACCTGGAATGCATATTGTTATTTTTGAAGGAGACAAAAAGTTAGCCAAAGGTTTGGTTCCGGAAAATAACCCTGTCGACAAGGTTATTAGAGGCCAAATAGGTATTACAAACATGGCTTCAAAGAGTGCCGGTTTAATCGGTATCAGATTTGAAGACAATATTGAATTCGGACCAACTGCCGAAACCTTTGAGGCAACAAACATTATTGGAGAGGTTACCTCCGATTATGACAGTCTTGAAAAATTAAAAGAAGGAGTTGAAGTATATGTCACCGAATCTAACAATGAGTCCTGATTTAGGTACAGAAGATTGGGATCCTGATGTAATTACTCGTATGATTTTTATTGGGCCAGGAGCTCATGTAAGCGAACAGCAGGTTGTCAGTGAGTTTCACATGCTTGGCTTGCCGCTTACCATCAAAAACACTTGTTATGGATCAATGATTAGTGGAAAAAGCGAAGATGTCTACAAAGCTATTGAAGAGATTAGAAAGCTTGACCCAGCACATATCTTCACAAAGGAAAGGGGATTCGCTCCAGGTGATCCTAGAAGATGCAGGGGTCACCGGTTCGGTCCAAGGGAAGGTTTCCACCAGATGGAAAAGGAATATAGAATACTCGGTTTTGTTTCTGAAGCTTTAGAAAACCCTAAAGAAGTTGAACTTGAAGAGAAAAAACCAGTTGACGTTGACGAATTTAAAAAAATCATGAATGAATGTTTAGAAAATAAGGAATAGGTGAAAATATGGTTAAAATAGCTCTTTATCCTCCAAATTCATTAATCTTAGCAGATTTACTTGAAAGGAGAGGTCATACTCCTTTAGTTTTACAAAAACAAATCAGACAAAAAATCAAAGATCCGGAGATTGATTCTCCGCCGATGAATATTACTGAAGATGATCCAATCAAAGGACTTAAGTATGCGGCTATTGAGGTTCCTTCCGGTGTTCGTGGAAGAATGGCAATAATCGGACCTCTTATAGACGAAGCGGAAGCGGCAATAGTTGTTGATGGCGCACCATACGGTTTCGGTTGTATCGGTTGTGCAAGAACTAATGAATTGTCAATTTTCCTGCTTAGAAATAAAGGTATTCCTGTTTTGGAACTTGAATATCCAACCAATCAGGATGAGACATATGTTATGGTGAATAAAATTAACGAATTTGTAGATTCACTTGAAGAAACTATCGTGGAGGAAGAATAATGGTTAAAATTGCTTTAGTTTCATGCGGAACAGAATATAGTGGAATTCAAAAGGAGATTGAAAAGGCGGCAAACAAGTTCGGCGCTGAAATTGTCCTTCCTGAAATCGATTTGGATTACATTGACGAGTCTTATGAGAAATTCGGATTTTCAGCTCAAAGTTCAAGTTTGAAGCTGATGATTGCAAGGGCAATGGCTATTGTTGAAGGCAGGTCCAAGCCCGATGCGGTGTTCATTGCAACCTGTTTCAGATGTGCCGAAGCTGCACTGGTCAGAAATGAAGTAAGGAGATTCATTCAAAACAATACACGTATTCCTGTAGTTACCTATTCATTTACAGAAAGGACAAAAGCTGATGAACTCTTTATCCGTATGGAAGCATTGGCTACTACTGTAACACGCAGAAACATTCTTGCCCGTGAAAAACAAGAAGGTCTTACTCTTGGTTTAGACTCCGGTTCAACAACTACAAAAGCTGTGCTCATGGAAAACAACCAGGTTATAGGTACCGGTTGGACCGCTACAAAAGACATTATCGAATCTGCAAAAACAGCAGCTGCCGAAGCGTTTGCCAATACTGATTACGGATGGGATGATGTAGACGGTATTGGAACCACCGGTTACGGTAGGTTCACCATGGGTCAGGAATTCGGCGCAGAGCTTATCCAAGAGGAATTGTCCGTTAATGCAAAAGGTGCGGTATACCTGGCAGATTGCCAAAAAGGAGAAGCTACTGTATTGGATATCGGTGGTATGGACAACAAGGTAATTACTGTAAACAACGGTATTCCTGATAACTTCACCATGGGTGGTATCTGTGCAGGTGCATCCGGAAGATTTTTAGACATGACTTCCCGCAGATTGGATGTGGACATTACAGAATTAGGTCCTTTAGCTGTCCAAGGGGATTGGAGAAAAGCAATGTTGAACTCATACTGTATTGTATTCGGTATTCAAGACCTTGTTACCACACTTGCGGCAGGAGGTTCCAAAGCTGATGTTGCCGCAGCGGCATGTCACTCCGTATCAGAGCAAGTTTACGAACAGCAACTTCAGGAAATTGACATTCGTGAACCTTTAATCCAAGTGGGAGGAACAAGCTTAATTTCTGGTCTTGTTGAAGCAGTAAGTGAGACTTTAGGTGGAATTAATGTTATTGTCCCTGAATATTCCCAACACATCGGTGCGGTAGGGGCTGCACTTTTAGTATCTGGAATGGGACACAGACAAGATAATAAATAATCATTTAAAGGGTTGATTTGATGTTAGTTGAATGCTATGATGAAAGGGGTGCAGAAGTTTATGAAATCATCATCAAACAGATTTTCCAAGATTTGGTTTTGGGAGCTTCTGTCGATGATTTAAAGGCTTATGTCAATCCAGATGACCCTGTATTTGTTTTAGCTATTAAAATGAGGCAGACTTCCAATGCCATTTTGTTTGAGGAAGTTGCCAATTTAACTTATGATAAGGCAAATGACAAAACAGTTATTTTAATTGATGATGAGAATTATCTTCCAAACATTTTAAAGGTGTTATGGAGACAATTTTCAAGAGATGAAATCTATCAACCGAATAGATATCAGCTTGAAATCAAAGGTGATTATACCAGTTTAAAGTCAGAAGTTGTGGATGACCCTCATTCTAACTTGCAAAGGCGTGTTTATGATGCGGTCTTCAGAATATTGCCGGAAGGCTTTAAAATAATCAAAGATCTATCCACTGAAGATATCGTAACTGTTGTTGCTACCGATGAGCTAATCAAAGATGAATGGATTGAAAAAGCACACGAGTTTATCGATGAGTTGAACAAGGGTATGTAGAAAAGTTTATATATTTGTTCGTATCAATACAAAATAACAGGAGTTATATTTAAGGAGGGAGTAGTATGAATGAACACAAAGGTTCAAGATTTGCACACATAACAAAAGCACACCCATGCTTCAACGAAAAAATGCACGATAAAGTCGGAAGAGCACATGTACCAGTAGCACCAAAATGCAATATCTTTTGTAACTTCTGTACAAGAGATATCAATGATGAAGAGAACAGGCCTGGAGTTGCAAGCTGTGTCATGAACCCTGATGATGCCATTAAACATGTCAATGATGTTACAGCAGATGGTCCAATCGCCGTTGTAGGCGTTGCAGGTCCTGGAGATTCACTTGCAAATGAGGCAACATTTGAATTTTTTGAAAAATTGGCAAAAGAACAACCTGATTTGATTAAATGTATGAGTACAAACGGACTTTTGCTTCCAAAATATGCTGATAAGCTTGCAGAGCTTGGAGTAAACTCTGTTACCGTAACAATAAATGCTGTTGACCCTGATATTGCTGAAGAGATTTATTCATTCATCAAATACGAAGGAAAAGTATACAAAGGCCTTGAAGCTGCTGAAATTCTAATTAAAAACCAATTGGAAGGTGTTGAAAAGGCAGCCGCCAACGGTTTGGTTGTAAAAGTCAATTCAGTATTGATTCCTGGATTGAATGATGAGCATATTGTTGAAATAGCTAAGGAAGTCAAAAAAAGAGGTGCTGCCTTAATGAATGTATTGCCTTTAATTCCTTTAGCTAAAATGAAACATTATCAACGTCCTGACTGTTCCATGATGGAAAAGGTCAGAGAGGAAGTTGAAGAAATCATACCGGTATTCAGGGCATGCACTCAATGCAGAGCAGACGCTTACGGAATACCTGGTAAGAAAAGCGAAGATCATCATTTAGGAATGACTCCACAAAGTCATTACTAAATTCTTTTTTTTAATTTTTATATGTATGCTCTATCATATTTTTCAGTTTTAAGGATTATCTGTGATATTTTCTTCAGACAATAATCTTTTTAAAAGAAGATAAGTTTCGTACTGAGCTTTTTATCCTTTTCAATAGTAAAAATCGATTTTTTTCCTGGCAGTTTTTGGAAACTTATTCGTAAGTCTTTTTCAAATCTGGGGTTTCTACATTATAATAAGCTAATCTGATTATTTTATTTTAACTGTAATAATATTTTTACAATTTATTCAAGTTATTGTTTATTAAGTATTAATTATCAAAAAATGGAAATTATTATATGCATTTATATTAAGATTATTTACTGTAGAATATTCTATTTAATATTAAATAAAATATCTTAGTGAACAGTAATAAGTTGGATTTTTAGGTATGTTTTGGTTTTATATGGATAGGGCATATCTGGTGTTGATTAGGTGTATTCTGGTTTTTATGGGCCGGATATATTTTGGTGTTGATTAGGTATGCTGATTTATATGGATCGGGCATATTTGGTGTTGATTTATTTATTTGTTCGAATTTGTTTAAAAAAATTTGAGGGAATAAACTATGAATATCAAAAATAAAATATTGGCTGCATTATTAATATTCGTATTCGTAGCGTCTATTAGTGCTGTAGTCGCAGAAGATGTCGTCGATGCTGAACCATTGGCTGCAGATAATGATGTTGAATCCATTGCTGTAAGTGAAGAGGATAATGCTCCTGTTGCAGCAGCAGAAGATGAAGAAACACAAGCCGCTCAAGACGCTGATGTTGCAACAGCTGATGGTGGTTCATCAAATCTGACTAGCCTTGCTGTCAAAGTGGATGTTCTTGACAAAAATCCTAAAGCGGGGGATGAAGTAAGATTTAAAATTACTGTAACTAACTTCGGTGAACATCCAGCCAATAATGTTATGGTGGGATTTGCCATTACAGACCTTCAGGGTAATCCTGACTCCACTTTTAAATTAGTGGATGATGGAGGATATGATGTAGTACCATATGATGGAGGATATGAGGCTGATTTCGGTTTCCTTGATGCAGGTGAAACTCAAAGTGTTGTTGTAACATTTTTAGCAACTGAACCCGGTACAAAATTGTTTGCTGCTATTGTAACATCTGATGACAGTATTCAAGAACCCGACAGCCAATTTGCAGGCAATATAACTGTTGGTGAAGCTTCCGCTAATAACGCTAATAAAGCTAAAGCTGCTTCAGTTGAAACTTTACCGGCAACCGGTAATCCTTTGGCTCTTTTAGCATTGTCTTTGTTCAGCATTGTTCCTTACTATCGCAGGAAATAAAAACTTAAAGTAGGGATTATTCAATCCCTTTTTTTATTCTTTTTTTTAAAATAACTCTCTTAAAATATGTTAGATTTAAAGAAAAATATGCCATTCTTGAGGAGAATAATCTTTTAGCTTAAAAGAATTCCTTTAGAATAGCCAATATCTTTTCATTGTTTTTTCCAACTAGAAGGTTGTGTTTGGTATTATCAAATACAATCAATTTTGAATTTTCAATCTTATTGTGCAATTCTTTTTGCATATCTAAAGTGGAGATGTCATCGTACTTGCC
>NZ_JBGUWC010000165.1:0-38577 GCF_045220775.1 Methanobrevibacter sp.
CTTCGACTGTATCTTTAGCCATCAGTCAGCCTCCTTTTGAATTATTCTAATTTGATCAGCTTTAACAGTAACCGGAATCGGTACTGCAGCTTCTATTAACTCAAGAACGACTTCTTCACGTGATTCATCAATACGAACCACTTTTGCTCTTTCACCTTTGAATGGACCGGAAATAAGTTCAACAATACTTCCTTTTTGAATAGAGGAAATAATAGGTTCCGGTTTTAAGAATCTTTTTACTTCTTCGAAAGTAATGTCCACACTACCTTCAACAACCCCTCTCAAATGCTGTACTTTTAAGTCAGGATTTCTAAGATCAATCTTAGTTGAAGATTCAACTAAAATATATCCTTTTAAAGATTCCGGGACAAGAATTGAAGAAATGCCTATGCCATCGATTGTTCTGGCTTTACGTGCCAATAATCTGGCAACATTCCTTTCTTGACCAGCAGAGGTCTTAAGAGCATATATGGAACTATTAGTATCTTCCATGAAAAATTCACCTATTTTTAAAATTTTTTCTTGTTAATAAAATCATACATTAAGTTAAAAATATTTTGAACGTCTCCAACATTAAATATCGGAGATTCTTAAGTAATCCGTTCTAACAAACAGAAATTGATTAAGCTATCCCCCATGTTCCCTGGGTTTAGTGCAAATTAATTCTAAAACAGATTAAACAGCTTAGAACTATCACACGTAATATAAAAGTCATAATTATCAAGAACAAAAATTCTCGAAAATAAGATTTCTATAATATTAATATTTATAATTAATAATAGTATTTAAAAGTTTTCAAAAAAACAAACTTTTGAATAAAATTGACATTACTAAAAAAATTATTATAATTTAATATCTATCAAAAAAAATAAGTAATTGGTTCTAAATACCAATTAAAGAACCAAGTATTACAATTAAAAAACCGATTACGCCAATAATAGCTACACCCATAGCGGAGATCTTAGCTAATTCCATATATTCTGGCAAATCTGGCTTTCTTGCTACTTTCAATACTCTTTTACTGTCTTTGATAAATTGATTAAAGGTTTCTTCTACATTCATTTAAATACCCAAAATTAAGAATTTGTAAATTATAATAAAATAATAGTAATAAAGTAATTTATACTTTAAACATTAATAAATGTTTGCATTTTTACAAAAAAAATAAAAGATAAAATTAGAAGATTCCGTCAATGAAATCATCTAATTGATCATCAGCAGACTCAGTTTCTGATTTTTCTTCGGCATACTCGATTTCAGGAGTAGTCCCAACATCATAATTAGATTTAATGCCAGAAACAACAACAGTTGTCCTAACAGTATTTTGAAGACTTTCATCAATTTGAGTACCCCAAATGATGTTAGCTTCAGGATCCAATTTGTCAGCAACAACTTGGACAATCTTTTCTGCTTCGTGTAATGTTAAATCAGAACTACCGGTAATGTTAACCAAAGCACCAGTAGCATTTGAAATATCGATATCGAGTAATGGACTGCTTAATGCTTCATGTACTGATTCTAAAGCTCTATCACCAGTATCGGATTCGCCCATACCAATCATAGCCATTCCAGAGCCGCCCATGATGCTTCTAATATCAGCAAAGTCTAAACTTACAAGACCTTTTTTGGTAATTAACTCAGTTATACCTTTAACAGCCCTTCCTAAAATTTCATCAGATACCATAAATGCTTTGTTTAAAGGTAAATTTGGTGCAACTTCTAATAATTTGTCATTTGGAATTACAATAACAGTATCTGCAGATTCTTGAAGTTTTTCCAAACCTTGTTCTGCATTTTCTCTTCTTTTGATTCCTTCAGCTGAAAATGGCATGGTAGCAACAGCAACGGTTAATGCACCTAACTTCTTAGCTAATTTAGCGATTATTGGTGCTGAACCAGTACCGGTTCCTCCACCGAGACCACATGTAACAAATACCATGTCTGCGCCTTCTAATTCATCTCTAAGCTCATCTTCGCTTTCTTCAGCGCATTCTTCACCGACAGCTGGATCTCCACCTGCTCCTAATCCTTTAGAAGTTTGTCTACCTAAAAGAATCTTTTTAGCGGATTGGCTGTAAAATAAATCTTGAGCATCAGTATTTACTGCGATTGTAGTTGCTCCTTCGATACCCATTTCGTTTAATCTTGAAATAGTGTTGTTTCCTGCTCCACCAGCACCAACAACAAATATACTAGTTTTAGCTCCCTTAATTATATCAATAAGATCATCATCAATATCTGAAGAGAGTTTTTCAGGTGCTTTCTCTTCCATTCTTTGTTCGGATTCTTTGATTGCATCATCTATAAATTTCACAAATTAACCCCACATACTCTGCTTTAAAATAATTGTTAAATATTTCTATTTTTACTTATATTTAAATGCAACTAATTTATAAGTTATAAGTTATTAAAAAACTTTTCGCCAAAAAATAAAATCTTATTTTTAATCTCTTGGCATTGCGATTATTTCCTTAATTTTCAAATCAAATAAATTTTTCGCATTTACCGGAGTCAAAATAACTGCACTGTCAACACCATGACCTCTTCCGCCAATAGCGATTATTTCTTCACCAACCGGAATTAGTCCTGCGTCAGCAGCCATGATTGAGATTTCAGCACCTACCTTAATACCATGTGAAAACATTCTGAAAGTGTCTGCAACAACATCCAATGGAGAATATCCTCCGTATTTGTTGGTGACCCCTCTTGCAGCCCCGCTGAAAGCATGGCTTCCGAAATATGTTTTGATGCCCACGTCTTCAAGTTTTTCAATCATTTCATCGGATATGTCTGATTCGTTTGCGCCGCTGAATCCCATGTGATGAGTGACATTGATTATTTCGACATCATCGCCAACAGCTTCATATAACTTTAATGCTGATTTGCCTGAAGATGAGGCGATTAAAACTCTTTTAATATTTTTAGAGACATCTAATTTATCTTTAACAGCCAAAATCAATTCATCTGTATAATCATTACCTTCGTTATCAAAATATGTAATAAATTTTCTTGCCATATTAAACAACCCCAATAGATAATTATTTAAAACTCTATTAGTTTATATATTATATTATCTATTTTAATAAAGATTTTTATGAAAGGCGAAAATTTAGAAAATATAAAGCATGTGATTAATGGAGATTACATCGTAATTCCAATCGAAACCGGATACATCAAACCGCATGACAATCTGGACTCCATTATAAACCCTGCAAAGGAATTGATGGAAGAAGGAGATTATTTGGTAATAGCCGAAACTCCAATTTCCGTTTCACAGGGCAGATTGGTTGATGAATCAAAATATACTCCTTCCCTGACTGCAAAATTTTTAACGACTGTCTGGAGCAAATATCTGTGGGGTTACGTTTTAGGGCCTTTGCTTAAGATAAAAGAAAGAACAATCAAAAATTTGAGAAGGCTGCCTGAAGAAACCAAAGCCCATAAGGAAGTTGTTTTGCAGCTATACGGCCTGAAACATGCACTGAAACCGGCTTCAGAAGCAGGAATTGATTTGAGCAATGCTCCTGGAACCTATGTATCGTTGCTTCCTGAAAATCCTGAAAAGGTTGCAAAAGAAATTAAAAAGGAAATTGGAAAGGAAGTTTGCGTTATGATAATAGATACCGATGCGACCTACATGAAAAACGGAAAATATTTTACAGCACTGCCAATAGCTATCGAAGGCATCGATGCGGATAATGGGGTTTTCGGATATGTCAAAGGGCAGCTGTCCCAGAATATGGGATCAACCCCTCTCGGATGCAGTGAAAAGATTGATGTTGAAACTGCCTTAAAAATAGCCAATATCGCTGAAGATTATCAGAAATCACTTTCAACAGAGATGAAAACAATACACAGTGTTAAAGCTGTTTTGGGCACTGAAATTGATGAAGTCACAATTGAAGACCTTGATTCAATTACCCATACCCCTGCAGTAATCATTAGAAAAAGATAAACCGGCATTTTCGCCACAAATTACTGAAAAAATAGCTTAAAGAAAATTTTATATTTATGTTATGCAAAAAATTATTATAACTTATAATTAATTTATAAAAGGATGAACCCAATGAACATTGATAAATTTGGAAAACATAGGAATATTTTATTACCCTTAATGGATTGTATTTCAGTCGTATTGGGATATTATTTGATATCTGTGCTAATCACCGATTCATTTCTAATGAATCCGACAAGCACCATAACCAAACATGAAATTATAATAGGCATTGTATTGACAATAATAGTCTTGCAAATCCTATTCAGGTTAACAAAAAGATATTCCAACATCATACGCTATGAAAACAACCAAGATTATCTGATGTATATACTCCTTTCAATTTTAACCCTAATTATCGTATCAATGCTTGAAGACATATTGGGCATGAAAAATCCTTCTATAAAATATAACGTTGCCGTAGGAATCCTGATTGGTATAATAATTGTTGTATATAGATTAGTTATAAGGTATGCATTATTATCCGATATCGCAAATAAGGGAATAAACTATGCTCCTGAAAATCAAAAAAAATTATTAATTATCGGCGGCGGATATTCCGCCAATGACATAATCAAAACATTAAACTCCACTTTAAAAGGAAAATATGATATAATTGGAATTATCGATGACAATGAAAAGCGTATGGGATACTCTGTAGGTGGAGTAAGAATCATTGGAAACAGGAATGATATAGAAAGGATATGTGAAAAATATCAAATTGACACTATTTTCTTTACTATTGTGAATATCGATAACCAAAACAAAAAGGAAATTCTGGAAATCTGTAATAAGACAAACGCAAAAGTTAAAGTGTTGCCAGGGCTAAGGGAGCTTATTTCTGAAGAAAACCTATATCAAAGCTTAAGGGATGTGGAAATTGAAGATTTGCTTGGAAGAGACCCTGTTGAACTTGACAATAACAATATAAAAAGCTTAATAAACGGGAAAGTGGTTTTAGTGACCGGTGGAGGAGGATCCATTGGTGAGGAGCTTTGCAGACAGATAATGCTCCACAATCCGAAACAGCTCTTGATGCTGGACATATATGAAAACAGCTTATATGACATTGAACTGGAACTTAAAGCGAAATATCCTGACAGCGACATCCAAGCAATAATCGCAAACATCAGAGATAAGGAAAGGATGTTTGAAATATTCGATGAATTCTCTCCTGAAATTGTTTTCCACGCAGCTGCACATAAGCACGTGCCTCTGATGGAAAATAACCCTGCTGAAGCTATTAAAAATAACGTATTCGGAACCTATAATTTAGTAAATGCATGTGATAAATACCATACTAAACGTTTCATTTTAATTTCAACCGACAAAGCGGTTAATCCGACAAATATAATGGGCGCTACCAAAAGACTTTGTGAAATGATAATCCAAGCAAAAGACAAGGAAAGTGAAACCGAATATGTAGCAGTCCGTTTTGGAAACGTTCTAGGAAGTAACGGATCCGTTGTGCCTTTGTTCAAAAAACAAATTGCTGAAGGAGGCCCTGTAACCGTAACCCATAAGGAAATTACAAGGTTCTTCATGACAATTCCCGAAGCTGTAGCATTGGTCCTGCAATCAATTACCTATGCAAAAGGCGGAGAAATATTCGTACTGAATATGGGCGAACCGGTTAAAATTTATGACTTGGCAAAAAGCTTAATTGAATTATCCGGATTAACACCTGGTGAAGACATTGAAATCAAATTTACAGGCTTGAGGCCTGGAGAAAAGCTATATGAAGAGTTGCTAATGGATGAAGAAAATCTTGAAGCCACAGCTCATGAAAAAATCTTCATTACAGAACCTATGGACTTTACAATGGATGATATCGAGGAAAAATTAGATGCATTCAGAGAAATTATAGACAATGAAATTTATGATAAACAAATAATCAAAGAAACCATGAAAAAATGTGTTCCTACTTATAGGGACCCTAAAGAAGTTAACGGAGAGTAAATAATATGAACATTCCATTTTCACCACCGGACATTACCGAAAAAGAAATCGAAGAAGTTGTTGAAGCATTAAAGTCAGGCTGGATAACAACTGGTCCAAAAACAAAAGAATTTGAAAAAAGGATTAGTGCTTATTGCGGCAGCGATAAGACCGTTTGTTTAAGTGCAGCCACAACAGCTTTGGAGATGACCTTAAGGGCATTGGGTGTTGGAAAAGGCGATGAGGTGATTGTACCTGCATACACATATACTGCAACATGCAGCGTAATTTGCCATGTGGGAGCAACTCCCGTAATGATTGACAGCCAAAAAGACAGGGAGGAAATGGATTACTCCCAAATGAGTGAAGCAATCACTGAAAAGACAAAAGTGATAATGCCTGTCGATATTGCAGGAATACTATGTGACTATGGCAAGATATTTGAAATAATTGAAGATAAAAAAGAATTGTTCAATGCGAATAATGACATGCAAGAAGCATTCGGCAGAATTATTGTTTTAGCTGATTGCGCTCATGGTTTTGGAGCCATTAAAGATGATAAAAAAGCCGGAACTCTTGCCGATTTTACTTGTTTTTCATTCCATGCTGTTAAAAATCTAACCACCGCTGAAGGCGGAGCAGTTACTTGGAGAACTCATGAAAAAATAGATTCCGAAAAACTATACAAACAACTGCAAATATTATCCCTTCATGGCCAAACCAAAGACGCTCTTGAAAAAACCCAAAAGGGATCATGGGAATACGACATTTTGCTTCCGGCATACAAATGCAACATGACTGACGTTCAGGCAGGAATTGGTCTTGGACAACTTGAAAGATATGATTCCATGCTTAGAAGAAGACATGAAATCATTAAGAAGTATGATGACGGATTTAAAGGCAGCAAAGTAATTACACCAAAACATTTTACTGAAGAATCCTCTTCTTCAGGCCACTTATACCTGACAAGAATTGAAGGCATTTCACTAGAAGATAGAAATGAGATTATAATAAAAATGGAAGAGCGAGGAATAAGCACAAACGTGCATTACAAACCACTTCCAATGCTAACAGCATATAAAGACTTAGGATTTGACATTGCTGATTATCCTAATGCCTACAATTTATTTGAAAATGAGATAAGCCTGCCGATATATTCTACTCTAACAGATGACCAAGTAGACTATATCATAGAAAATCTATTAGAGATTTTAGAAGAATATTAGATATATTTTTATAATAAAAAATACATAACTAATATAGATTTATAAATCTTATATCATAAAATTAATTTATTTTTTTACTTTTTCAGACAGTATGATAATTTGATTTAATAATTTTAGGGGAAATTAAATGATAAATGATCCATTAGTAAAACAATTATTAACCAGCATTGTTGAAGATGAAAGCAATTTGCCTATTGTTGAAGCATTAAACGATGGAATTGAAACCGATGAAGAGATTGCTAATGAAACTGGAATAAAACTAAACATTGTTAGAAAAATACTTTACAGACTTTATGATATGGGAATAGCTAGTTATAAAAGAAGTAAAGACCCCGAAACACAATGGTTCACATATTCTTGGAAATTCGAGAAAGATGAAATTATTAATCGTATCATTAAAGATTCTGAAAACTATTTGGCTATGCTTAATGAAGAATTGGACCGTGAAGAAAACAACATGTTCTTCATTTGCCCTCAAGGACATGTAAGACTTGATTTCGATGAAGCCTCAGACTATGAATTCCTATGTCCTGCATGCGGTGAAGAACTTGAATTCCAAGACAATGCAGAAACCATTGAGCAAATCAAAGAAGACATTAATATGGTTGAAAGTAATTTTAATTCCTTTACAGAAAAGAACAAATAGATAAAAATGGAAATTGAATTACTTGAAAAGGAGAATACTCCAAAAAATGTCATAGACCATTGCAAAGCCGTTTATTTAAAAGCTATGGAAATAGCTGCTAATTTTGATGATGTAGATGAAGAGCTCATTAGGAAAGGCGCTCTTTTACATGATATCGGAAGGTCAAAGACTCATGGCATCACTCATGCTATTGAAGGTGTTGAAATAGCTAAAAGATATGGTTACTCTCAAGATGTGCTGAACATAATTGAAAGGCACATCGGTGCGGGAATAACCGAAGAAGAAGCCATAGAACTTGGACTTCCACAAAAATCCTACATTCCACGGACACTTGAAGAAAAGATTGTTGCCCATGCGGACAACTTAATAAGTGGCAGTGAAGAAGTGGATATTGACTTTGTTATAAAGAAATGGAAAAGAAACATTAAAGACAGTGACGATAACATTGAAAGATTGATTAAATTAGACAATGAATTGATTAAAGCTTTTGAGGAATAATATGAAAGTAATTTGTTCAAGCGAAGAGTCCCTATACCGTCCGGAAGCTGTGAGATGGAGACAAAGAATGGAAATGATGAAGCCTCTCGGCGATACTGTCGTTTTATTGCCTTGCAGTATGAAAAAACCTTATTCCAATTCCAAATCACACCAGAAATTTAGGAAGCTTACCCGCTCTTATCAGGAATTGATTGTAACATCCCCTTTCGGAATTTGTCCAAGGGAACTTGAAAATACATTCCCCATTCAATCTTATGACGTGAGCACAACAGGCTCCTGGTCACAGGATGAAATCGAAGAAACCGGCAAATTAATAGCCCAATATTGCAAAGGAAAAACCATTGTCGCAAATCTTGCAGGAGGATACCGGGAATCCTGTGAAGCTTATGTTGATGATTTCATAAATGTTTGCCAAGACGAAAGGCCAACATCTCCCGATTCTCTTTATAATCTAAGAATGGAACTCAAAAACCATGAAAAAGTTAACAGAAGAGAAAAAACATTGCATGAATTGAAATCCATTGCAAAATTCCAATTTGGTGAAAATGGAGATGAATTCATTCCAGATGACGTTAAAACCAAAGGAATGTATCACAAAAGAATATTATCCGATGGAAAGCAATTGGCATTGCTGAATAAAGATTATGGATTATACAGATTAAATTTGCCTGGTGGAGAAATCCTAAAAGAATTGGGAATCCATATTGTTGAAATCGATTTTGATCTTACAACAAATACTGTTTTTGCACCAGGAATTAAAAAAGCAGACCCTAAAATCATTCCAAATGACGAAGTGGTTGTTGTTAAAGATGATACCGTAGTCGGTGTTGGAAAAGCAATAATGACAGGCCGTGAAATGGAAGAATGCGAAAATGGAATAGGTGTTAAGATTAAACATAGAGTAAAATAATTTAGTGTATTTTTGTTTGAAAAAAATAACAATGTTTATAAACACCTTGGATTAAAAGTATAAAATACAATAAAAAATAGGAGACTAAATAATGTCAGAAGATTTAGTGAATGATATTAAAGATGCTATTTCTGTAATCAATGACCCTCATATGGGAATCAGTATTGTAGAAATGGGAATTGTACAAAATATTACTGTTGATGGCGATCAAGCTGAAATTATCCTTAAACCAACCAATCCAGGTTGTATGAGTATCACTCGTATTGCTGCTGATGCTAAAATCAGAGCGGAAAAAGTTGAAGGAATTGAAAATGCAAAAATTATCGTTGAAGGACATGCTATGGCAGACTCCATTAACGAAATGATTAACAGATAAATTTTTAAATTTTGATTAATTCCATATTTTAACCGAAACAGTTATATATGGCAATTAATAAAAATTAAAGTGTTGACAGTTAACTGTCACACTAATCTAATAGGCTAGTGGCACAGCATGGTTAGCGCGCTCGGCTGATAACCGGGAGGTCGTGGGTTCGAATCCCATCTAGCCTACTTCAAACTATTTTTTTAAGAATTTTTACATTACATAACAACTTTATCTTGAAAATATGCTCTTTTTGAAATGTTTTCATTACTCCTTAGCAACATCCTAATTTTTCAACAAAATTACCTTTTGAATGATAATAAATATATACTATATTCTACATAAAAAAACTTAAATGTACAAAAAGTTGGAATGATGATTAAAATGTGGGAAAAGATTAATGAAAAATTCAAAAAATATCCTGCAAGAATTAGAGTTGCAGAAAAAATGATTGAACTTGGACTCTCTTTAAGTGAAGACGGTAAAATTTACTGCGGAAATTTAAAAATCAGTGATAAGGCGCTAGCTACAGCCGCAGATGTTGATAGAAGAGCAATCAAATCAACTATAGAAGTGATAAGTGAAGATGAAGATTTATATAACCTGTTCAGCAACATAATACCTGCCGGAACACTTTTGAAAAATATTGCAAAAAACCTTGACCTGGGAGTAATTGAAATAGAAGTCGGATCTGAAAGCGAAGGAATTCTTGCACGCACTGCAAGTTTAATAACAGAAAAAGGCATTGGCATAAGACAGGCTTATGCTGAAGATACAGAGCTTCAAGAAAGTCCTATATTAACAATAATAACAGAAGAGCCTGTTAAAGGCGATTTAATAAATGAATTTTTAAAAATAAAAGGAGTAACAAGAGTGTCTATCTATTGATTATTAATTTCATCAAGATGCTCTTGTCTTGCTTTTTCCATTTCCCTATCTTCTTCTTCAAGCATTACTAAAAGTTCTTCCCAAGCTTCTAAAGATTCTTTAGCCGCTTCCTCACTTAACTTTTCAATTGCATAACCGGCATGGATTAAAACATACTCACCAATCTCAACATCATCTAAAAGATCCATTTTGGCCATTTGTCTTGCTCCACCAAAGTCAGCGTATAATGTATTCTCCTCTTTATTAATCTCAACAACTTGAGCAGGTGCTGCAATACACATAATTACTATCTCTCCCAAATTTAATTATATATTAATTTACAAAGTTAGTATTATATAAAATTATCTAAACGAGGTTTTTTATGAAGAATATTGTTATTGGTTCTGGTCCTGCGGGAAGATTAGGTTCTCTTGAGCTTGGAAAACTAGGGGAAGAAGTTCTTTTAATTGAAAAAAATCATATTGCTGGAACTTGCCTAAATGAAGGTTGCATGGTAGTCTGTGCATTGACAGATGTTACAAAATTTATCGATACAAATAATAGATTCAACAATCACGGATTCTTAAAAAGCCAGATTGAAATATCCTATGACAAAATCGTTTCCAAAATCAAAGAGACACAAGAGCTCTTAAGAAAATTGAATCAAATGGAAAATGAAAGCTTTGGCAATGAAATACTTTATGGCGAAGCCAGTCTTGAAGATGGCGTTGTTAAAGTGAATAATGAAACTTTCGAATACGAAAATCTATTAGTTGCTACAGGCGCTCGCCCATTTATACCTGACGTTAAAGGATCCGAATACGGTTTAACAAATAAGGACATTCTAAAACTTGATGAGGTTCCGGAAAAATTAAACATCATTGGCGGAGGCATTATTGCTTGTGAAATTGCTAACATCTACTCAACATTAGGCAGTGAAGTCAATATTCTTGCAAGAAGCACATTTTTAAAATCATTAAGTGCAGAAACAAAAAGGTATGTCCTGGAAAAAATCATCCCAAACATTAACATTTATGAAAACACCGATATTGAAGAAGTTTTCAAAGATAAAGTTTTAACCGCAAACGGGGAAGAACTTGAAGGAACCGCATTTTTTGCAACCGGCAGAACTCCAAACAGCGAAATTGTTGAAGGTATTGTTGAGCTGAACAATGACAAAACCATAAAAGTTGACGAAATGATGAGAACTGATGTTGAAAATATATATGCTGCAGGTGACGTTACCGGAGGTTATCAGCTGACACCAGTAGCCAGAATGGAGGGCATCACAGCTGCAAGGAATATGGCTGGGTATGGAAATAAAGTAAGCTACAGTTGCATTCCTCAAACATTAAGTTTGAATACTGAAGTGAGTTTTGTTAAAAACGAAAAATCAACATGCCCCGATGAAGACAAAGCAACTATTGCAATGCCAGGAATAGGAGGTCCATCTGCATTTTGGAACATCTTGACTGGAGATACAGGATACACAGAAGTGGAGTTTGATAAGAAAAACAATAAAATCAACAAAATTAATTCAATATCTCCATCATCTGTGAGTGATGTGGCATATCTGTCTTATCTAATGAGAATGGATTACGATTTAGATGACTACGCCGAATTTTTAGAGATACATCCTTCAACAGATACAAATTATAAGATAATAAAAACAATGTGGTTATAATACCACTATTCTAATTTTTTTAAGATTCTATCAGCCAAATCGTCTGCAGCCTGAGCGCATTGCCTGCCATAAACCAAAGCATTTTCACTTAAGGAATCATAGTTTTCGAAGGCTTCATCAATACTTTTGCAAACATCACAAACTTCCGATTCGATAATGGCCCCTTTAAAGACTCCCGCCATATTCTGATATCTTCCCCATTTTACCCTTGTAAGGGCAATGATAGGCTTTTCACAGGTTAATGCCTCTTCAAGAGACACTCCATCATCAGTTAAAACAGTCAGATCTGCAAATTTAAATAAATGATTAATCCAATTAATATAACCAGCATAAATTATCTTGCTGTTATTCTCAATTTCTTTCATATATTCCTCATGCAATGGAAGACCAACCAAAACCAGATTATACTCGTCGGTATTGGCTGAAACTAAATTAATGGCATCGACCATGCCCTTAAAAATTGATGAACCTGAAGAAAATACAATGGTCTTTTTATTTTCATCAAAATTATGGTATTCCTTAAGTTTGGAAAGTGCAATGCTTTCATCTCCATCACCGACATTATCGGCTAATGGATAAAAAGCTTTATCCATATTATCAGGAAGGGTTTCCCATCTGAACTTATCCAATTCAGGCAATACATAAGATTGATTGAACTTCGGACACACCATTGAATCTAAAGGTGTTGAAATTAAAGAAAAGCAAGGTTTTCTAGCAAATTTTGCACCCAATGACCCAACAATTGCGCCACCACCCAAAACTCCAACAACAAAATCAGCACCTGACTTTTTTATAGCTGATCTTGCCTTAAAAGTAGCAGTAAATAACTTAATAGCACCTTTAATAGCAGATAATTTTGTAGCAGAGTGACCTCCTGCATTAGGAATGGAAACCTTATGCCAGGAATATCCATTCTTTTCAAATAAAACTCCTGGAGCGGATTCGTCTAAAGCGACATCGCAAACAACACCTCTCTTTTCAAGAGCCTTCATTGTATTAAAAGCAACAACAGCATCACCACCTAAGCCCCTTCCGGTGATGAAGAATAATGCTTTCATTTAATCTCCTCCACCTAACCTAGGTATTTTCCTCTTTGCACCATAATCCGCAACATGGAATGCATAAGGATTGTACAATAGCCTTCTAAATCCTAAAGATATTAATAATGGGGATTCGACTGTATACTGCTTATTTTTGAAAATCCATTTCCTAAGCAAGTCGCCTAAGCCCCCACCAGTCAACACATCCATGAAATAATCGCCAAATGTCGGATTAGGTATTCTTAATTGCTGTGATAAGAATGATCTCAAATTATTTCTTCTAATAAATGCAATAAATGCGGTTGTTATGAATCCAAGAACTATTACTGACCATAATCCTCCAACCATATAGAATGCCAGACCCAATGCGACTCCGAATGTGTGGTTTCCGACTTCCCCCAACATAATCTTTCCGGAGAAATCCAATGGACAATAACCTAAACATACGAAAAATATTAATAAAGGAGTATAAACTGCCGGTAATTCGCATACGGCCGGAGATCCAACAATCAACATCAATATGATGGTTACAATACACATTATCAATGTAACTATGCAAGTGGAACCCGGTTGCATATCTGAAATATTATACGGCTGAACCATAAGCGCTATGAAAATTGAGGAAATCCAATATCCTTCAAGGATACCCACAATAATAACCAATATTATTCCAATGCCTCTTGAAAGCTGACCCCATTCAATGCCTAATGGCTCGCATTTTTTTCTACCCATAATATCGTCGATTAATGCAAAAATACCAATGATTAAAATTAGAGTGTTACAGCCCGGCAACATATAAAAAGACAATATAATGAATGGTATTACGCCGATTGCCCTTGGGGTTCCTCCCCTTACATTCGGATATAAATTACCAAGATATCCTCGTGTACCTAAAAACCTAAAAATGATATTTAAAACCGCAGTACCTACTGCAGATAAAATAAAAACAAAAATAAATGCAAGAATAACCGACGAATAGAACATATAAATCACTCATTATAAATTTTAATCATTTATTATATATAAATATTCTATTAAATTCAATTAATTTCATATCTTAAAATAGCGGCCATGCCACCGAGGCTTTCCAATTGCTTTCCACCCTCGTGTTCGCTGCTTATGACCATCACTTCACCTTTCATGTTTTCAACCATCTCCATGGCCTCGCCCATGTTTTCGCTAGCAACTTTAGTATCTAAGATTAATAATTCACTAACAGCACCTAAATTAATTGCATTCTTAGTTTCTTTTAGCCCATAAGCAATTTTTGAAGAATTTTTAGCAATTTTAGTGAGCAGATTATCTACAGCACTCATTTCCAGGGCAACCCTATTTTCTGCAGTTAGTTTCTCGACCGTTCCCTTTTTCAGAACTTCGCTTATTCCGTTGCGTCCGCCGGATCCTGTTGCTTCAATGATTGATATTTTTGCCAAATCATCATGATTATCCTTTAGATAGTCATAAAAATCATTCTTAACAAAACCGGGCCCTGCAATAACAATGTTTTGAATTGAATCGAATTTCCTAATTGATTCTATGACCTTTTCATAGAATTGGACAATATTCTTTTGCCTGTTTTTATCGATTATTCTTTTACCGGATACATTACCCTTAATAGGACCATAATACTCTATTCCATACTGCCTCATCAATCCAAGAGTTGCGGTATCATCTTCTAAAACAACAATTATTGCAGACAGTTTTTTAGATGCATCAATAGCTTGGTTAAGCCTTTTAATTGCCCATTTTGGCCAGCGTTCCTTTTTAATGGTTATCGGAGTGTTGAGTTTAACCTCCAAAGTGTGATGGGATCCGAGAGGTATCAAATCTTCGGGACCTCTTGTAATTACTCCGGTCAATCTCAATTTGCCTGTGAACAGATGAAAACTAACATTTTCAACATCCAACCCCAAATAAAATGTTTTTTTAACACCCCTATCGCTTCTGAGCTTGTCTCCAGTATTGTCCTGGATACGGCGGGTTGTCTTAGAAGATGCATTGTCTCCAACTTCCACAATGTGGGACAAATGCCATAAGTCATCCAGGGTTTCGGGAACGATTTCAACAATCCCCTCTTTTTCATCTTCGTTTATAATTTTCATAATATTCACAATGATTTTTCTTTTTAATAATTTATATATACGTTCTAATTTAAATTAATTAATGATTGAAATGAATGTTGGAATTATAGGAGGTAGTGACGGGTTAGGAAAAACACTCGTCTACTACTTCAGAGACGAATTTGAAGTATACATAAGTGCAAGAGACCACTTGAAAGGCAGAAAAGTTGCAGAGAAATTGGGTGTCAACTATATTGAGTCCAATGCAGGCATAGCGAATATAAGCGACATATTAGTGATATCCGTTCCGATACACCTCACTTCCGAAGTCATACGCGAGGTGGCCCCATTCATGAAAGAGGGTTCATTAATGGTTGACGTGACTTCCGTTAAGGAAGAGCCTTCAAAAACAATGGCTGAAGTTCTGCCTGAAACCATAGAATATATTCCAACACACCCGATTTTCGGTCCGAGAACAACCACCCTAGACAATCAGGTCATTGTATTGACTGCCGATAAGAAAGGCAAATGGTACGATAAGGTCTATAACTATCTGGCCAGCAAGAACATGAGGATAATCGAAACCACCGCCGAACATCATGATTTCATGATGAGTATAGTTCAGGTATTGACTCATTTCTCATTCATCTCAACAGCATATGCAATCGAAAAATTGAGCGTGGACATATCCCAGACAGAAGACTATGAAAGTCCAATCTACAATTTGATGATTGATATGATAGCGCGTATAGTATCACAAAACCCATATCTGACCTATAACATTCAATCCAGAAACAATAATGGCCCTAAAATCAGAAATACATTGGCTGATGCAGTAGTCGAACTGAGAGACGTAATCAACAATGGCGATGAAGAGGAATTCATAGACATTGCCATCAAAGCGACAAAGCACATGGGCGACATCAAAAATGCTTTGGGTAGAAGTGACAAGGCGATCAGCGCATTAAGTTATGAATACAGCTATCTAAACAAGTCCATTGGCCAGGAAGTCGGTTTAAAGCACATCTATTCTGGAAAGGTTCATGTAGGCATTCTTGAAAGCATTGACGGGAAAACTGCCGTATTACGAGATGGGAACAAAATCAAGAAGCTTCGCATAGCAAACATCAGAATCCTGCTTCCAATCGAACTTTACCAATGGAAGATTGAAAATCTGAATACTAAAACCGAATCGATCAGTTGCGTATTTCCAAAAAATGTCCATGTCGAAACAATAGAGAATACCGTCATGAACATTGAAAATATAATCGACATTAAATTGACCGATGCATATAACGGGCCTCAAATTGATGATAAGTTTATAAGCCTGACTTTTGAAGTCACCGCCCTTTGCAAGAGAGATATTGAGAAAGTCAAGAAACTGTTCACAGGATTTGGTGGAGTAATCAGATAATTGTTTCAAACTATACGAACAAATATTAAAGTGTCATAAGGTAATTAAATTTTAAAATCAACTATAACACTTTAATTAATATTATTTTTAATAAAATTTAATTAATAATTTATCATATAATAAAATTAACTATTTTCATCTATTTTTAAAGTATAAAAACTATTTTTAACATGTTTTGAAAAACTTCAAAAACCGAAACCTTTATATAGTAAGACATACACAGATTAGTTTGTCAATAAAGTTACCAAAAGTAACAAAAAGATTTTGACAAATTACATTTATTTACATTACAGCCATTCAAAGGAGATGATAATCATGGCAGAAAATCAAATTACACTAAAAGTTGCAGAAGCAATATCTCAAAAAGATGTGGGACAAGGAGTCGCAAGACTTGATCCTAACGTCATGGACGATTTAGATATAAAAGAAAGGGATTTAATTGAAATCGTCGGAGAAAAAAGAACTGCAGCTATCGCTCTTCCTTCCCAAACCGACATTGGTCTCGGAGTAATCAGGATTGATGGGTTAGTCCGTAAAAACTCCGGAGCAACAATCGGCGGAGAGGTTACAGTTAAAAAAACTAAAGCAACCGAAGCTAAAAAAGTCGTTTTAGCTCCAATTGAAAATAACATCCGTGTACAAGGAGATGTGCGCGGTTTATTTGCCGGTAAAGTGATGGTGCAAGGTGACATCATCGGATCACAAATCAGAGCACCTAGACCAAGCATGGGCTTCAATAGCTTATTTGAAGAATTGATGGACTTCACCCCTGCAATGAAAGAAATCAAATTTGCAGTAGTATCCACCAATCCAAAAGACATCGTTATTGTCGGACCTAATACTGAAGTCCAACTTCACGAATCTCCGGTTGACGTAAGCAAAATCGAAGGTGTTGGAAACCTCGTTGATGTAAGCTACGAAGACATCGGCGGCCTAAAAGAAGAGGTCAAAAAGGTAAGGGAAATGATTGAAATTCCTCTTAAAAGACCTGAACTCTTCGAAAAATTAGGTATCGCACCACCGAAAGGAGTGTTAATGCACGGCCCGCCAGGTACCGGTAAAACATTACTGGCTAAAGCTGTAGCCAGTGAAAGTGATGCCCATTTCATTGCAATCAATGGGCCTGAAATCATGAGCAAATACGTAGGCGGATCCGAAGAGAACCTAAGGGAATACTTCGAAGAAGCTGAAGAAAACTCACCTTCAATCATATTTATCGATGAACTTGATGCAATTGCACCAAAAAGAGAAGAAACAAATGGGGAAGTTGAAAGAAGAACAGTTGCTCAACTTCTAACATTGATGGACGGCCTTAAATCCCGTGGCCAAGTCGTCGTGATTGGTGCAACTAACAGACCAGATTCTCTTGACCCAGCACTTAGAAGGCCAGGAAGATTCGATCGTGAAATAGAAATTGGAGTGCCAGATTCCGAAGAAAGAAAAGAAGTATTGGAAATTCACACCAGAAACATGCCTCTTGCAGATGATGTGGATCTTGACAAAATCGCAAATACAACCCACGGTTTTGTCGGAGCAGATCTCGAATCATTATGTAAGGAAGCTGCAATGAGGGTAGTGAGAAGAATCCTACCTGAAATCCAAAATGACGAAGAGATTCCAAAAGAAGTATTGGAAAAAATAGTAGTTACCGGAGACGATTTCAAATCAGCTCAAAAAGAAATTCAACCTTCAGCTTTAAGGGAAGTCCTCGTGCAAATCCCAGACATCAAATGGGATGACGTGGGCGGTCTTGAAGATGTAAAACAAGAACTCAAGGAAGCTGTTGAATGGCCATTAAAACACCCTGATACCTTCCAACGTTTAGGCATTAGACCTCCAAAAGGAACACTTCTTTACGGAATTCCGGGTACTGGTAAAACCTTGCTTGCAAAAGCAGTGGCAAGTGAAAGTGAAGCAAACTTCATTTCTGTAAAAGGTCCTGAACTTCTATCCAAATGGGTCGGAGAATCTGAAAAAGGTGTCAGAGAAGTATTTAGAAAAGCTAAACAAGCAGCACCAACTGTGATCTTTTTCGATGAAATAGACGCAATAGCCAGCGCACGCAGCGGAAACGATACCGACAGTGGTGTTACCAAAAGAGTTGTAAATCAACTCTTGACTGAAATGGACGGTTTGGAAGAACTTGAAGACGTTGCAATCATTGCAGCAACCAACAGACCGGACATTTTGGATGCAGGACTTATGAGACCTGGAAGATTTGACAGACACATTCAAGTTAAAGAACCTGATGAGGAAGCAAGACTTGCAATCTTTAAAGTCCACACCAAAGACATGCCTCTTGCAAAAGATGTTGATCTTAAAAAATTAGCCAAAAACACCGACGGCTATGTCGGGGCTGACATTGAAGCTGTTTGCAGAGAAGCTGCAATGTTGACCTTAAGAGACAACCTCGAAGCTAGTGAAATCCCATATAAATACTTTAAAGAAGCAATCGATAAAGTCAAACCTGGAAATGACCAGGAAGAACAGTTAGTTCAGTATATGTAAGGAAGAAACACCACATTTCTTCCTTTTTCCTCCTCTTTTTTATTTATGAATTCTAACCATATTAGTGGGAAGTACTGCCACTTCCCACACAACCTCCAAAATATATTACAAACAATCTTAAATACTTTTTTTAACAATAGTTATAATCATGACTAAACATATTATTGAAGCATTGGGGAAAAGCCAGATAACAATTGAAAACGGAAAAGTTGTTGACGTGACAGAACCTGAAGTGGAATACTGCCCTCTTTTTGATCACCATCGTGGAATTAAAAAGCTCTCAAAAGAAGTAATCGCCGAAAATATCCAATTCAGAATCGATGATTTTGGAATGTGCACACCCGAAAGGCAATTAAGGATGAAAGACTTTTTAAGCTTCGGAATATCTGAAATCATGTGCACCCTACTTGATGAAGGAGTAATCGATTCAGTTGTAATGGTCTTGGAAGGCTGCGGAACAATAGTAGTGACCGAACCGGAACTTGTCCAAGGAATTGGCGGCAGAGTTTCAGGCCTTGTAGAAACAAGCCCAATTCCAGAATTAGCTGCTAAATTAGGAGAAGATAATGTTTTGAATCCCGAAACTGCTGAAATTGACCAGGAAAAAGGAATCGAAATGGCAATTTCAAAAGGATTTAAGAATATAGCAGTCACCATTACACTGGCCGATGATGCTGATAAAATTAATGCATTGAAGGAAAAATATCCTGATGTAAACATTTATGTTTTTGTAGTCCATACCTCAAAAAGAACAGCTGAAGAAGCAAGGAAACTATTTGATGTTTGTGATGTTGCTACAGGTTGTTCATCTAAACATATGCGTGAAATTGGTGAAAAAGAAAGCGTAAAAACAGTGGGCCAATCAATACCAATTTTTGCCCACACTGAAGATGGGAAAAGATTTTTAGAAATGCGTCTTGAAAGAATAGGCGGAGAAAAGCCTAAAAAGGACAATCCTGATTTACCTTATCCTCTTATCTGAAAATATTCTTGGTAAAATCTCATCTTGAGGGGCCATCATATATCTGAATCTTTGCGGGTAATACTTAATGCCGGGCACTATAGGTCCGCAAACCCCATATTTTGGATTAAATCCGAAAATATTGATGTATTCTTTCAAATCATTACGTTCTTCTTTCATAGCTAAAGTTACATAATATAATGCTTTTGTATCATCGACTGCCCTATGGAAATTAACTTTTTCGATGCGATAACATTCAACAGCATCGCTTAATGTGTGAGGATACTTCTTTCTATCTTTTAAAACAGTCAAGGTATCCAACCATTTTAAATTTGAGATTATTTCATCTGCGTCGTCTGGAAAATTACGCTTTAGCAATTGATATAAGAATAACAAGTCAAATTGACAGTTATGGGCAATCATTAATGTATTGTCAGTGATTCTTTCCTTAACGGCACAGGCAACTTTTTTTTCATCAACACCCTTAGTTCTTAACCTTTCATTAGTGATGCCAGTTATATCCGTAATTTTTTGAGAAATAGGTTTTCCGATATTGATGAATTCATCATATGAATCAATAATACTCCCGTTTTCAACGACAATCATTGCAAACTCTATTATCCTATCATTAATGAAATCTAAACCACTGGTTTCAGTATCAAAAAATATTTTTCTTATGGTAAACACCCTCATAAAAATTAAATTTAATTAATTCTATATACTTGAAACTATATAATTCATAATGATTAGTCAACATGAGGGATAAATTTGACTCAAAAAAGTGAAGCTCAAAAAGGCAACATTACACCTGAAATGGAGTATGTTGCAAAACAGGAAAATATAGACATTAACAAACTTGTAAAACTGATTGATAGTGGAAAGGTCGTAATTCCAAAAAACATAAACGGACATTCAAATCCTTGCGGTATTGGAGAAGGCTTGAAAACCAAAATCAATGCGAATATCGGTTCATCATCCAAAATTGATGACATTGAACTGGAAATCGATAAAGCAAAATTGGCACAGGAATACGGTGCAGATGCATTGATGGACCTGTCAACAGGCTCTGATTTGAAACTGTTCAGACAAAAAATCATGGAAGCGGTAGATTTATGCATAGGTACCGTTCCGATTTACGAAGCGGGTGTCGTAACACTTTCCAAAAACAGGGAAATCATCGATATGGATCCTGACGACATCTTCAAGGCCATTGAAAATCAGGCAAAGGAAGGAGTGGACTTCATGACCCTCCACTGCGGAATTACAAAAGACCTGGTTCAAAAATTGAAAGATGCAAACAGAATGATGGGCATTGTAAGCCGTGGCGGAACATTCATAGCTTCCTGGATTAACCACAACGAAGAGGAAAACCCATTATACAAAAATTACGATTATTTATTAGAGTTATCATATGAATATGACATTACATTATCCTTAGGCGATGGCCTCAGGCCAGGCTGTCTGGCGGATGCAAGCGATATCCCTCAAATTCAAGAGCTTGTAAACCTCGGCGGCCTTGTCAAAAGGGCACAAGACGCTAATGTTCAGGTAATGGTGGAAGGGCCTGGACACATGCCGTTAAACCAAATCAAAGCCAATATGGAAATTCAAAAAACAATCTGTCATGGAGCTCCATTTTACGTTCTAGGACCATTGGTAACCGATATTGCACCGGGTTATGACCACATTACAGGAGCAATCGGAGGAGCCATTGCAGCTACTGCAGGAGCCAGTTTCCTGTGTTATGTGACCCCAGCAGAACATTTGTCCTTGCCTAGCTTGGAAGACGTTAAGGAAGGAATCATCGCTTCAAAAATTGCAGCAGAAGCAGCCGATGTCGCTAAAGGATTGCCTCAAGCATGGGAGAGGGAACTTGCAATGGCCAAAGCCAGAAGAGAATTTGACTGGGAAGCCCAATTCGACCTTGCGCTGGACAAGTCCAAACCTAGGAAATACCGTGACAAATGCAAACTTGACGATAACGAAATGTGCGCGATGTGTGGAGAATATTGTGCAGTAAAAATAGCAAAAGGCGATTTCTGATGAAGTATCAAGAATTGGTAGATGTTTACTCAGCACTTGAGGCAACTACAAAAAGACTGGAAAAAACTGAAATAATAGCTGAATACCTGAAGAAATTAGATTCAGACACCATTGAAAAAGTAGGGCTTTTGATTTTGGGTGTCGTATTCCCCGCTTGGAGTTCGGAAGAAATTGGAATTGGCGGAAAATTGGTTGAGCGAGCAGTGGCGGAAGCTGTTGGAACATCACAATCAGCAGTAGAAGATGCTGTTCGTGACGAAGGAGATATTGGGCTTGCCTGCATTAAATTATATGCCAAAAAATCCCAGATGACATTTTTCTCACAGCCTTTAACAATTGATTTCGTTTTCAATAGCTTACGCAAACTGTCCACAATAAGCGGTTCAAGATCAACCAACCGTAAAATCGCAATCATTTTAGAATTATTAAGTCAGGCAAGCGCTACTGAAGCCAAATTCCTGACACGTACAATAACAGAAGAGTTAAGAATCGGCGTAGGCGATGGAGTGGTGAGAGATGCAATAGCTCAAGCCTTCAATATTGATAAGGAAATTGTTGAAAGGGCACAGATGCTTACAAATGACTTTTCCGTCGTTGCAAGAACCGCTAAAGAACAAGGAGCAGCAGGACTTGAGAAGCTTAATTTGACTCCAGGAACTCCTGTCAAGCCAATGCTGGCACAGCTTGCACCCCCTTTAGATGAAATCATCCTCGAAATGGGCGAAGCGATTTGTGAAACCAAATATGACGGCATACGTCTGCAGGTTCACAGAAATGGCTCTGAAATTAACATTTTCACCCGTAGACTCGAAAACATTACTCATGCATTGCCTGAAATAGTTGAGCTGTTTGATGAGTATCTGCCTCATGAAGACTACATCGTCGAAGGTGAAGTGATAGCAACAAGGGATGGAAAGCCGCTGCCTTTCCAGAATATCTTGCATCGTGTCAGAAGAAAATATGATGTGGAAAAGGCAATGGAAAATGTTCCTTTGAAATTATACTTATTTGATGTATTATATTACAAGGTTCCAATGATTGATGAACCTTTAAAAACCAGAAGAGCGACATTGGAAAGTATTGTGGATACTTCCGCAGATGAAATGAACCTAAGTACAATGAAAGTCGGTACTCCGGACAATCTTGATGAAATCCAAGAGTTGTTTGAAACTTCAATCGAAGGAGGCCATGAGGGAATCATGATTAAAGATTCTGATGAACCATACATTCCCGGATTGAGAGGTAAAAAAATGCTCAAATACAAAGCGGAACCTGAAACATTGGATATGGTTGTCATTGGAGGAACCTACGGAATAGGCAAACGTGGAGATTTCGTCGGATCTTATCTGGTTGCGCTTAGGGACGAAAACAATGAGTTTAAAAGTGTTGCATATGCCGCAACTGGTCTTGATGATGCGACTTTGGAATATCTGACCGGTAAGATGAAGGAATTGGAGATTTCAACAAAAGGCCGAGAAATAAAGGTTGAACCAAAAATAGTCTTGGAGATTGCATTTTCCGAAATCGTTGAATCCCCAGAGTATGAAACCGGTTACTCTCTAAGGTTCCCTGTCGTTAAAAACATAAGAAAGGATAAAGGCCCGATGGACGCCGACACAGTTGAAAGATTGCTTTCAATGTATGACACCAACTAAAAAAAATACTAATTTTCCGGCAGTGCCTTGACACTGCCTATTACATATCTTGTTAAAGGATATACAATTATTTCATAAACTGTCTTGAACAATGCTTGGGCAACAATCATCACTAAAAGAGCTTCTGTAGGCATTGTGCCGAAAAATCCGATTGTGATAAACAGCAATGCATCCAACCCTTCGCCGAAAAGTGTTGAAACTATGCATCTGAAAAACAGCTTTTTCTCATCCCACTTTTTAAGATAGGTCATCATTTTTGCATTTACAAGGGATCCGACCAGATATGCAACGAAACTAGCTACCAGCAGCCTTGCTGTTGAACCCAATACTATGCTGAATGCTTCGGAGTTTTCAAAAAATGCAGGAGCCGGAAGCCAAATTGTTACATTATAACAAATCACGGCAATAAGATTCATAAAAAATCCAAGCAAGATTACGCGGCGAGCCTTTTCATAGCCATAAACTTCAGCCAGGACATCATTGACAATGTAGATTATTGGAAATATCATTACGCCGCAGGGTAAAGTAAATGAGAAAAAATCGAATGTTTTGCCTGCTATGATATTTGATATGATCAAACATGCAGTAAAGATGCCTGTTAAGGTTGCATATAATTCCGTTTTAGTCAGATTTTCAAACATACTCATATTATATTTTTAATCTTAAATAAATTTTACAAGTTAAAATCCTATCGCCTATTTTAACTTTGAAAGACAATTAAAAAACCATGGAAATTACAGATGACAAATTGCTGAGAATAGCTTTGATAACTGCCCTTATCGGAATAATGGGGCTAATGATCTTTACCCCCTCAGTTGAAGTCAAAAAAGTAGACATTAAAGACATTTCACAGGCCATGATTGATGAGAAGGTATGTGTCGATGGCGTGATAACGGATATCGCCGAATCAAGCTCAAAGACCAACTATTTTCTAACAATAAATGACGGCGAAAGCCAAATCCAATTGATAGTCTTTGAAAAACAAGTTGCAGAAATCCAATCGAGAAACTTGGAAATTGAAAACTTCAAAAACAGAAAGGTTGAAGTTGTTGGAACAATAACAGAATATAAATCCTCTTTAGAGCTGATTTTATCAAGCGGAGATAGCCTGAGAATAATCAATTAACAATATATATTTATTTAAAAAAATTCAGAAATAATAATATTAAACTAAATAGGAATTTTAATTATGTCTGATAAAAAAAGATTATTCGGAACTTTTGGAGTCAGAAGAACTGCAAATGATGTTTTGACTCCTGAATTCGCATCAAGGCTTGCGGCTTGTTACGGTTCACAAATTCAGGGAACCGTAGCCGTCGGTGGAGATACCAGAACATCCACACCCATGCTGAAAGAAGCTGTAAAAGCCGGGCTTTTATCTTCCGGCTGTGATGTGGTGGATTTAGGAATTCTTCCAACCCCTGGAGTCCAATATGCTGTTCGCAAATATTATGATGGTGGAGTAATGATTACCGCTTCACACAATCCTCCAAAATATAATGGGCTTAAGTTTTTAGATGAATATGGTATCGGAATACCTGATGAAATGGACCTTGCAATTGAAAAGTTATACTTTGATGAAGAACCTATCAGGGTGCCGTTCTCTGAAATCGGCCAGATTTACCACAATGATAAAGTTATCGAAGAGTATGTTGATGAAGCGATTTCCAAAGTGGATGCCGAAGCCATTCGTGAAGCCAATCTGAAAGTGGTTGTCGATTGCGGAAGCGGAGCGGGCTGCTTTACGGCACCATACCTAATTCAAAAACTTGGTTGTGACGTTACAACCCTCAACTGCCAAGCCGATGGATTTTTCCCTGGCCGTGACCCTGAACCAATTGAAGAAAACCTGCAAGAGCTAATAAGTGTCGTTAAAGAACTGAACGCCGACATTGGCCTTGCCCATGATGGGGATGCGGACAGAACAATCTGCATTGATGAGAAAGGAAACTTTGTTTTAGGAGACAAGACATTCACCCTTGTCGAAAAGCAAATGCTTAAGGAAAACGATGGGGGAACCATCGTAACTACCGTTGCAACATCACAGGCGATTTATGATGTTGCAGAAGAATACAACGGCAATGTAATAGCTACTGCTGTTGGAGATTTGCTTGTAGCCCGTAAGCTCAAGGATGAAGATGGCCTATTCGGCGGAGAGGAAAACGGCGGTTTAATATTCCCAGACTTTGTTTATGGAAGGGATGCAGTAATGACTGTTGCCAAAATTCTTGAAATCATTGCAAAAGAGAAAAAGCCACTGTCTGAATTGGTCGCTGAACTTCCTGTTTACTACGCTAAAAAAATGAAAATCGAATGTCCTGACGACCAAAAGGAAATGGTCATGTCAAGCATTGCAAAAGAAATCAAAGAAACAACTGATTTTGAACTTGACCTTACAGACGGTGTTAAAATTCTAAAAGAAGATGGTTGGGTAATCATCAGACCATCAGGAACTGAACCAATTTTCAGATGCTTTGCCGAGTCTGACTCACAACAAAAGGCTGATGAGATGACAGATTGGGGAATCAGTTTGATCAAAAAATATAAGGAATAATTTGACAGGAAAATTATTTCAATTAAATGGAAAATAGCTTCAATTAAAATAGCTATTTTTCAAAACTTTTTTATTAAATTATAGCTACTTTTAAAATAAGATATGTCCCGAATAAAATCAGGAAATTAAAATATGCAAATCTACATGAATTGATTGAAACTTCTAGAAGTTTTCCAAACATTCTTCTTTCAAGAAAAATGCATCCTCATTATCCGGATTTATAAGCAGCACTTTATTGAAACTGTCAACAGCCTCTTCAAACTTGCCCAATTCCATTAATACCACACCTTTATTGAGCAAGAAATCAATGTTATGTTTTTCTAAAGATATGGCTTTGTTAAAGCAATCCAAAGCTTCATCAAATTTGCCTAAATCAATATAGGCATTACCCATCCTATTAATGGCTCCCGCATCCATTTCAGAATCGTCCAGACATACCTCAACAGCCTTATCGAAAGATTCAATAGCTTCTTCCAGCATTCCCATATCAGTCAATAGATTTCCGCGTGAATTCCAGACTTCAGGGTTTTCGCCGTCAATGACTATGAGCTTGTCATAGACCCTTAATGCTGCGTCGTATTTTCCAAGCATTTCCAAAATAAATCCTCTCCAATAAAGGACAATTGGGCTGCTTGGCCTGTAATTATATGCTATAGTGCTTACCTTATATGCTTCATTAATGTTTCCAGAGTTAAGAAGTGCAATAGCCTTATTGTTCAAAATGTAAATATTATCGGGTTCAATTTCCAATGCCTTATCATAACACTCGATGGCATCAATGAACCTGCCTAACCTTGACAAATTATCCCCCTGCTTATTCAGCAAATAGACATCGCTAGGGTCAAGTCTTAAAGCGGCCTCATAGCACATTGTGGATTTGTCAAACTTTCCGCTGTCAAAGAGGATATCTGCCCTTTTGGTAATCATCGCCTTTTCATCGATTTTATCCCCTTTCCAGTCATCAATGTGGATTTTTTCAAAATAGATAATTTGAAACTCTTCTGAAGGATCGATCCTTCCGCCGTACATCTTTTTGAATTCCCTCATCATGTCTTTGGAATCTTTGAATCCTTCCTGGCGAGCCAATTCATCATTGCCGTCAATCTCTTCAAAAGAAATGGTTTCAACATCAGTGACAAAAGCTTCAAAAATCTTCATTTTTTCTTTAGAGACTAAATTCCAATAGCAATAAAGCCTGTCTCCAACTTTAAGAGGAGTCTTCCATGCTTTACGGATGGTTCTGGTTTTTTTACCAGTGATAACATCAATATCATTGCTTGAAAATGATAAAATCGGCATTTTAAAGACACTCCTATTCTATTACTTTTTCTCCAAATTCAGCTGATTTAACCTTAACTGTACCGTCAAAATACGGCTTGATTTCACGAGCCAGCTTTTCCAAATCGTGAGGATTCGGAACTTCAACTTTTTCCAAAGCGGGATCTAGAACATTTTTATTTCTAAACTGTTGAATCGTATAGATATCCGCTTTGATTTCATCTACAAGATTGATTATATCCTTTTTAGTGTGTAACGTTGGAACATAAGTTGTTCTTGCTTCCAAATGGACTCCAGCTTCATTTATTAGATCCATTGACTTTTTAACTTGAAACCCCACATTGGCTCCGGTTATCTTTTTATACTTGGAGAATGTTGTTTTAACATCAAGAGATACGAAATCAAGCAAATCCAAATCAAGAATCTTCTTAAGTTTATCCGGATAAATTCCGCTTGTATCCAATTTTGTTTTTAAGCCAATTTGGCGAACATATGTCAATATCTCGATTACTGCATCGGTTTGCACCAACGGTTCGCCGCCTGAAATTACGATGGCATCTAAAAAATCTGCCGAGGAATCGATTTCTTCTTTGACTTTCTCAAATGACCATTCGGTATTGTCTTCTAAAAGCTCAACATTGTGACAATATCTGCAAGCGAGCGGGCATTTGGACATGAAAATAACTAAAGACATATTTCCATGAAATTCAACAGAAGATATTACCGTTCCTCCAATATACATTAGCTTAAAACCTCTTTAAGTATTTCAATGAATTTTTTATCCTCATCTAAAGTACAGATACTAATCCTAATCCAATATTCATCCAATCCCTTGAAGGAAGTGCAATCTCTTACTATGATTCCCTTTTTCATGAGTTCTAAAGCCAATTCAGTAGCTGTGAAGCCAGTTTCTTTTACATTGATTAACATGAAATTGGATTTTGATGGAAATACATTCAGCCCATCAATCTTTGAAACTTCATCATATAAGTATTGCCTTGATTCGATTCCTTTTTTGATGGATTCCTCAATGTATGCCTTATCTCTAAATGTATTGAGAGCGGCTACAAATGATAATCTTGTAAGGGAAAATACGGGTTTGATTCTGTGCATATATTCGATTATTTCAGCACATGCCAGGCCATACCCGATTCTCATGCCTGCAAGACCCAATACTTTTGACATTGTGCGGATAATGAAAATATTGTCAAAATCGTTGATTAGATCTTTGTTAGTGACTTCGGAATATTCAAAGTAAGCTTCATCTATGACAATTAAAACATCGGGGTTTTTGGAAGCGATATCCATCAACACTTCTTTATCAATCAGTGTTCCGGTCGGATTGTTAGGGCTGCACAAGAAAATCATTTTGGTTTTGTCAGTGATTGCGTCAAAAATTGAATCAACATCCAACTTGTTTTCTTCCAAATCCCATCTTGCATAAACCGGATTTGCACCATACTGCTTTAGTAAGTATTCATAATACATATAAGACGGCAAAGGAACAATAAATTCATCGCCTGCATCAATAAATGTTTTTGCTAAAACATCAATGATCTCATCGGCCCCATCTCCGCCTATGATTACCTGTGAATCGTCAACGCCTGAATAAGCAGCTATTTCTGCTACAAGTTCGTGCAATTGGGATTCCGGATACCTGTTTATGGCCTTTATTTCATCCTTAATGGCTTCCATAGCTTTTGGGGACGGACCCCATGGATTCTCATTAGAGCCCAATTTAATAATGTCTTCCTTTTTCAAGTTGAAATCCTGAGCAATCTCATCCTGTGACCTGCCAGGAACATATGAATCCATTTCATCTACAATTTTTCTTGCCTTCATAATTTAGTCTTCCTTATACTGTTTGGAAAGTTTAACATAATTGTCAGCATTATTTTGAATAAGCTGCACTTGTTCAGGGGTTAGCTGCTTAACTACCTTGGCCGGAACGCCTAAAATCAGACTGCCTTCTGGAAACTCCTTTCCTTCACTTACAACAGCGCCTGCACCTACAATAGAATTTTTAGAAATGTGGGCTCCATTTAAAACTGTTGCATTCATTCCAATCAGAACATTATCATCAAGTTTGCAGCCATGGACAACCGCACCGTGACCGACAGAAACGTTATCGCCAATCACAACTGGAAATCCGCGAGTGCAGTGAACAACACAATTATCCTGGACATTGGAATTGTCACCGATAGTGATTGAGTCAGTATCGCCTCGTATTACGGCTCCATGCCATACGGATACATTTTCGCCTAATTCAACATCACCTAATACTTGTGCGCCAGGGCATATTACAATAGAGTCTTTAATATTTTCCATAATATCGCCAATTTATTCTTTTTTCGCTTTTTTCTTTTGTATGATATAATCTTGTTTTACCAATATCCTTGTATCGGAGGGTACATCATCATATAACAAAACCCCAGAACCGATGGTGGAATTATGACCCACCTTTACACCTGGAGAGAAACTGGAGTTGATTCCAGTCTTGACAGAATCCCCAATGATGGATCCGAATTTGCGCCTTCCACTATCAATCATTTGATTCTTAATCTTGGTCTTAACGGATTTATTGTCAAAACGCAGGTTAGCAATGTTAGTACCGGCAGCAATGTTACAGTTGGAGCCTATTACGGAGTCTCCAACATAACTTAAATGGCTAACATTGGTATTTTCCATGACAATGGAGTTTTTAATTTCAACTGCATTTCCAACATGGACATTATCGCCAAAGTAGGAATTGCCCCGGATGTATGAGTTAGGGCCTATATCGCAGTCTTTGCCTATGTAAACATTTCCTTCGATGTATACTCCTGCTCTGATAATACTGCCTTCATCCAAGAACACTTCTCCATGAATATGAGCTCCCTCTTCGACTTTACCCTTAATTTCAGTTTTAAGATGGCTAATCAACTCTTCATTAACTTCAAGCAACTCCCATGGACGGCCAACATCAATCCAATCTTTGTTGGTCTTATGGCCAAGGACTGTTTTGCCATCTTCAATCTGCATAGTAACTGAATCGGTAATCTCATACTCTCCTCTTTGTGAAAGTTCTGTTTTATCAATTTTATCAAAAATATCCTTATTAAAAACGTAAATTCCTGCATTGACTAAGTTACTTGGTGCTTCCTCTTTTTTAGGCTTTTCTACAATGCTTTTAATATTGCAATCTTCAATCTCAACAACACCGAATGCAGAAGGATCCTCAACTTCAGTCAAAAGCATTAATGTGTCTGGTTTTACATTATTGTATTTTTCAATGAGCTCATTGATGATTTCGTCGTCTAAAATGATATCACCATTTAAAACAATTATACTATCTTCAATGAAATCTTTACCATATGAAATAGCGTTTGCAGTGCCTAAAAAGTCTTTTTGTACTTTATATGAAATGTTAACACCGAATTTGCTACCATCACCAAAATAATCCTGAACCATTTCCTTTTTATAACGGACAATTAACAGAATATCTTTAATGCCATTATCCCTTAATGATTCAATATTATATTGCATAATAGGCTTTCCAGCAACCGGCAACATGGTTTTTGGCTTTGTAAGAGTCAGTGGTCTCATCCTTGACCCCTCGCCAGCGCTTAAAATAATCGCTTTCATTTTCACTATCCCCTAGAAAAATTATCTAATAATATTATATGTTTTTCTCTTTTCTTATAAAATAATTTTCCTATATCAAATAACTAATTATAAATAATAGGTAAAATATAATAGAACCATATTAGCTATGCTGATAAAACAAAAAAGGAGATTAATAAAATGACTATCTATGTTTGCTTACACTGTGAATACAAATTTGATACTGAAAAAGGCGACCCTGCATACAACATTCCTGCTGGAGCAACTCCTGCAGATATGCCAGATGACTGGGTATGCCCAGAATGCGCAGCTTTAGGTATTGAAGCATTCATTGCAGAAGAAGAATAAACAATCTTCTTCTATTTTTCTCTTTTTTTCGACTAATTTTTAAACTGATTTAAAAAAAAGGATTTGAAGATAGGATATCTTCTATAAATTGTCATTGATTATTTTTACACAAGTCTCTTTGATGGATTCTGCTCTATCTTCATCGCGAGATTCCAAGGTAATCCTAATATAGTCTTCGGTTCCAGAAGGCCTTACCAACACCCAACTGTCATCCTCAAAGGTTAATCTCACCCCGTCAATGGAGTTTACATCGCGAATGTCATCAAATGCATCCTTAAGTAGCTCTTCCATGTTCTCCATTACCTTAACTTTCGCTTCTTTGGAGCAGGTTATCTTTTCGCGAATGTTCGGATATGATGGAATTTGATCCAATAGCTCGGACAATTTGCCTTCCCTTGAAACAATTTCAGCCATTCTCAAACCTGATAGTATTCCATCGGGACACATGCAGAAGTCCGGGTGCAGCCAAGTTCCTGATGGCTCTCCGCCAAATGCAGCATCCTTTTCAATGATAACTTCAGCCACATTAACGTCACCAACTTTAGTTCTTAAGACCTCGCCTTTTACTGATTCATCCATGCATAAGCCAGCGTCAACTGTTGTTACGATGTCCCCATCGAACTCTTTTGAAATCAACGCCAAAAGTGAGTCGAATGGTGAAACATTGCCTTTTTCATCAACTGTAATCATCCTATCTGCATCACCGTCATGCGCAATACCCAAATCAGCCCCAATAGCTACAACTGTTTTCATTAAAGTCTGTAAGTTTTCAGCATTCGGTTCAGGATTTCTTCCCGGGAAAAATCCGTCTGGCTGTGAGTTAAGTGTTGTGACTTCGCATCCTGCCTTTCTAAATGCTAAAGGTGATATTTCGCTTCCGGCTCCTGATGCGCAATCGATTACCACTTTTAAGCCTTCCCTAATATCAACCATATCGACTAAATCATCAATATATTGGCCTTTTATTTCTTCATTAACACTTAATTTGCCAATTTTATCCCAAGCAACTAAAATATAATCCTTATTCGCATATATCTCTTCAATCTTTTCTTCTTGTTCTGAAGTATATGCCATTCCATTCTTGTTCCATAATTTAATCCCGTTATATGGGGAAGGATTATGGGATGCTGTCAACATAATTCCTGCATCGGCATCAAGCTTTTCGGTAGCATAACCAACCAATGGTGTTGGAACCATGCCGATTTTAACTACATCGACTCCGCTTTCAAGCAATCCTGCACAAATAGCTTGATCAAGCATTTCATTGGTTGTTCTTGTATCATAACCTATTACAACAGTACCTTCATTACCTAAATAATAAGCTAAAGATTTACCGACGTTCAATGCAAGTTCACATGTTACTTCAGAGCCTATCAAACCTCTGATTCCTGATGTCCCAAACAGTTTTTTGGCTACCATATTAACACCTATGCCCCGAATTTATGAGCATAATTCATTAAATCCATCATTATGTTCATTACATCTGATCCTCTGATTCTGTTAAGTCCACCTTTTGCGCATGCGCGTTCGGAGAATTCACACACATCATCCACTCTTACTTCAGGACCCCTGATTAGGACTGGCACTGGGTCACCTGAGTGGTTCATGACTGAAATCGGAGTTGAATGGTCAGCGGTTAAGTAAATATAAACGTCTTCAAGTTTTATCAATTCACTCATTACAACTTCATCAACTTTTTCGATGAATTCCTTTTTCTCTTTGGTTTGGCCATCGTGGCCAGCCTCATCGGCTCCATCGATATTTATCAGGAAAAAGTCATGGTCTGAGTTTTTCACTTGATCGATGATTGTATCACGAATATTGTCTAAGTTAGTGTCAATTCCACCGGTTACGTCTTCCATTTCAATGATATCCATTCCAGCAAATCTTCCAATACCCATGATAAGGCCAGTTTCCGCAATGCATGCAGAGTTCACTTCATATTTATCATTCAATGATTCGACAACAGGCACTTCACCGGCACCACGTGGAATAACAATGTTGGCTGGAGGCAAACCTTCTTCTATTCTTTTTAAGTTGACTGGGTGGTCTTTAACCATTTCATAGGTTTTTACAACTAATTTATTTAAGATATCTGCAGTTTTTGCTGCTTCTGGTGTGTCATCTAACGCTTTAACTTCTTTAGGTTTATTGCCTTCCACTTTTGGATCTGCATCGCTTACCTTATCAGAGAGTCCCTCTCCCCTTAACACCAAAACAGCCCTGTGACCGGTTGATTCCTTAAAGATTATTTTAATGTCAGGATAATCCTCTAAAACCATTGTGTTCAATTCGTCAACAATTTCTTTGGTGCCTTCTTTGATTCTTCCTGCACGCCTGTCGGTTACGATTAAATCTTCATCCGCAGTTGAAAAATTACATCTGAATGCAATATCTCCCGGCAACACTTCTACACCAACACCATTTGCTTCAAATGGTCCTCTGCCGGTGTAAACTTCATAGGGATTATAACCTAAAATTGATAAGTGTGCTGTGTCACTTCCTGGAATTATGCCTGGAGCTATAGAATCCATAATGCCAGTAATTCCTTCAGCCGCCATTTTATCCATGTTAGGAGTGTATGCTGCTTCGAGAGGAGTTTTATTTCCCAATTCTTTAATCGGACGGTCACCCATACCATCCATAATTAAAATAAGTCCTTTCATTAATATCACCTAAATTATAATAATATAGTTTTTGTCTTTAATAGTTAAAATAATTTGTTTAAAAGTGAATTTAAAATTTTAAAATATAATTTATAAAAAAAATTAGAGCAATAAAATTCCAACGAGTGCTCCGACAATTGTTGCCATCAAATTAACATGCTCGTTAGTTATTAGCCCCCTATTTTCAAATAGTGCTCCCAATATGCTGTCCATAAAGCATCCTACAGTTCCTGATATAATTGCAACCGTAATGGCTATCAATGGATTTGATAGAATTCCCAAAAAGTATGCTGCAATACCAATAATTGCTGCGCCAATGATGCCTATTGCAGTACCTAAAGTGGAAACCGCACCATTTGTACCAGGATCTACTTTTTGGAAAGTTGTAATTAAACGTGGGTTTTGGTCCAATACTCCAATTTCAGATGCTAAAGTATCCGCAGTTGCTGTTGCAATAGCTCCAATGAAACCTCCGACAAATGGCAAGTAATATCCTCCAAATGCTGCCATGAAACAAGCCACAACACCATTTGATATTACATTTTTAGATGTCCTCCTTCCTTCAAATTGCCCAAGGGACCTTTTATATTTTTTAGAGTATCTAGTAGCTAGTAGCGACATCACCAAAAATAGAACGATAAGAACCAGCCAGTTTGCTCCAGCCGAAAATATAATCACAACGCCCATGATAATCATAACTGCTGAACCAAATAAGTCCAGAGCCTTTCTTTGATATGTAATGAAACCCAAAATGAAGAGAATGATTACATATACCCAATTAATCATAATTGCTTCAACCATTATTATCACTAAAGCATTTTTAATTAACCTTTGTGTAAAATGGTATAAAAAGATTTATATAATTTTTTCGATTAAATGAGACTTTCATAAAAAACTAAACGACAAAAAAACCTTACTAAAAAAAATCCAATTATGGCCAATTAGAAAGTACCATTATAATCAAAATAACGATTGATTAAATTCATTGAAACTTACAATTCTTTAATAATATTGATATTCCTTTTAATTAAATAGGATTTAATATTCAAAAACAGAAATAATTATTTTGATAATGTATATGTGGAGGTAGAATTTTATTAATTTCTAAAAAAATAAGAAAAAAGAAGAAAAAATTATTTCTTAAATCTTCTAATCTGAGTTGATCCAAGCACCACTATGATTAACAATAACACCAATATTGGATTACCGGTAGCATGCTTGGTTAAAGTAGCTCCAACATGTTTTGCATTTTCCCCGCCATTATCATCATGGCCTGGAATCACATCAATGTCTGTTATTGTATCATTGGCTTCGTATTTTTTGTCACCAGAGTATGATGCTGTAACGTCATGATCTCCACTGGACAATCCCAGAACAGTAAATACTGCTTTTCCATCTTTAACTTCGGCAGTGTATTTTTTACCATCGACAGTAATTGTTACAGTACCAGTAGCGTCACTCGGAAGCTTTACAACAACGGTTGCATCTTGACCTTGCTCAATCTCATCGCCAGTAGCTGAAATTGGGGTTTTGGCTTTAGTTACTGTGAATTTGGCTGTTGTTGTGCTTGGCAAGTATTTGTCGTCACCTTCATAGGTTACTTTTGCTGTGTATTTGCCAGATGGAAGTTCAGGAATTACAACTTTTGCCTTACCGTTTACGATATTTCCATAATACCCTACGCCATCAATATCAACCAATACACGACCGGTTGCATCTTTTGGAACAGTGACTGTAATAACTTCATCTTTTCCAACAGTAATGTCTTTGCCTGATGCTTTTAAGGTTGATTTTACTTTAGATACTGTGAATTGACCAGTAGTGGAGTTAACAACATAGTTCTTATCACCATCATATTTGACCGCAACTGTTTTGTCTCCGGCTTCTAAGCCATCAACATTGAATACAGCTTTTCCATCTTTAACTTCAGTAGTGTAAGATTTTGCGTTAATTTCAATAGTTACATTACCAGTAGCACCATCAGGAAGAGTTACTGTTACGACAGCTGTGTCTCCAACATGACAATCATCAACATCAACGCTGATTGGGGTGTTGTACTTTGGAATTGTTGCTTTTGAGTCTTCAACTTCAGGATTATGTTTTTCGTCACCGGAGTAGGTAACTTCAATGTCATGGACTCCAGGAGTTTCATTAGTCAAGTCAATGACAGCTTGACCATCAACTACAGTAGCATTGTAAGTATTGTTTCCAACTTTGATGGATACAGTACCAGTAGCATCTTCAGGCAAGTCAACGACAACAGTACCGTTTCCTAGATCAGTGACATCCATTTTTGAAGATTTTTTAAGCACTTTAAATGTAGTTGTATTTGTGCTTGGCAAGTATTTTTCATTACCATTATATTTTACACTTACAGTGTATTCTCCTTTAGGCAATCCAGATACGGTTAATTCTCCTTTTCCATTGGATACGGCAACAGTGAATTTTTCACCATCATCACCTGTTGAACCCAATGAACCATCATCCAAATCGAAAGTGTATTCTTCCCCACCGATAATTACAGTGAGAGTTCCGGTAGCATCACTAGGAACTGTGAATTTGATTACTTCATTTTCTCCAACATAAATGTCTTGTGCAACAGGAATTACAAAGGATTCCACTTTAGATACATTGAAAGTACCGTTATTGGAACTTGGCAAGTATTTGTCATCACCTGTGTAAGTCAAGGTTACATTATATGTTCCGTTAGGCATGCGAGGTATTTCTATAGTTCCAGTACCGTCAGTTACATTTACATAGTATCCTACACCATCGATATCAATCAATACTTGGCCGGTTGCATCAACAGGGACAGTAACTGTGATAGTTGCATTTTCACCAACATCAATATTAGTGATTTCTGCGCTTACAGTAGACGGACATTTGGATACTTCAATGCTTGATGTGGTATGGTTTCCAACATAGTTATCATCACCAGCATAATCGACTGCAATGGTTTTATTTCCTGCAGTCAAGTTCTCAATGTTGAATGTTGCTTTACCGTCTTTAATTTTTTCAGTGTATTTTACACCATCAATTTCGATAGTTACATTTCCAGTAGCGCCATTCGGAACGGTCACAACAATTTCTGCAGTATCTCCAACATTAATATCAGATACTTCAACACTGATTGGAGTTTCAAGTTTAGGAATATTTGCTTTGGAAGTTGTGGTTCCATCAAGGTAATTGTCATCACCGGAGTATGTAACTTCAATGTCATGAACTCCAGGAGTTGCATTGGTTAAAGTTATTGTAGCAACACCGTTTTCAATCGGAGCGGTGTAATTTTCACCATCGACAGTAACGGTAATATTACCAGTAGCATTTTCAGGAACAACGACTACCACAGTACCATTGTTTTGATCAATCACATTAATATCAGCTTTAACTTTGGATACTTCTAAATCAGTGCCATTAGAGCTTGATTTATATTTATTGTCACCGGAGTAAACTGCATCAACAGTGTAATTGCCTGCTTTAAGACCAGGAACAACCACAACGGCTTTTCCATTAGATACGTTAGCGGTATAAGGTTTGCCATCAATTGTAACTGTTACATTACCTGTAGCGTCGCTTGGGACAGTTATTTCAACGATAGCCTTATCGCCATAAGTTATGTCATCCACTTCAACTGATACGAATGAAGGAACATCAGCTACTTTAACTGATGTGGTTACATCATCGGATGAGTAATATTTATCATCACCAGGATATCTGGCAGCAATATCATGATTTCCACCAGCAACATCAGGAATAACCAATTGTCCTTTACCATCAGTGATGTTTACATAATATCCAACGCCATCCACATCAACAAGTACAGGATCTGTTACGTCTTCAGGTGCAGTTACATTTATGACTATGTCATCACCGTCAGTAACGGCATCAAGTGTAATTTTTGGAGTGACTTTAGATACTGTAATGTTTGATGTAGTTGTATTTGCCACATAGTTATCATCACCTGTATATTTAACTGCGATGGTTTTATCTCCATCAGTTAAGTTTTCAATGTTGAATGTTGCTTTACCATCTTTAATTGGAGCGGTATATGATTTACCCTCAATTTCAATAGTTATATTGCCAGTAGCATCATCAGGAACTGTTACAACAATTGTAGCATTTTCTCCAACTTTAATGTCATCAGCAGTTACGTTAATCGGAGCATTAAGTTTAGGAATAGTTGCACTACCGTTTCCAGTAGCTGGAGCATGAGTATCGTCACCTGAATAGATTACTTCAACATCATAAGTTCCAGGAGTATTGTTAACCAAATCGACAGTAGCAACACCATCAACTACAGTCGCATTGTAAGTTTCATTT
>NZ_JBGUWC010000166.1:0-8565 GCF_045220775.1 Methanobrevibacter sp.
TCCACGTGAGATGAAAAAAGAAGAAATCAAATCCCTAAAAACAAATATGGAACTTGAAATATTTGCCCATGGCGCATTATGTTATTCATATTCCGGACAATGCCTATTAAGCAGTTTCAAAGGTGGTCGAAGCGGAAACAGGGGCACATGCGCCCAGCCTTGCCGTCAAAAATACAAGATTCAAGGCATTAAAAAAGAAGATTATTATTTGTCCCCTTGTGATTTAAGCTTATTTAATCAATTGAAAGAAATTTCCGAGCTGAACATTTCCTGCATCAAAATTGAAGGAAGGATGCGTTCTAAAGAATATCTGGCCATTGTAGTGAGCAATTACAGAAAGGCACTCAACAAATTAAAAAGCAGAAAAGAGATTGAAAGTGAAGAGTTGAATCTGGTTTTTAACAGAGGATTTATCGAAGGTAAATTTAACAATGACACAAAAAGAAGCCTTCGTGCAGGCCATATTGGTTTAAAAATAGGGGAAGTGATTTCAGAAAAGAAAAATCAGATTGCGATTAAATTGGATGATGAAATTAAAAGCATTCCTCAAAAAGGAGATGGCCTTTTAATTATGAAAAATGACAATGATTACGGACTTGAAATCTCCCAAAATCCAATAATAACTACTTTAAATCATTTCCAAAAAGGTAAAGACAAACAAGTTAAGGATTTGACAAGACCTGACAAAGTATTGATTGTTAAAAAGGTATGGCAAAACAAAAAGAGCAATTTTGATTTGAATGAATCCGCCGTTTATCTAACTAAAAGACATGAGCTAACTAAAAAAGTTAAAGAGATTGAAAATAGGAGAACAAGTTATGTCAAATCCAAATTGATTCTCACATTTTCCTTGAAAAATAAGTTTCCAGTATTGAAAGGAAGGTTGGCCCTTGCAAACAAAAAAGTAATCGAATGTGAAGTGAGAGGAAATACTGCCTTTGAAAAACCTATTAAAAAAAGCGTAGATGCCAATACAATTAAAAAACAGCTTTCAAAAGTTGACAATTATCCTTTCCTAATCACACAGATTAACATCAACTATGATGGAACATTGTTTATTCCAATAAGTAAGATCAATGAACTCAGAAGGAATCTCTTCAAAAGCCTCGAAAATGAAGTCATAACATCTTATAATCATAAATTGAAAAAAATCAAATTGGAAGATGCGAAAACTGAAATACCACCATCAAACCCTAATTTTTCTTTTTATACAAACAATCTGAAACATTTGGAAAACCTTGAAAATGTTAAAAGAGTCTATTTGGAAATTCCTCCTCAAAGCGATTCACTTGACATTAATGAAAATAAAAATTACAACTTAAATTACATGATTAGTTTCATAAAAGAAGCTTATGAGATTTCCCATGGCAAAGACTATGAACTGATTTGGAAATGGCCAGACATCGCTCATGATGATTTGATTAAATCATTGAATAAAGTTAGAGGAATATTAACTAAAATGGATTATGACATTCCAATAATGAGCAATTGCTTTAATGCAGAATATGGACCCTACTCAATGAACATTACCAATAATGAATCTGTAAACAGCCTTGAAAATTATAAAATTCTAACAATCTCACCGGAACTTAGAAAGAGGGACCTTGAAGAAATTATAAGACACTGCAAAAATCCGGATAAAATTGAAATTATCGCTCAAGGGTCAATTGAGCTTATGAAAACAAGATATCATTTACTTTATAAAAATGAGCTTAAAAAGGACTACGAGAATTACCTGATTGATTCAAAGAACAACAAGTTCTCGATTCATAGAAGCCTTTCGGGTGAAGAGCTGATTATATTCAGTGATAGTGAACTTTCATTATTTGATGAAATAAATTATTTGAATAGCATTGGATTTTGCAATTTCGCAATAGACGGTCGTTACAAAGAAGATGATTATTATAAAATGATTGATATTTATAAATCTGCTTTTAGAGGAAATATTAACAAAAAAGAATTGATTAAACTCAGCCCTAAAAATACCCTTGCCAACTATTGAATATTACTTTTCAAATGCTCTCGGCAATAAGCAATATATATAAAGATATAAACTATTTTTACAAAAAGGGTTTGGTTAAAATGCAAGGGGAAAAAATTACATTGCAAAACATTAAAGGCATCGGAGATAAGATTTCTGAAAAAATAATCAATAGCGTTGGGGGCGAAAAGGAGCTCCAGAAAATAGTTGATGATGTTGATGTTGAAAGAATTGCCAATATTGAAGGAATAAGCCAGAGAAAAGCAATTGAAATAATGAATCAGCTATTGAACAATCCAGAATATGAGTTTATAAAAAGTGATAGGGCCATGGAGCTTTATGAAGACATCATAAACAAGATATTATCATATTCAAATACATCATATTCCAAAAACAGAATTCTGCTTCTTTCACCATCAAAAGACGTCGGTAAAATAAATTCACAGCTTGATTTTGTAATGAATGCTAAGCAGCACGTTTCACAACTTCCAATAATAAAGTTAAGAGGGCTGATGAAAAATTTAAAAAGTGTTGAAGAGGCAAAACCCGAATATGATCCAAGTAAAGCCATTCTTGTTGAAAGTGAAGAAGATAATTCATATCTCACAGACTTAGGCTTAAATCAATATTATCCGATTATCACCGCCAGTGATTCACCATTGCTTCAGGAAGAAATGATGAATTATGATTTGGTATTTTATGTCTATTCACAGGGAATACTTGATTTTGAAGGAATGCCAAACCTTATAATGATTAACATTGAAGAAGAGGATTATGAAATGGTTCCCGAAAAAATAATCAACTTCTTTATTCAAAATCAGGACTTATTCTCAAGAGTTCATGAAATACAAAAGATCAGAAATAAGGAAAGCGTTCTAGGGGACATACTTCCAATAATTAATGAATTGAACATTATTGATAAAAGGGAAGTGAATATTGAAGAACTTGTTAATTCCCTTAAAGATGATATGGATATCGAATTGGAAAAATCCATCAAACAAGTTGACCTTGAGGGAGATGAAATTCTCAACTTATTAAACAACAACTTCCCTCCAAAGATTAGCAAAATATTTGATGAAATTATCAATAAAAGGAAAGAAATCATTCGTGAAAAAACAGGGTTAAGTTTTGATCCATTTTTAAGAACTTACCCTATCCAAATTGATGAGAGAGAAATACAAAGGGTAACTCTAGAGCAATCTTCTAAAAAGGAAAATGATATTTTCGATATCAAAAAGAGCGCAGCAATTGAATTGAACTCAATTAAAAAAAGAGCGATTGAAGAAGTTGAAGATGCAATTAAATTTGACTATGAATTCAGTTTAGGCAGTTTTGCATATGAATATGATTTATGCAGACCGCAATTCGGCGATGAAATAAAACTTACAGGAGCACTACACTTAGAGCTAGCGCTTAAAAAAGACGAAGATTATGTCCAGAAAGTAGATTATCAACTGACCAAAGATGAAAACATTGCACTTTTAACCGGAGCAAACAGCGGTGGTAAAACAACCCTTCTTGAAACACTAACACAAATTTCTATTATGGCCCAAATGGGACTTCCAGTAAGCGCCACTTCAGCGGAAATAAAATTGTTTGATGAAATATATCACTTTTCCAAAAAACGATCACTTGATGCGGGAGCATTTGAATCATTCTTAAATGTGTTCATACCAATCGTCACCACAAATAGCGAAAAGTTAGTGCTATTAGATGAACTTGAAGGAATAACAGAACTTGATGCAGCAGTTAAAATCATATCCACATTTATTGATATGATAAAAGAGTCCAATTCTTATGGAGTGATTGTCACCCACATGGCCAGAGAATTAATGAACTACACAGATATTCGTGTAGATGGAATTGAAGCTAAAGGATTAGACGAAAATTATAATTTAATTGTTGATAGAACACCAAAAATGAATTTCCTTGCAAAAAGTACACCGGAACTGATTTTAAAAAGAATATATGAAAAATCAGATGATGAATTAAAAGTAGTGTATGCAAGAATTTTAGAAAAATTCTAAAATATTATATGCTACTTTTTACTAATTTTATAATAATGAAAGTTATACCTGGTCCCAGAAATAAAAATATCAAAAGATTAAATGAGATTTATAAAGTATTGAAAAAAAATGATTTTGGGCATTTAATCGAAAAGAATACATTCCTTGTTAGATTTCCATTCTTGAGAAATAGTGATGAAGAAGATTTAGAGGAGTTTACAGATGATTCAGTTCCAATAAGGGTCAGAAGAGTATTTGAAGAATTAGGACCGGCATTTATCAAATTTGGCCAAATGTTAAGTACAAGACCCGACCTTGTTGGAATAGACATTGCAGATGAGCTTAAAAAACTAAGGGACAACACACCAGTCACACCATTCGATGAAATGAAAGAGGTTATGGAAACAGAGCTTGACGCTCCATTAGATAGCATATTTAGTTCAATCAATGAAAACCCTATCGGTTCTGCTTCAATTGGTCAAGTATATAGGGCCACATTAAAAGAAAATGATGAAGAAGTAGCAGTTAAAGTTCTAAAACCTAATTCTCGTGAAATTATTGAATCAGATATTCAAATAATGAAATTTCTGGCAAACAGAATGGACAAATACATTTCAAGAACCAGAACTCTTAACTTGCCTGTAATGGTAAGTGAATTTGAAAAATCAATATTTAAAGAGATAGATTTCCTAGAAGAAATGAGGAATATCCAAACTCTTGCAAATAACTTTAAAACTGTAAACTACATTAAAATACCAAAAGTATATCCTGATTACTGTACCTCACAGGTACTTACAATGGAACTAGTATACGGAATCGAACTTAGTGATTTAATTGAAAGAGATTACCCTGAAATTGATAAGAAAAGAATTGCAGATTATGGATTAAAATCTTATTTTAAACAACTTATGATTGATGGATTCTTCCATGCCGACCCTCATCCTGGAAATATAATTATTACGGAAGACCAAAAGCTATGTTATATTGACATGGGAATGATGGGAATATTAAATGATGAGTTTAGAGAAAATCTAGCAGAACTGATTTTAATCATTATAAGCGGAAACACCGCCAGCATCATTAAGCAATTAGTCTATATGGGCATCATCTCACCGGAACAGAATACAGATCAATTGAAGATGGATGTTGACGAGTTAATGAACAAATACTATGGCGCCAACATGACAAATATGGATGGGGCAATGAAAGATTTGCTTAATGCAATGGTTAAAAACAATGTTGTTCTTCCAAGAGAATTCGTAATGATTGGAAGGGGAATTGCATTGATTGAAGATACAGGTAAAAAACTAGACCCCGAATTTAATGCGACATTCGAATTGAAAAAATTATCATCAAACATTATTAGAAACAAGCTTAAACCTGAAAAAGTAATCTTAGACAGTGCAAATTATTTGCTCCAGTTAGAACACCTGGCAAAAGACCTTCCGGAACTGCTTACCAGCACAATTCAGAAATTTGAAGACGGTGAAGTCGAAATAAAATTAAATGAAATAAGTGAACTTACAAATCAAATATCTGTTGCACTAATCATAGCTTCACTGATTATTGGTTCATCATTAGCATTATTCGCCAATGCAGGACCAAAAATATTTGATATTCCAGCATTAGGATTGATAGGTTTTGTTTTCAGTGCATTTTTAGGCATAATTTTAGTAATGGAATATATGGTAGAAAGATAAAGAATTAATTTTATTGATTTTTTACAATTAAAACCTCTTCCAAACTTGCATCTTATTTTCTTTGTCAAAATATCGATTTAAATCCTGATTATCAACACTCATATTTGGAGAAAACATGCTGCAGGAATCATTTGGGTCAGTATGCCCCATGCCTTTGGTACATATTACCCCTTGAGCCGGACCATTCAACTGTACATTAGTTTGCCAGAATATGCAATTAAGACATACCCTCTCATATCCAACATCAGAAATTCTAATTCCATCAATCTCGTGCATAGTTATCACATATCCTAAATAACCTTTTTTCATTTTTATCTTAGATATGGTCATTACAATTGTTTCATCTCATCGTTAATCTTGTTTTTAATAATTTCTACACATTTTTCTCCATCGTCATCCAAACGGAAAGGATCTGTTGAAAATGCGTTATGCTCACTTAAAACATCCCCCACACCAATTGTTCTGGAAACCTCGATTCCCTTATTGTTTAGAATCTTATTTACACATGCATTACCGCAGCCATTTATTGCTATAATCGGAAATTTTTTAAGCATGTCATCGTTTAATCCTTCAATATCTGCTGAGGTAGAACCCATACAGATTGATATTACATTGCTGTTTTCCTTTTTGCAATCTCCAACTGCAACGCGAGACACTAATCCATTGGCGCTCATTCCATTGCATGAAGCTAAAGCAATTTTTCAGTCATTATCATCACATTTTCCTGTTTGAATATTTTTTCAAGACTTGTATGAGGTCATTATTGGATACCAATATATTATTATCTATTTTAAGTCTTATAAATTAAACATGTAAAATTCATCTCCGACCTAAAGCAGTCAGAGTATTCTTTCACATTTAAGGTAAAGTCTTTGGAAAGATAGTATGAAGTCCAATACTAATCTGTGTGGACTTCATTATTACTGCTGTTGCTGTATTCAAGCAGTCTTCCGACATGACGAGTTTCAAAGAACATGTCTTTTTTAACCATGACTATAATAACTGTAAGCACTATTATTACTATTGTCTCCAGGCACTTAGTCTCTGGAGTCAACGCTATTTTCTCCTGCATGAAATTGACAAAGAAATGGAATATCATGCAAGCCAATATCGAACGGTCGCTTTCAAGATAGACCCATGTAATGACAAATCCCATAGGGATTCCACTCACAAAAAAGTTAAACACATAAAGAGGATTCACCATAAGTCCTGCCTGATATGTTCCTTGAATAAACAATAAAGGAAAATGCCATAAAGACCATAGCACTCCAAAAATCATGGATTCCCAAAACCAGTTCATATAGTTACCGATAGAATCCTCACAGTATCCTTTCCATCCCACTTCCTCAATTATCGAAGCAATTGTAATGGTAATAAATGCTCCAGCTATTCCAACACCAGTAAAAGAAAAGCTTTCAGTAAAGGAAAACTGGTCAAGTGACTGTCCAAAGGCTAGCGACAACAAAATAGAACAGACTATTACAATCGCAAATACAATCACAGCCCAAACTACATTCAGCCATTTTACTTTATAAAAGCCGACGATCTTATTCTTAAAGTCTTGCTTAAGCAAATCTGAGCCTGACGCCATAATGAAAACTGTAGACACAATAGCCGGAGCCATAAGGCCTACGAGCATGAGTAATGGGCTGATGCTTTCTGGCAAGAATATTGCAGGAATCCAAAATATCCAAGTAAAAATATACGCCAGAGCAAAAAAGAGAACCGGTTTATATTTGTAGTTTCCAGTATTGTTCACTCGACCGCCTCCATATCGCTCTTATCAATCAGATTGTAAATGAAACTCATAGTTCCATTTTCTGCCCCAAGAAGTTTTTCAGTCATGTCTATAAATACTGAAATATCCTTTTCAGTGAATGTACCCTCATTAAACGTACTGTCGCTGATGATAAGAAGCATCTTAACGCGCTCGGGGATATTATCACATTCGAAGATGCCCTCATTTACTCCCTCTTCTATAACTTCGGATAAAAGTGGAGTAAGAACATTAATCAATTTTTGTCTGACTTTATAGTGCATTAATACGTTTTCTGGCTGGAAAAGAGCGTTCTTTACGGGTTGTTCTGCTTCGGTAGGTTTTATAGATGCAAGTATCCCAACTATTTTTTGCGGTACTGGAATATCCATTCCTATGACCTGCTCTGCCATTTCGGCCTCATTATCAATCATCATGTCAATGACTTCTTCAAGCATCTGCTCTTTACTTTCGAAATAGTAATAGTATGTGCCTTTAGCTATTTGTGCTTTCTCTATAATTTCGTCAACGCTTGTATTCTCATATCCCTGCATGAGAAACATATCATATGCTATCTTTAACAACTCTTTTTTTCTTTTTTCACCTTTTCTCATAATATTCCACCGAATAGACCATCAGTCTGTTTTTATATTACAATTAACCTCATATTATTGTAAATCATTTTTCGACTTTCAGTCGGTTTTTTGTTTTTAATTCTAATATGAAAATCATATTATATAAATATTTTCACTGGATTTAGAATAACACCTATTGATTAAATATGCCCGGTAAGAAATAATGTTATCATAAAAGAAGTAAATGAATAAAATAAACATTGAATATTCTTTATTTAAAAAAATTGAGTCACCCTCAAAAAATAAAATGTGTTTTTACAAAAATCATTTTGATAAGTGTTGCCCGTATACTAACTCTCTTGAATCATCGCTAGATTACCCTTCGCTCCTCGAGCAACCCTCGAAACGGGCAGCCTATCCAATGCTGGGTTTCTTCTAATCATCGACAGTATCAACTTCCCTCATAAAAGGACCGTAGGCATTGGTCATTAAAAAAATGATATGACAATAATTAATTATATAAAAAATATTATTTAATTATTTCTTG
>NZ_JBGUWC010000167.1:0-38672 GCF_045220775.1 Methanobrevibacter sp.
GTATTGATAGTCCAATTATTCATTGTTGCGTCTTTAACAAACGTACCAGATGTTGTTTGAACACCGCTTGTCCAATTGCTAGTGCAATCAGTTGCTGATATGTCTGTAGCAAGACACTTGATATAGTTAAGGCTATAGCATAGATAAAACATCTGGCCATAGCAACCATCCGTTAATATTGGGGCAGGTAAATCTGGCGCTATTTCAAGGCTTGAACACCTTTCGAACATATAACGATAACAACTAGTTGCCAACGTTGTAGCAGGAAGTTCAGGTGCATTAACAAGGTTTTCACAATGATAGAACATACTAAAATAACACTGACTTGCCAATTCTGTAGAAGGTAGTGATGGTGCTGTTATTAAATTGTTACATTGTTGGAACATTCCTCTAAAACAGCCTAGTCTTAATCTTGTTGGTAGTATTAGATTTTCAGCAGATGTTAAACCAGAACTTGCCCTAAATAAGTCCTGAAAATAATAATCATTTGGGACAATTCCTCTTTCAATATATTCAATGAAATTATCTCCATAAACCAATGACATAACATTACCATATGCTTCATAACTTCCAGTTGTGTTAAATGTTCCTACACCATAAGGAAAATTGAATCTTAAATCTGTTGCCTTGAACATAATGGTATCTCCACTATTTATCGTAACAGAATTGCTAGGAGTTAAACTTGACCATGTTGAACCATTATCAAGAGTATATTGAATTGTATTAACTCCTGGAATTATCTCGCCATTACTGTTGTAAGAAACAAAAGAAATTCTGTTATTATCAGAAAAACTTTTAAAAGTGAGATATTGCGTTGGAAAACCTTCTTCCAAAATACAAATGGTATCATCAGTATCAGTCCATCTGTATATTGGCTCATGCCAACCACAATCTGGCGATTCATAACGTTTGACTACAAGTGGCATTGGGTCAGATGAGTCTCCAGATATCGAATATTCATTGGGATATGTGGGAGTCCATTCACCATCACCAACCTTTTCGTATCGTTGATATAGATAGTATGATGTAAATCTTGACATTATCTTTGATATTTACAATAAACATATCCTGAACACAAAAAATGGGAAACACCAATAAGGCATTTCCCATATTTTCATAAGAACAAATCTAATTCAATTATTCACCCTTAACGTCTGCAATAGCCTCAGCAGAAAGAGGCATAGCACTCTCTGTTACATTTGCTGAAAGCGTTACAGCAATACCGTTGGTATCACCACCACCACTTAAGGTTGCAGTTTCAGCCTCAAGACCAGTCAAACGACCAAGGGCAAGCCACTGACCATCAGCAGTTACAACAACTGCGAAATATCTACCAAGTGAAAGAGCATCAAGTGCATCCCTCATACAAGAATCATACTGACCACTGACATTGAAAGTAAGGGTATGTGTACGATACTTGTTACCATTGTCCTCAACCACCAACTCATCGGTGAACTCAACAGAATCCTTTGCAGGTTCTATATGATAGAACGTAGCACCGGATGCAAGGGTAATTGCAGTAATCTCTGTGCATGCTTCGTTAACAGTGTCAGTGTAAGCAGTTAATGCAGTGGTCACTTCTGAGAAGTTGGCAAGATATATATCTTTAACCTCAGGAAGACTGTAACCGCAAAAAGTTGTGCGAAGCAAGTCTCTATTTAAACTACATAAAGCCATATTCTTTTATATTTTTTTACAATTTATTTTTCTTTTGGGAATGGGAGAAAAACCCATCAATAAGTTCTCTCCCATTTATATAGTAGACAAATGAGCCAAATTACTCTGCGCTATTGTCAGCGAACAACTCAGGCATAATCACACCAACTGCAATGTTGCTGATTGCAAGCACTCTGAATGCATTGTCACCAGTGGTGTTGCGCATGTCGATAAGTTTGTACTCCAGATGACTGTCAAATGTGTCATAGCCTAATACAAGGTTTCTTGCTGGGCCGAACAAGATGTAATCTTTGCTCTGCATGGTTGGAACAACCTCATAACCATAAACGAAGATACGACCATCGTTTCTTGCATAGTTGCTGAATACAGCACTTGTGCTATTTGGGCAACATGACTTACCCAATGCAACTTCCAACAGACGAACATCCTGATGGTTCATGAAGATTTTGTAACCCTCAGTGTCAACCTCATAAGTGCCAGCATTCTCAAGACCAGCCATAACAACTGCTTCAACTTGTTCGACAATGTTGTCAACGGTAAGTGCGCTTGGTGCTTCAACATGAGCAGCCCTAGAAGCCTTCACAATCTTCTCAACGCCATCAGTTGCAGCGATATAAGCCTTTGAAGTTCCAGTGTAATCTTCATCACCCTTCCAGAAGATTTCTTGATACTCCTGAGACATCTTTCTGCGAAGTTTGTCAAAGTACCATTCTGCGAAGGTCTGAGGAATGCCACCTCTTAGACTGATTTCAGTTTGGTCTACTAAGAATGTGTTCCAGAAAACATCATAACAGTTCTCTTGGTTCACCTTAATTGCAACTGGCTCGATGAAACTTTCAGCAAGGCTTGCTTCACCAGCAGGGGTGAAAGGACAAGTGTAAAGTTGCCAAACATCACCAATTTCACCAGAATACATTTTCATCTTACCCTTAACACCATCCATAAAGGTTATACCGTATTGGCGAAGGTCGATATCATAAATATCTTTGGCGAAGATATCCTGAGCTTCCTGACCGCAATAGGAAAGTCCACTTACTTCAATAAAATTAGATATTGCCATAATTTCTTTTTATTTATTTTAATTATTTTTTTTTATATTTATTTTACATAAACATATGTACGTTTTTGTTGCTAGCGTATGTATTAGAGCATGCTGCGCATTTTCTCCCTCCAAGCAGTATATGTGTCACCTGCATTTGGCTTTGCATTGGGCTTGATTGGGTTGGCTGACGGTTGTTTCTCCAAACCGCTAATCTTCTCTTGAAGTGATGCATTGCTCTCCTTCAATGCCTTAATCTCATCATTAAGATTCTTGATAAGTTCTTCAAGTGGATTTGGTTTCGTTTCCTCTTCAACTGGTTCTTCAACAGAAGGCTCATTTATAGGCTCACTGACAGGTTCTTCTTCAACAGTTGGTTCATCTATAGGCTCTTCAACAGTTGGCTCAACCTGAGGCTCTTCAATGGGTTCTGTTGGGGTCTGTTCCTCCAATTCACTTTCCATTGTTTCAATCTGCTCAGTTACCTCTTCCTCTGAAAGCAATTCCTCTTCCTTTTTAGCATTGAATGCTTCACTTAAAATGGACTTTAGTTTTGTCCAGAAATTCTCCTCATTTGTTTCAATCATAGTATTATCTTGTTTATTAAATAATTCTTCAACCCCTAACACACATTCCAGTGAAAAACCTCTTAATTCTCCAGACGTTATCCTCTGCCAAATGTCATTGGAATTAACATAATAAGTTTGAAACCATGTACCTACTGGTATTTCTCTTGAAAATCCCAAGGATAAAGACTTATCATAGGTTAAATCAGTCTTTATCCACTGTTCAACCATATATATACCATCCGCATCTTCTTCATGCTGCAAGGTTACGTTCTTTTGTCTGAAATCCTTCATGAATTTCTTTGACATAGATTCAATTGCATCAGCACTAAATACTATATCGTATTCCTCGCCATCGGCATCCCTTCTATAAATCGGTTTGTTTGGAATAGCAACAACACCCGTAATCATGTGTTTCTTCTCATCAGCAAACTTCTCAACAATGGGCTTTTCTTCTTTGAAAGCAACAAATAACTCTTCAACTGCTGGGTCTGTTACCAATGAACAAGCAAAAGCCTCGCTATTCTCTGCTGTTACCAAATATCTCTTTCTTTTAGACATATTTTTTTTCCGTTTTTCAATTATTTTTTGTATCTTTGCAGATATATATAATTAACATACTTTATTTGGAAATACGCCTAAAATGTATATGACACACCAATTCCGATATAAGGCTCAAATTGTTTACTTTTGAAACCATAGCCATAACCACCTTGCACTCCTATTGCCCATTTCTTTGCTTTCTGACGCTTTGTAATTGTTTTGGTGATAATTTCCTTGTCCTTGATATTATAGCCCTTCAAATCGAATCTAATTGAGTCCAATTTTGGGAATGAATCACCATCAACTGACCAACCAGATATTGAAGCATTGTATGTTATCGTATCACTCCCAATGGGTAGTGTTTTAGAGTAGCCTTTTTTTTTAATGTCACCACTCTTGGTATTCGTTCTATACTGTCACCCTTTGCCAATTTGTATAATGTATCTCGCTTGACTATCGTCTCATATCGATATACTGGCATAGTATCTGTAACCGTTCTTTCGAAAAATACTGTGTCGCTATAATAAACAGTATCAACCTTTTCAACTGGTTTATTTTTGTAGATGTCAATTAATTTCGGGGCAGTAAATCCAATTGCCCATATGATAAGGGCTAATCCAAATAATAGCCCCAGTGTTTTTGTTAAGTCTTTCATAGTTTTTACATTTTAGTTAAGTTAGTAATGGGCTGATATTCGCCTATATCAGCCCTTAGTCAGTCCAATGTTGCAAGGTAGCGAGTAATGCCCAGTGGTGCCTGATTATATTTTGTATGTTGAATAAATCTTTATATCAATCTTTTCTCCATTTCTATTGGCATTATCGAGCATTTTATATAGTTTTTCAAATGCTTGTTTGGAGTTAAGCACCTTGCCCTTCTCCTTATTATATCCAACTATTAAGCATCCTGATGAATCCTTATCAGTATTCCCTATATGAATCAATACACCATCAAAACCTTTAACACTGGTAATTCTTGGTAATCTTCCACCACAAAAATCTTTATAATACTTTTTCTTTGAAAATCTTGGAGATATAACATTCATTGTCACCTTATAATTGCCTTGGGGTATTGCTGTTTTATCCTTTATCTTCTTTGACCTTATTTCATCCAGCGTCATTGAATCTTTTAATCCCCTATCGGCATCCTCCAGTGTATCACACACATAAGTTCCATCCACATATAGATGTCCAATTGTGTACTGACTATTAGTGAAAATCCTCTTTAGACTTATCTTCATCCTCAATTTCTTTTAAATAATAATGGTTTTCCAAACAATCCCCTCCATAAATGACTGAGCCATAATTTGTATTATTTGACCAGAAATTATAGCCATCAGGGGCAACATATATAAACACTCCATCATAGGGAGTTTTATGCTTCAACTTCTGTAGTTCTGCTTCTGTCAAAATCATAATGTTTTCTTTCAAATCGTTTTATTCGTTCATCAATGTTGGCTTCAAAATGTATCATCTGATTTTTGATATAGCCAGTAATGCCGAAGAAAGCAAGTCCAGTGGCTAACAAGGTTGCACCAGCAGATACCACCTCCAAGCCAATTGTCATTGTTAAAATAAAAGCAAGAAAATACAATACAATGGCCGCCCATATAAGCAATGTACCATTTATCAATTGCATCTTTTCCCTGATTGATATATTACTCCAAGTCTCCTTGTTCATTGTTTTCTTTTATATAAACATATGGATAAAAAAAGAGAACGTACAATTTTTGTACGTTCCCAATTAAATGAATAATAATTGTTAATTCATTTTTTTATACGGAGATTTAGCACTATCTTTGCAGTGGGTAAATTACAATCCTGCAAGAGTTTGCACCCTCCTGACATCATCTGCCTTATTCATGATTTCAGTGACCTCAACATAGATTGGTCTTTCGTTATACTGTTCCATTGCTGTCAGGATTCTGTCATTGATGTTAATATCATTCCTTAACGATGGTAACTGACCACCATCAGCAAAATATTTCTTTGACATATTCCTGATTGACTTTGGCTTGTCAGCATAGAACTCAATAAGGTCAGACAAATCAACCCTTCTCTTTTTTGAATTGATGTAATCAAGCAAATCAACGTTCTTTGCTGTGGTACGCTTGTTTGTGATATATTCACCACCTTCGACTTCTGCTGAACCACCAAGCACCTTTATACCGCCTTGTCTGTGAGACTTGCCTTGAAGAACACCACCATCAGCATACTTTGCTGCCTTGACTGCTGCAATCTGTGCTGCTCCAACTGCTGTTGCTGCTGCAATCATTGGAATAGCTGGTATCGGCCAATTGTTAACTGCTGCATTGCTTATTGCAAGGGCTGCATTGATGATTGCTGTGGTAATTGCCTGAGATTTCTTTCTCTTGTCATTTTCATCATCAAGTTTCTTTTTCTTTGCATCAAGTTTCTCTTGTTCCTTCTCGATTCGCTTTTGTTCTGCAAGAGATTCCCTTTGCGCTTGCATCTGAGCATTGAGCTGGTCTATCAAATGTTGTCTTCTGTCACCCCTTGCCGTTGCAAGTTCATCTTCAATTGAATTAACATCATCAGCATATTTCTGTGTGATTTCTTTTTGGTATTCCAATTGGTCTTTCAATGCATCAGTTTCGTCTTCCAATGCTTCCATTTGCTTCTCAAATGCTGCATCATTTATTTCGCCAATTGACTGAATTACTTGCGTTGCAACCTGACCTAATTGTTGAACCCATTGATTTATGCCATTCCACCATTCTTTCCAAGATTCCTTCTGCTTTTTTCCAATTTCTTTCATGGTTTCATCAGCAGCCGTTGCCATTGCATTTAAGTTATCCTTTACAATGTTTGCATCCTCTTCGCTGATTAAACCCTGAGACCTTTTCTTTTCATTTAGTGATAAAGCCTGTTCAATTTCATATTTATAGGTCTGAACATCGTCTAAAGCAGTTTTGTAGTTCTCTCTTAATTTCTTTAAATTAAAAGTTCCCCAATCATTATACTCAGGTTGTAATTGAAGTTTCTTATCAAATTTTTGTTTAAATTCATCAAATACTCTGAGGCGTTCATCGAAGTATTCTTTATTTCTATTTTTTGACCTTTCCAGATAATCTTTTTCAGCATCTTCTACTTTTGACTGATATTCGATTTCAATTGCATTGATTTTGGCATTATATGATTCCCAAACTTTGGCATTGTTTTCAGCAATTACCTTATTATTTTCCTTAATCTTTGCAATTTCAGACTCTGACATTCCTGAGGTTATATCAAACTCATTTTGAAGCCCTCTATCTCTTTCTTGTTCAGCAGCATCCTCTTCCAACTTTTTTTGTTTTGCAATGGCCTCCTTCTGTTTTTCAAGTATATTTTTATTGAAGGTATCAAAATTCTTTTCGCCTTGTTCATAAAATTTATCCTGCAAATCCAGCCTATAAATAAAACTATCTTTCAAAGACAGATTCATTCCTTCCAGATAACCACCATCTGCTTCAATAAGTTCATTTCCGAACCTTCTCCAAATATTGATGGTTGGTTGTAGCCTTTCCTCAATATCCTTAATAATCGTATCAAGTTCCTTATCAATATCATCAGCACTTTCAGATAAGGTTTCACCAAACAACTCATTATAAAATTTGATAATCTGTTGCTTTGCATTAGGAACACCATTCTTCATCTGATTTAACAAACCATCATAAATAATTGATGCATCCCAATCGCTGCTTTGAATAAATTCTTTATATTGTTTAAGTGTTTCAGTATCGAATAATTCTGGTTGTGCTGATTTTGCATTATTAAATTTTTCAAGTGCCCTTGCTGCTCTATCTGCATACTGTTCAAGTTCATCAATTTGGGCAGATGTTTCCTTCAAAGATAATTCCTTTGAATATTTATCAAAGAGTTCCTTTCTTTGCTTTGCATATTTTTCATCCAGCAACTTAAGTTGCTCTTCAACCAAAACACCGCCTTTTCTGATTGCCCTTGCTTCTTCCTGATAAGAAATATCAATCTGTCTGAGGTCTTTAGCCAAACCATCCTTCATTAGATATAGTCTGGTATCATTGATTCTCTTCCAAGCCTCTTCTGTTGCTTTTTCGACTTGTTTTGAATTATCCTTAATCTTTTTCTCTCTTCCACCACCGACACCCAAATCAACGAGTTTCTTCTGTGCTTCTGCTGCCTTTTTACCAGCCTCTTCAGTTTTCTTGCCGAGTTCTTCGATGGCTGCTGCATTTTCTTTTAATTCATTTTCAACCTCCCTTAAATCTTCTGCTGCTTGTGCTACAGCAGGGCCGCCAAAAAATCCACCGTTTCTGTCGAGAAAAGCTTCTAACCTCTTCTGCTTCTCAAGTAATACCAGATTCTTTGCATATAGGTTAGCTTGTGCTGCTGCATAAGCCATCGTTTCAGCCTCAGCCCTAACACTTTCAAGGTAGGCTGGAGACATCTTTATAAGAAATTCTTTTAGGTCTTTTACATCCTTGATGTTTTTGTTGTGGATGTCATATTTCTTTGTAACCTCTTCAATAAGTTGTTTTTCCGCTTTCTTTGAACCATTAAATTCATCAATCTTTCTGATGTACCCATCAAGTTCAACTTTAGCCTTTGCATATGCCTGAGCACCAGCTTCGAATCCATCCATATTCTTATTGATGGTGTTCCTCATATTTTCGACTGACTTCTTCATTTTGTCGAAGGCTACAGTAATGGCAATAATGGCTGCTGCAATACCAGCGCCACCCAGTAATTTCAGTGATGTAGAAAGTATCTTTACACTCTTTGATGCTGCTGCTGCTCCCTTATCAACTTTTAATAATTTTGCAGCAAAGGCATCTACTGCTGTATTACCCTTTGAGAGTAGCAAACCGATACCTTCTTGTGTCTGCATCTGCTTGTTAATTGTTTCTATGCCTTGAAGTACATTTTGTAGTGCAACCAGTTTCTGTATGCTCTTTTCAATTGCAGAATCATCAAGACCAAATAGTGCGCTTAAACCTTGACCGACACTTGCAAGGGCTGTAATACCCTGCATGGTGTCAAGCAAATTATCCATTGCAGCAGATGACACCTCAACATCTTTCAGCGTTGAATTGAGTTGTTTAACGGCACTGTTAAGTTCATCATATTCTTTTGTTCCTTGCTTACCATTGAGTGCCATTGATTTTAACTCGTTATTAAGTTGTCTGGATGCATCCCTTGCACTTTCAAATGTTCGTTCTGTCTCACCAACCTTAATAACAATCTTCTGCATTCCTTCGGCAACACCATTGGCATAGTTACCAACGTTTCTAGAAAACGTTCCATATGATGCTTCAATATCTTTAAGTTTTTGCGTTAACTCATTTGCTTCTGTTGCCCATTGTTTGAACTGGTCACCATTGATGTCAACTGTCTGCATTGCTGCTTTAAGGTCATGGAGTTGCGCCTTCATACCTTGCATGGTATTAAGGTTATTGACACCACTCTTTAGGTTATCTTGCGCTGCAAGACTCTTTGCAATGGTTTGGTATTCTTTCAGTTCCTCCTTTGCATGAAGAAGTTCTTGATATTCAGCCTTTTCACTGGCTGCAACCTTTTGATGCAGTTCATCAATCTTCTGCAACATCTTTGCTTCCTCATCAAGTGCTTTGGCATTGCTGCCACCACCAGATGCTGATACGCTCACATTCTTCTTTGCAAGCGCATCAATCCTTTTTTCAAGGGCATCCAGTTGTTTATTAAGGCTTTCAACAGCATCAACGCTTTGTTGAATACCATTTATTACAATGTAATATTCTTTCTTGCCATTCATTTTAATTTACTTTTGCCAACATAGTTATTTCTGTCTCATTTGAGTTTGTAGGGTCGTAACCATTTATTTCTGATGGAATATATAATGACGAATCAAAATGAATCAATGCCCCATTCTTTAACATATTCCATTCATCTGGTGTTATATGGGCATTCACCTTTACATAGTTTGAAGAAATATACGGTATGAAGTTGAAATAAGACAATAGACTGTTCTCGTTTGTCTTATAACTCAAATTCAATTTATTACCACCTATTTCAAGACTATTTGAAGGAATATATATCTGAATACTTTCCTTTGGCATACTGGCTAACATCACATAAACGAAATTAACCTTCTTTGGCCTAAACCATAGTCTTTGTGTCAGTGAATAACCATCATGCTTCATTGATTCCTCATAATCGTAACCATCAATCATATACGAATAGTTTGATATAACTGGTATTCTCAATGTTTCTTCTGTTGCATCATCTTGTGTACCAGCTGAATCTACCTCATACCAAGTGAAATTATCGTACCAAGTATAAGAGAATGGAATGCTGACATCTGACGTTGCTGTGACATATGTATCATCATTAAGCACTATAACTGTATATCCAGAATCACCATATTTCTCCCAATCAGGTTCATTCATCATCGATGGAGGTTGCACTGACTTCTCAAATCCCCATTCATCAGTGTTTATCTTATATTGCACTGACATTGACTTTGGGTAATCAATGGCAAGTGCTTCTGCTTCATCTGAATTAACCCTATTATCAAACTCAATGGCATAATTACCCTTTTGTGCTGCAATGTTCATTGCCTTATCAATCCAGACATTCTTTCCATCTTGAATAATTGAAAGGTTAAAAGCCTTCTGAACACCATCAATGAATGAAGATATTGTTGTTTCATCATTAAGGAAGTTTGAAAGCCTTAAATCAACGTCAAATTGAGAAGGTGAGTTATAACCATAGTCCTGAGATTTAAGATAATCGTATGATTTTGGACTTGCTGCTGTCACCTTTAAGTTAACAGAAGTTGTGGTTGAATAATGCACTGGTGTTCCAAGTGCTGTATTCAATCCCCTATGAACCTCAAATAACTCCAATATATCGTTCTTATATAGATATACCATACAGCTTAAACTACCAGTCATTCTGTTATTTGAACAAGAGAATGATGTTGCTGGTGCTTCATTATATTCATTGGCATTGAAAGTTGTTGCTGATTGAACGATTGTTCCATTGCTCCCAATAAGTTTGTTATATCCTGATTGATTGTAGAAAGAACCATTCTTGTCAGCAACTGATTTACTCCAACTGTAGCCATTCTTCATGACAGCAGGGCAACCACCACCCATTGAACTGAATCCACAAATGAATGCTGGTGATACTGCTTGGTCATAAGCCATCAAGTCATTACCATTGTAGACATAGCCATAATCATTGCTTGTGTAGTTTCTGCTTGAAGTTGAAGATGCACCCCTTCTTCTGCCACCAAGACCAGTGTTGCCACCACTTCCACTTCTGCTTCCACCTTCTGTTGAACCGCCACCACTTTGATTGTCAGTGTTTGGATTGTCAACTGATGAGCCAGCAAAGTTACCATGCCCTCTATATTGCCCAGAGTTTGACACTGTAAGGTCATTCTTCTTTGTGGGCAATTGGCTGTTATACGGGTCTTGATGTGGGAAACAAGTTAACCATTCAACGACATTTGATGTTCCATTGTAGTTGGTAGATTGTGAAGGGTTGCCATTAACATATTTCTTGTTATTCTTTCCCTTTATCAACTCAATGTTATCTTCATAGTTCCTTACCAACTGTATTTCAACTGGTGTAACCTCATTTAAACCAACAGCCATTGTGACATCCTTAACCTCAATGTCATTACCACTTCCATTATTTGTAATCACATTCTGTCCAAAGGTTAAATTACCAGTAGTGTTAAGTTGTGTTGAAATGGTCATATCAATTTTATAAAAACCATCAGCAGGAATGACAATACACTTCTCATTTGGGTCATATAGGTAACTGTCACTTGTGCTTGTTGCGCCACTTGCCAATAGGTCAGAGATATAAACGTTCTGGTAGTTCCATGCTTGCACTGTTTTATCATTTGCAAGACCACCACCAAACTGACCCCTACCATTCCATACCTCAAAATATGGGAACTTTAGTTCTTGCTCATATGGTGTTCTATTTTCTGGAGTTGTGTAAGTGGTTGTCAGTTCTATTGAACCCAATCTTGGATTTCCCAAGTTATATACTGGCTGTTGCTCTGATGAAAGATTGGTAGACATAAACACTTCCTTAAGATAAGGGTCAGAGAATACGTTGCCACCAACATTATAGCCCTTCCACTCAAAGGCTTTCTTGATTGTTTGCAGCATATTCAGTGAAGGATAGAATGATTCAATCCACCATTTATTATATTTATCCAATACAAACTTGCTGGTATACTCATTTCTTACCTCATCCCTTGTCTTTGGGTCTTTCTGAAATGCACCATAACTTACCAAAGGAAAGCATACTTCCTTGTCGTTAAACTCGTTATAGTAGTTAATTGAAGATGCACCATCGAAAGGCTTGTACCAAGGAATATCAGCCAACACAGCATCGCCAAATATCTCATCCAGACTAAATATCTTAACTGATACCAGATTAACGTTATAATGTTTATCCTTATAGGAGTTAAGTGTTAGTGTTCCATTAAATATCAATTTGCCATCAGCATATACCTCAGCATTCCAACGCTTATTGAACTTATTGACCTTTGACAAGTTGTTTGCATAGTCAAATATCCTATCATTGTTAGGCGTTGAAGGAATGTCGAAGGAAAATGAATATTCAGCCTGTGTTGAAGATATTCTTGTAGGGTCATAGATTGTCCTATTGAAGCGCATATTCAATGATTTCTGCGATTCAAGTTCCAGTCTTTCACCATTTACGAATAACTCAATATAATGTTGTTTATATATCATAGTTCTTTATTAAATTAAACTTGGCTCTTGCGAGTAGTGATACCTCACAGTAGCCTGATAAATATTGTTGTTGTCAGTCTCTTCAACGCTCACTGATTCAAGTATAATGGCATAGTTCTGACCATTTATTTCAGTCCATACCTCTGGAGATTGAATAAGGTCATTATAAACCCATTTACCATCTTCTTCGAATAAGTGTGACCTTAATGTTACCTGATATTCAACATCATTGTCATAAACCTTTTCAAGTTCATTAACTGGGTCAGTATAATAGTCAAATATATTCTTCTGATAGGTCTGCAAGTTCAATTCCCTTGTTTCAGTCTTTTGTCCAGTTAGGTCAACGAATGATATACCACCGTATGAATTTCTCCATAGTATTCTTTGGCAATACTCTGTCATTTGTACTGGCTTAATAACATTGAACCTTATAGTTTCATCGCCAAATGCAACATCAATGTAGAAGCAATTTCTCATGATGCTTTCTTGCAACTGCAATTCCTTGTCAATCAGCCTTGTTGATGAATAGATATTAGTCCATTCCTGAGTTTCAGTGTATACGGTATTATAGGCTGAATCCCTATATGTAATGGTAATAGTTCCACCACCTTCATTGCCCCTATAGAATGAAATGGGAATGGTTGGTTTATAAAGATATAGAATGGTGTTATTCATTATTGGGCTTCTTGCTTGTCCTCTGCTAAAGTTCATCGCATATTGCCAATATGTGTTATCAAGATATTTCTGACCCTGATTAACCATATAGCCTTGTGCAGCATAATTTGTTGTTATTTCACCAATCTTTGAATATATGCCATCCTTAATCGAAGAGATTGATAGTGTATAAGGCTTTGCCTTTCCAATCTCTGTGAATGTGTTAAGTACTGGTGTTACATTAAACGCTGCCTCACCATTGTAGAAGTTCTTCTGGAGCGTTGTTACATACTCACCATCATTTAGTACATCCACACCAATTTGAGAGCCATACAAGTCACTAAATGACGTTCCATCAGTAATTGTAACAATGCACACAACACTGGATATGTTGGTAGTGAATGAACTTTCGTTCACAAGGCTACCAGCAGCCTTTGCAGTAAGTGTCACAGTGCTACCAGAGAAGTCAACGTTGAAGTTTGCAGCAATGGTTGGACAGTTCCTTAATGCCCTTACAATTGAAGCGTTTGTTGATTCATTTGTTGGGGCTATATAGAAGTTCTTGTTTATGGCTCTTGATGGGTCAACGACATTTGTGATTGTCTCTCCCATTATGGTTATATACCAGAGTCCATCTTCCAATAATAGATAAGATTGAAGGGGAATGTTGAAGAAGAACGATATTGTTGCATACGTTCCTCCTGATTCATCACTTACCTTCAAGATATTTGGTACATCGTTGAAAGTAATGAGATTACCAGCGCCTTCAATATTGTTATAAGTTATATTCATTATGTAAAGTGTTTATCAATATCCTGAGTTATTAGTTCAAACAAATCTTCAAACCATTTTTCAATATAGGTTTCAAGTTCTGGTATCATTTTGGTTAAATCCCCATCATCAGTATATATCATGAATGGTCTTGGGGCTATTCCTCTAATCCATATTTTCTGTATAAGTATATATACGACTTGCGTTTGTGTGAGATTTCCAATTGTGATATTATTTTTAGTTACCCATTTATCCATATTATATACAAATTTGCTGAATGTTCCTGGGTAATTACCAGTTCTTTCCCATCCCCTACTGACAAATTCCCAATACGGGTTGATGGATAACCTAACACCATTTTCTAATGGCACAATCTCAATACTATCCTGCAAATCACTACCTTCAAGAGTGTTTCTTCCAGCCCTTGCATTAAAACCGTATTGCTTTATCCTATCATTCAAAATGGTTTTCATTTCATCTGCCAACTTTTTGAATGCTTCGCTTATATCCATTAGCAATTTCTATTTTTAGGTAGTTTTATTGGTTTAATATCAATATCTCCAGTATCTTCCTTGTCGATAGTGATTTCAGCATCTTGTTCTGGCACATATGGTTCGCCAAAATGTTCTTCAAGTTCGCACATATTCACTCCGTTTGGAATGGTTAAAACAATGCTTAATCTAACACCAGCATTGGATTGTTCTGAATATCTTGATAAAGTCATAATATCATAGTCGTAGACGCTCACAATTCCCTTGTATTCGTCTATATTATCTATGTACGCTAAAGTATAAAGGGCAACGTCATAACACTCGTCCTGAACGTCTAAAATGGCTTCTGGTGTGTTCTCTTTGGGGAAGCCCAATATATATAGGTTAAACTCAACCTTTGCAGTGTTCTGTGTAAGGTTAAACTGATGGTGGCTTACATCATCAATATAGCATTGAATCGTTTTGTAATTCTGCTGTTGGTTATTAAGGTCATCCCCTTGGTATTTAACAAAATTAACGCCTTTGAAACGACTTAATGTGTCCTTTAGAATATTAACTACTTCTTTATATATCATTTTATTTCTTTTTTACGATTTATTTTTGTATATTTGCTAAAAGTCTAATATTTATAGTAAACATACCAAAAGATGAGAAATTATTACGCTGATTATAGTAGATACTCATTCAATCCAGAAGATGATTGGGGAGATTATGATAATGGAAAATATAGAGAACCTTATTTTAATAAACTGGGCTATTCATCACATTCTTATTTATGTGATGACGGAAATTTTCATAATATGTCTGAACATACCGTAAAATGGGAATACTTCAATGGAAAAATACCAGAAGGTTATGAAATCGACCATATTATACCAGTTAGAAATGGTGGGACAAATAAGTTATCAAACCTAAGATTGGTAACACATGAAGAAAATATGAATAATGAAATAACAACTAACGAAAATTGCGCTAAAGGCCATTGGAAAGTCGTTTATCAATACGATTTAGATAATAACTTAATAAAAATTTGGGATAGTGCATTAGATGCTGCTGAAAATGGTTTTTACTATCAAAACATTGCCAGATGTTGTAGGGGAGAAAGAAAAACACATAAGGGTTACAAATGGTCGTATGAACCACTGTAACCCTTTTTTTGCTACATACTACTTACCTTTTTTTAACTTTCTACGTTGTTCCTGAAATTTCTCATCCTCTTCTTCTGCTTTTGCCTTTTCAGTCAAATATGTGAGAAGTTGAAGATAGTCCATTAAATGCCATTGATAGTTTTCTCTAATTTTTTGAGGGTCTTCATTGCAGACTTCATAGAACGTCTGGAGACTTGACCACTTTCGTACAAACTCTCTATATTCTTGCGCTCTTGGTTTATTCCTTCCTTTAGTTGAATAGAGAGTTGGGAAGGTAGCACTGACAGTATGTAGCAATTCATGAAAAAACTTATCAATGGTATAATCTTTGTGATTGGTTGTTTCTCAAATAATGCTACCCTATTTGGCAACACTTCATTTTCAAACGTTGAATCAAATATTTCATTCTCCTTTCTGCATAGTATAGCCAAAACACTGGCATAATTGAAATTGTTATCCTTTGTTGCCATTTCAACAGCAATGTACTCACCAGCCTTTAACTTCTCCATGAAATTTATTTGATAGACTTCATTGTTTATCTCAATCTTATTGGATGGTTCTTTTGTTTCTATTTCAGTTGAAAGGAACTTAAGTTTATCCAATATGATTTCAAGAAATTCTGCTGGTAATGACATGATATAATCTTTATCCTTATCAATGAATATATCAATTACATCAACCACATTAAAAGTTTTTTCTTTATCCTGATAATATTCGTTTATCTTTTCGAATTGTAGCAAAGTAACCTCATCCCATGATGTAGGTACTTTAATTACTCCAAAGTTATATGAATCGTTTTGCATTTGTCAATATGAATTTATTTTTATTTATACCCTGATACTTAAAGTCTTCCATACATCTTAAGGCAATTGCCAAAGACATAACTCTATCATCCTTCTTTCCTTCTTGGGCTGCAAATGTAAGTTTCTTTGTCTTGCTTATTTTGCAAATAAACGTTCCAAATTGGCTATATAGTTCACTATCATTGAAATATAGTTCCTTATTTGCCACTTTTACAGCCAGATATGATATTATTTCTTCCTTTGAAGAGTTGCTGGTATTCCATTCATAGATATTGCTTTTTCTTTTCACCAACTTTTTGATTTCGTTTATCATTGGCGCACCAAGTCCATTGTTTTCAATATATGATGCAACTGGATTGGTTTGATTGATAATATCAGCAATCTTTCTATATTTTTGGTCTAACGTTCCCTCAATCTTATATTGAATTACCTGATTATTGTCGTTTACCTTTGTTACAATGGTTTCATCAGTCCCATCGCCAGATAAGTCAACACCAATCCATTCTTTTGTTCCATTATATTGCATATCTTTGACAAAGCAGTTTTCAAAACCTTGGAAGAATGTCAATGAAGAATCCAAGAATTTGCACATGAACTCTTGTTCGAATGCCTTTGGTGGTATTGACCTTTTTATTTCTTCTATCTGTTTCTTGTCTACCAGATTATCATCGTATATTGTTCTTTCAAGATATTTGATGCCATCTTCACCATTTAATGCCCTAAGATAGAAATCATAGAAGAAACCTTGTTTGCCACAAGGCGTTGAAATAAAGATTGTTAGTGGTTGTCTGGCCTTTGTGATTGGCATTATGACGTTTCCCCATATATTTTCACCATTTGGTAATACGTCAGGATAATATGCAGCCTCATCACAAATAAGCACCCCATTTACAGTTGTTCCTCTGATTGCTGTGTATGATTCAACTGAATAGAACTGCAATGTTGAGTTTGTTATTGTCTCAATGGTTAGGGTTGATGAATTGGCTTTTTTGATGATTCCTTTTCCATCCAGCAGATTAACTATTTCCTTGTAGACCTTTCTACCCAATTGGAATGTTGGGCTGATATAAGCAGAGAACTTGTTTTTCTTCAATAGGTTTTCGATAAGCATAATTTCAGCGAAAACTGATTTGCCACTTTGTCTTGACCATACCAGTACTAATTGTTTTGTGTCTTTCTCATGTGCCAATTTATATGCTTCTTCTTGCCCATTTGTAAGTTTTATCTTAAAGTTCACCTTCATTGTTATCAAAGTTGAAATCTATCGTCAGTTCTCCATTTATATTTGCGTCAACCTTTATATTCTTTTCATCAGGAAGAAATGTTTTAACTATTGAATCAAGAACTGATTTGGCAACCAGTGTATTACCAACCAACATTGAATCATTGTATAACTGGTAATATTGGGAATATAGTTTGTCTTTTAGATTTTCGATGTCTGACTCCCTATCTTCCTTTAGTCTATGCATGGCTGTGTAATAGTACATTTCAGCAGTCTTCCATGTATATTTCTGCTTTTGTCCATCATATAGTTGTTCTTGGAGTTTTGACATTATATCGCTTTTCTGTACCCCATTGACAATATCGCAGATAATAAGGTTAAGAAGGTCTTCGACATATTGGTAATCTCTTACTTTAGCCCTCTTCCCGTTCCAAATTCTTTTGCTTCGTCTTTCTTCCTTTGGTCTTAGGTGACTTTCTATTATCGGCATTTTCAGTTTCCTCCTTTATTTCTTCTTTTATTGATTCCAAGGGGACACTTTCAGTTTCCCCTTTCTCACCCCTTTCGTTTGTGTCGGCTGCTTTTGATGCAGCCTCCTTTGCTTCATCTGCCTCCCATTTGTTAAGTGCTGTTTCCAGTTCTGCAATTCTTGCTCTCATGCAACTTCCACAAGTGGTATTTCTTACGTTCTTATCCAGTATTCTGTTATACGCTTCTGTGAGTTGCGTTGATTCTACATATAAGCCCCTTTTCTTGATGTTTATAAACTTTCTAACCAACTCTTTGTCTTTTTCTGTAAAATTCATTTTTCTTTTTCTATTTGATAAGTATTTATGTCTACTGTTTTCTGTTTCTGGTCAACCTTCATTGCTATTGCGTTAAGTATTGCCATTATCCATCCACCAATCGCTGTAACCTTGAAGCCTAATATAAGCCAAACAGCACCATATACTGCCATCAGAAGCCAAAATGTAAGGCATATCTTGCAGTTGAATGGTCGGTATTGAAGAAATGATGGCAAACCCCATCTTTCAACCTGCATATGGCTGTACCAACTAACAGCAATGAATATAACCAGTATGAGTAATATTTGTAATATCATTTTCTTTCATTTAAAATAAACATATGTAATTACACCAAATTGCCATAAAGCAGCATATACGCATTGTTTATCTCTTCCTTTGTGATATTCTCCTTTATCCAATTCTTAACGTCAATAACCTTCTGCCTAGCACCTTTTATTTTTGTTTGTTGTGCCAGTTGTTTGTATGTAAGATTGCAAAGATGTTTTATCCTGAATAAGTATGAATGTTCATCGTCAAAGTTATCGTCAACCCTTGATATAATATAGAGCGTTGCAAAATCGATATAGAGGTCTTTTTTAATCTTCTGGAGACTTGTATCGTTGTGAGCGTTATAGTAGTCCTCATATAGGTAATTGATGCTCTCAGAATCAATATTTGCGTCTCGTTTTGCATTGCGACAATACTGGCCTTCCCTTTGAAGATTTTGCTTAAATGACTTGAAGGTATAGTTATCAAATCCTTCCTCTGAATTATCATTGATACCAGACTTAAGTATCTTTTCGTATATCTTCAAATAGGTGTCTGAAAATATGTCATCTGACCAGTTGTATGCCTTTTCCTTGCAGAATGTGAAGTATTTTTTTCTCAGGGAATCCCAATTCTTTGCAATCCATTGAAGGTATCTGTCAGCATCGTTAGCATTCGCACATTCCTTCATAGTCCCATTCCTCCCCTGCTTTTTTTACCAACTTTCCTGCCTTATAGATGTCAGCATCTTTCAGTGGCAATTCAAATCTATAATCTGCTTCCCCAGTGCCATAGCCAGTACTTGTGATGTTGTTAAATCTCTTTTTCTTGGGATGCCCCATCTTTCTTAAGTTGAAGACAATGGTTACATCATTCTCCAAATAGTTGAAGTAAAGTGGTTCAAAGCCATTGTTTATCCAGTCTAATAGAAGGTCAGCAACCTTATGGCTTTCGACAATGAGGGTGTCAGCCTTATATACTGAGTCAGTTTTAGTTAATCCTGATACCTTTCCACTCTTGCATAGTACTTGATTTCTGTTTTTAGATTCAACATTGCATGGGGTATTGTTTGTTGTACCAGACTCATCTGACCAATGGTACTTTGGCATTCTTTGATGTTCGTCAAAGAAATTTGTTTGTTCTTGCCACCTTGTAAACCTTTCATGACAAATCTTTTCTTGTAATTTGAAATAATCGTTATCCTTTTTCATATGCTTTTTTATAATAAATATCTAGATATTATAGAAAGTATAGAAAAAAGAATAAAAATATCAATAAAAATAGGAAAAAAAGTGGAATATTTTGTAACTATTTGATATTCAATATAGTAATATGTCGAAGGAGGACATTATTTAACTTTTTCAATTTTTACCTTAAATCTCTTGAAACGCCTTTATTTAAAGGGTTTGTTAAAGTTTTATAATTATTTCCCATTTTTTGAATAAAGTGGAATTTTTGGTGTAATTTTGCATTAAAAAGTGGAATTAAAGTGTACCAGTTATGCCAAAAACAAATGAACCCAGAATCTCTTTGATACTCAGAGCATCGAAGAAGACAAGCGAGAACTTGCACCCAATCTTCATACGGGTCGCATTCAATGGAATGGTTGAGAAATCAACGGGTATTAACACTGATGAAGCCCATTGGGATAAGTCAGAGCGAAGAATCAGGAGGGGCTTTCCCAATTATAAGAGCCTCAATGAACAGTTGTCTGTCATCTATCAGGAATGTGTTGATAGAATGACCATGCAGAAACTCAATAAGAAGGGCTATGACATCAAGTTTATACTTAATGGGGATGGTATCAAGCCAGAGGAAAGAAATACGTTCACAAGGCTTATAAACGACTATTTAAGGGATAATTCGTTGAAGGTCACAACACAATGGCATTATCGTTATGTCAGGAACAAGTTGATTGACTGTTTTGGGGATGATGTAAGCAAATGGAACATCAAGGAATTTGAGGCTTATCTGTCAGGATTGAATATCACTGACTCTACAAGGAGATTGATTCTGAACAAGATTGATAGCCTTGGTTTGTCAATTGAAGGCTTTAACATCAAGAAGTACAAGATTGCAAGAAGGAATGGTTATATACCATTGTCGGCAATGCCATTTGTTAAGCAAGTTGCACTGTCGTATATTGGTGTTATTGATGGTGACTCTTTTAAGTATCATCAGGAATTTATTGATAACGTCAACAATTGGCGTTGGCATGGATGGGTTGGAATGTGGGTTTATATTGACTATCTCTTTCAAGGGCTTGCTCCAGTTGACATTAACCAGATATACAAGGAAGAGATTGAAGTTAAGAAGATAAATGGCAATTCTTATTATTGTTGGGATGGCAAAAGGTCAAAGACAAACGTTGATGTTAAGGTTAGAATTAAAAGAAATATATTCACAAACATGCTAATCAGTGGCATTATTTCTTTCACCAACAACAAGAGATTTATTCCATTCATACCTGATGATTTGGTTGACGATGATAAGATTGCACAACGCTGCCAATATACGATGAACAGCCAATTGGCAAAGGAGTTGAAGAAGTTTTGGAGGGAATGCAACCAATTGATTCAAGAGCATAATGACTTGCACCCAGACGAAGATGAAGTTCCATTCATTGATGAAACGCTAACTTGGTACGCTGTAAGGCACTCATTCGCCATGCATTATGTATCAATGCCAAATGCTTCTCCAATTGCCCTTGCAACACTTATGGGTAGGTCTGCAAATGGTCTTGCTCAATACTTGGAAACCCTTCAAGAGGATGCCAATTTGGTGAGTGCTGCTGATGTATTAAATTATTAAGGGGTGAGCCGTATTGCTCACCCCAGCATAACTAAACAATTAAACAATAAAATAACAATATATATAAATCATGAAGTGTTTTATTCAAAGGGAGTTGAAACAGCAATAAAACAACTCCCGTTTTTTTTTCAAAAAAGGTATCTAAATAGCATCTATATCTACCAGATACCAAGTGGCTATACAATCAATTTGAAATGATGTCAGTGGTATCTTTAGACTCTGCCACAGCCAGAGTTGTTAACCGTATAGCCGAAGATTTCTTTCTTTTTTTATATTATGTTTTGGACTAAAAAAACTATTTTCTATTACCTTTAGTACTTTTTGTAAGAATAATCATGTTTGAGTTTAATGTCCTTGTGAACTCTTCCAGTAACATTGCCATCCTCTCTGCCTTGTCAAGCAACAGCGATTTTGTCATTTCCTCATCAATAAGTCCAGCAAACTCAACGCTTATGCAGAATTTCTCACCTTGCTCAATTGTATTGGGATAGTCCAAGATGATGATTTCCTTCTTGCAATTCATGTTGTATTTGATATACGTCTTGAAGCGTTTGCAAACACTGGACACAATCCTTGATGTATCTTCTTCTGATTGAAAAAATAAGTAACTTGTTATATGGTAGCAATGAGGGCTTTTTAAATCAAATTTTGCCTCCAGAATAGACCTATTTTGGTTGAAGTTAATATTCTGATGCCTGATTGTCTTTGTGAATGTTTTTGTTCTGCCCATACTAATCTCCTTCCAATTCTTCTGTTGTTGGTGTTAGCGTTGATTCATCAAAATCTTCATAAAGAATTTCCTCGCCCCACTCTTCTTTGATATAGTTCCCTATATCATCCTTTACTCTGTTTATGCATTCAATTATCTTCTCATCGAATATATGTTGCTCTTTTAGCCTTACTAAATCACACCTGATTCTCCGATAGAAGTAAGGGTTATTCATTATGTCTTCTGCCATTGTTGTTTAATTTGATTTAAGTTTAACTTTATGTTCACAATGCAAATATACAAAACTTTTTTGAAAATAAGAAATATTTTTTTAGTTTTTTTTATAATTTTTCAAAATTGGTGATATTTATAATAAAAATGGCATCATCTTCACAGACAATGCCACTGGACATGATTCTAGGAATTATTCCCTTGGTATGATTATACATAATATTAACTAGAATATCTAGATATTTATTATATAATTATATAAATTTTAATATTTATTATAAAAAATATTTTAAATTATATTTCTTTAATTAAATAATTTTTTGTATATTTGCAATAATCGATATGTATACTATATAAGTACTTAATTTTTTGGTAATGGGAGGTTCTTTCAGACCTTTATACACCCTCCCATTACTTTCTTCAAAAGGTCTGAGTTGAAAGATAATGTATAAAGGAATAAAAACATGAAAATTACAGAACAACGAATGGAGGAATTATTGCCTCAAAATATCAAGGACAGTGAATTAAGCCTTGGTACAAAGAAAGTATTAACAGCACTATTGGATTGGTATCTTACAACAGAAGCAAGAAATACTGGTATTATCATCATCAATAACAGTAAATTATGCGCCATTGCTGGTGTTAGCCCTTCAACGTTACAAGAAGCGATTAGGGATATTGAAGAATTTGAACTTGGTAGAAGAGAGGTTGGGACTGGATTAGGCAATGCTTCAAAATATTATTTGAACTTTGAAGCGTTTACAAAACCATTAAAAAGGAAGTCATTTGAAGAACTTTTTCTATCAAAACCAGATACATCCAAATCTTCTGAAACCCCTATTAGTACTATAGTAAAGAATAGTATAGTAGAGAATAGTAGAGATAAGATAAGTAGAGTAGAGATAAGTAAAGAAAAGAAGAATAAAGAAGAGCAAAGCACAGTTGAAGAAAAGGAAGAATCCTTCATTGATGAATTTGAACAAAAAGAAGGTGTTAGTCTCAATAGGTATCTTTACAATTTATTCAAGAAAGAAGGAATTGAATCAATCGAGAACTGGTATAACACCAATGCAAGTAAGTTTAAATCTACTAGTGATTTCAAAAGATATAACTCCATAGCGAGCGCAATCAATGGTGAGGCTTATAAGGTTGCTTCAACGCTGAATGAGGTTGGTGCAAGGGCTTCAAGGCGGTTTAGCAAGCAAATGGCTGCTTCAATGCGAGGTGTTGAGATTGGCAGTGCTATATAATATGTAAATAGGTATATTTGTAAATATATCTTAAAATCATCAATTATTTTGTTAACGAACCTTAACCAGTTTGGAACTTTCAACCATTTTCATTATCATTGTTTCGTTCAAAATTTAAAAAAATATTGACTATGAGAAAGTTACAAGTAATTCTTTTAATTTTAGGTTTAAGTCTTAACCTCAATGCTCAGGATGTGAAAAAGGTATATGATTTGTCTGGCAGAGACATGACAGAACAGTATAATGCCGAAGAACTTCACAAGGGCGTTTACATCATTGACGGAAAGAAGGTGACATTGAAGGCTGACCAACAGAACGTCAAGAAAAGTAAGGATGCTTGCTATCATCAACATTATCAAAAGAAAATGAAAGATGATGAAGTTATTGTTGCTGATGCTAATGATGATGTATATTCCATTCCCGTTAAGAAGGGGTATGAAAGAACTTATTCCAAGTGGGATTCATTTGAAATGCGTTTGAACTGGATTGGAACAATGATGATTTTAAACAGAAACAATTATTTATATTAAAAGGTTATGAGAAAGTTAATTATGATTTTGGTTATGATGCTGGTTGCATCAGGTGCTAATGCTCAAAAAGATGATGTTTACATCTGTTTTGATAAACATGGTAACAAGTTTTTGCTAGACAAAGATATAGTCAACTATGGCAAATTTTATTATGACTTAAAAGATAAAAATGAATTGATGGATGCAATGTTGCATTGCAAGAATATCAATGCATTGGTTGATACTATAAGAAGTCATGGCGAGGAAGTATTTGTTGTATTTGAAGGTTATAAACATAGTTATTCCACTAATTATGACAAACATGTTATCAAAAAAGTCAGTGTTGAAGACTTTTTAGGTAAAAGAAAAAAGTTTAATAATTATTGTAAATATGAATATGATACTAAATTTATTATAAATGGTTTAAAAATATACACTAGAAACATTAAGCCAAATGGAGATTTTAAGTTAGAAGAAGGCCAAAAGTATTATATGGCATGGTTGAAAAACACCAACGAGAGAAAATATATTCTGGAAATGATTTCAGAAGAAGAAAGTAAAAGACTTAGGGAAATAAGTAAAAAACGCTTATCTGAAATAAGAAAAGAAATCGAGACCAGTGAAAATGAAGATATAAGGCAATGGATGGAAAGAAACAACTACACACCGCAAACTGATGTGTTTAATGTTAAGCGTTGGGATGTGGGCGCAATGAATGATGAAATTGAAGAAATAAGAAAAGAACTAAAAGAACATAACCCTTCAAATGTTAAAATCCGTTAAAGAATCGTTTCTGATTTCTTTTTTACAGAAACTTTTGGTATATTTGCAATGCTTCCAATTTGAAGCACTATTGAAAAACCAAGAAATTTGCAATTGTTTTTCATAACGTTAAAATTTTACAATGCTGGGCACTGGTGCTTGTGAAAGTGGGGCTGGTGCCTTTTTAAAAAAAAATTCTTAATAATTAGATATTATGAAAGCAAAAATTAAAAATTTTATTGTAGGCCCTGATGGGAGCATTGAGGTGGTTTTTCAAACTGAGAAGAAAATTACAGGGACTGGAAGGAAGGCACTATTAAAGCATCTTGCTGATAACTTGCAAGGCTTCAATACAACAGTTGGCCCGCTATGTTTGGAGTGGTTGCCTAACGAGTATGTACTATGGTTGGGCTTTGATGAAGATGATGTCAGGTTCATTGATGCTGTGGCTATCATTGATATACTGAATCAGTTGTTTGAAAGTTTTAAGAAAAATTGATATCCGGTGTATAAATTAATGTTTTTCAAAGGCACCAGATGTCTGTGAAGATGGGGCTGGTGCAATTAAAATGGTGGAGGGCTATAAACTCTCCACCATTATTATTTTAAGCACACCAGAAGCCTTAAAATGCCCTTAAATCAAATCAGCACACTTCCTATTGGTTGTATATAGTTGCTTCATTGGGTTGGGGTAGTTCAATTTGGCATTATCATTGCAACAACTGCAACCACAAGCGCAACAATTAAGCAATGGGAAAGACTCGTTCCTTTCACATAGCCATTTTTTGCAATAGTCCTTTCTTGCTTCAACCTGAGTCCTTAAATGTTGGCTGACATAAGTCATATCCTTCAAGTCCAGACTGTCTGAATTGTCTGATTTGCCCTTTGTGATGCCAACTTCTGATATATGTGCCCACAGTACTGGTAATGCTTCATAAGCCACTGCAAAGCCCAAATATGGATATATTGCTTCAACCAGTGCTGTTGAGTTTTCATCTGACAGATTGTTTTCTGCCACTTGTTCCAGTAGTTCATCGTAGAAATCATTTCCTATGATTGGAACAAGCCATATTGCCTCTGCCAACTTCACATAGTTGTGGAGTTCCTTCATGTTATAGTTCAAAGGTATTGGGCTAAACTCCTTAAGCCATTTTTCGTTAATGATTGTGTTCTGTAACATATCTTATTCCTCCACTTTCTTTTCTTCTTCAATGTTATTGCTATCGTTGTTATCAACATCAGTTGATTCAGTTCTCTCTGGTACGTTTGCATCATCGTCAAAGTCCTTGAATGACAATGGCTTCATGACAACCTCAACATCAACACCTTGCATTCTGAACATCTGATTAACTGTTTTAATGACTGCCATTCTGTTGCTATTACCAGTCAGTTTGTTATACAACTGATATGCTGTTTCAAGTTTATCAGCCTCACTTGCAAATCCAGTTTGTCCAACATCAGGCATACCAACCAATGATGCATTTGGAATCTGATGCGCTGCCAATATTCTGCTTACGGTTCTTTGGTTTGCTGAATCATAGAGATTGATGTTTCCACTATTTGTTGAGAATGGGATAAACTCTGGCTTCGTTTCGTCAACATTGTTTCTGAAAGTCACCATAACAGAGTTGGCGTTATCTGACCCTTGGAACATCCTTGTTACATTGTTGATGATTGCTTGTCTTTCCTCATCAGTCTCAACCTCATTCATTACCAGCATACCACTTGGAACAAAGCCATTGACAGTTGTCTTTAGGTCAAAGTTAACATATTCAATTTCTGATTGGATTGCCTTGATACCAGCTTGATAGTGTGGCTGTGTGTAATATGTCATTGCTGGAGAATACTGCCTATACACATAGAGATATGGTTTTCCCCTTTCAATAACGCTTTCATCCCTCATATCAAATGCATCAATTTGGAATGGAGGATATTGTCCAGTTGCTGTCCAATCGTTGCAAATCCAATAAGACGTTATCTGTCCATCCTCATCGTATTCCGACCATCTTACCTTGTCAAGTGGCATATGCCAAAATGAGAAGGTCTTATTGTCGTTGTTCTTGATAATTTGAAGGGCAAATGAGCCATATATCAGGTAATCAAGTGAAATGTTCTTGATGATATCATCCCATGTTTCAGCATAGTTGGGAATCACCTGAGTGCCATCCATTTGCATTGAATCAAGGTCAACGCCATTGCCAATGATACTCTGTACGCCAAAGTTAATGCAAGCCCTATGAGTTGGTGACTGATTATAAAGGTCAAGCAACAGATTGGGGTAGTTATTCTTCAAGCCCCAATTGACCCATCCAAGAGCATTTTTTCTGGTTAATGCGCTTCCTTCAATCTGTTTTTCGAATTTGGTCAAAAACAAACCACCATTTGATTTTGGTTTATTGGTTGAACCAACTGGTCTTCCTCGTTTTTTTGTGTTTTTTTCCATTATTTCTTAATATTTTTTCTTTTAATGAACATATTATCAATTATTTTTTTAATTTTGCATCCAGATTATTAACTTAAACATTAAACAATATGGAATTACATTGGCAATCAGAAAATGAGTGTCTGCTTATTGACATCGTAAAGAATGATGATTATGGATGGGATGTCGAATTAAAGGAGTTCCCAACCACTGGTCTAATGGGGTCATATAACGACTTCCAAAAACTAATAAATGACATTACGCCATTCGTCTTAACCAATATGGCTCAGGATGAAAGAATAAGATTTGCTGAGGAACTTAAACAACTGGCATAAATTATGGATATAAAACAACAAATCAAGATTCAGAAAAAGTGGGTTGAGATTGGTAAAGCAACTCTCGAACAAGTAATTGAAGAAGGGCAGCCTGATGAAATCATCGAATATGAACGAAATGAGTTAAGTTTTTATGAGAATGAACTTAAAATGCTTCAGGAGCGATTAAAAAATGGTGGATAGTTATGCTACCCACCATTCTTATTTTAACGTCACCAGCGCCTTCTATAAACCTTAAATGGATTGTTTATAATATTTATCCCTTTCAGCAAAGAATAATTTTTGATTGATTGTTGAAAATCCATTCAAATCATAATCTGAAATTGGAAAATTAAGATGCTTATAACTCACCTTGTCAACCATAATTCTTTCCCTTAACCATGACCAGTCTCCCAAGACCTTCCAATCTGTTGAATAGTTATGTTCTTTCAATAATTCAGTCCTTATAAACGTTGATTGATGTGGTAGGGCAGACCTTTTGAAGAATGCCTCAGTTAGTTTATCTGGAAATCTTGCAAGTGTTTTTTTATTATTTACCTTGTATTCATTCCCATAGACAATATCCTTATCAAGTTCACCATATACCCTTTCAATGACATTGTTTTTGTTCAAGATGTCACCACTGTTGAGATATAGGACATAATCACCATTTATATGTTCAATGCTTTTGTTCATTGCTGGGAATATGCCACCATCAGGTTCAGAACACCAATATGCAATGTTGTCATCGTATTCCTTGATAACATCAACACTGCCATCAGTTGAACCACCATCGATAATCACATATTCAACCTTATCAAAGAATGTCTGGTTAACAACTGACTCAATGGTTCTTTTAAGACCATCCTTGTTATTCAGATTAATCGTTACAATTGTTATCATTTATGTCAAAACTGTTTTTCTGATTATTCTTATATTCCCTTTCAAGTTTCTCATACGAATCAGCATATTCAATTGCCATCCCATAACGTTTGTTGGTATCTGAAAGGTTTGAGTACATTCTTTGCCTTACCTTGTACTTATAGTCAAGCCCAAACCCCTTATCAATGTGCAGATTGAATCCATTATTTGAAAGCATTATCTTCATATCTGGTGATGTCTTCACATAGTGTTGACCAACGCTCATTTCAACCTTGTCAGTTACCTTTGTATTGAAGATTGACAGTTTTGAAAAGTCATCAAAACCCTTCATATGGTTCATTCTCTGCCTATAGAACTTATGGCAAAGTTGATGAAGGTATTTATCTTCGCTGAAAGGTGGCTTAAAGTCTTCACAGAGCGATATAATTGGTGTCATAAGGATATTGTAACCCCCATCGATAAAAGCCTCTGAAACAGCCTTAAAATCATCAAAAAAGAACACCTCATCCATGTCAGTAATAATGATGATGTCATAATCATTCTTATACTCAATATAAGCCCTTTCCTTCACTTCCTTATGAATGATGTCATTATGGCCATCTGAATCAAAATGCCTTATGGTGACATATGGAATAGATGACAAGTATTCAAGTGAGTCATCTGTGCTTCCATTATCATAGACAATAACATCAGCACTTATTCTTTCCCAATATTTCCTTACGAATGGCAGAATATCCATTTCATTCTTGCATAAAACAATAATACATACCTTTATTTTTTCCATTTCCAAATATAGCCTCCACTTGTTTTTAATTTATTTTTACACACCCTTGATATTCCATTTTTGCTAATTCCTAATTCTTTTGATGCATCAGTAGCACTATCCCATTCTTTTATAAAGATACCTTCTTTTGAATATTGAACAACTGCTTTTTTATGCCCGTTAGCACTTCTTATAATAGATTCAACAGAGTGCTTGCAGCCTCTTATTTTATTCGCTCTTTTCTTTACTCTTTCCTCACTATGTTTTACACCTTTATTCCACTGATTCCCTTTTTTGGCATTAGATAATTTTACCCTTGTTATAGAATTGAGCATATTATCTGGATGAGTGCATATTCTAAGATTTGACAATTTATTAGTACCGCCTTCACTTATAGGTATGATATGGTCAATTTCATATCCATCTGGTATTTCACCATTAAAATAAATCCATTTTGCCACATGTTCACTTGTAGTTATTCGTTTTCCATCATAAGAGCGATAATGATGATAGCAATAACCTCTCTTATCGAATACACCTTTTCTATACACACCATTGTCATAATCACCCCAATCATCTTCTGGGTTGAATGTGTATCTTTTGTAATTTATCCAACATATTTTCATATACGAATCATTTATTTATAAATATTAAGAAAAGAGTAAAAAATGTAAATAAAAAATGGGAAGTGTTTGTTGCTTCCCTTTTGAATTATTTAGAGTGATTAAAATACTTCTGGGCCAGCTGTAATTGTAAACCCACTTGGACTAGTGAAAAGGCCGTTTACAATATCATATAAGCCAACCTTATTATCACTGTCTCGTTTGCATGGGATATAGTCATACTTTAGAGTGTCATCGCTTCCTTCAATCTTAATCTCATAGATATTGCCACACATAAGATACTCACCAGTTCCACCATACCAAAAGCCAAATACACCCAAATTTCCACTTGGATTATAACCACTACTTTGAGTAAGGTTAACCAATGTCTGTACACCAGTTGTCGCATTTGTGACAGTTAGTAATGACGGTTTATAGTTAAAACTCAACTTGGTGTCATATTCCATTGTATAGTTACCTCTTTCAGTATTGGCATTTGTGAAATACTTGGTGTTAAGATTATAGCCATAACCACCATCGTTACGAATTGCAAATACCTCTTCCGAACCAAAGATGGAAATATACTTTGAAACGTTTTCTTGATTTTCCGAATCCATACTGAATATGATTGTAAAACTATCACCATTTACCATATTGGTGGTTGGAATAGTCCATTTGTTGTTAACGTTTTGGTGTAAGGAAGAAGAAGGTTGTCTTATGTATTCAACCTCTGTATATCCATCTGGTAGTCTTGAATCACAATCAGTTGAACCAGCCTCAATCAAGTCTCCTTTTTCATACACTATTGGGGTTTGATGTAACCAAGTTCCATCAACATTCCTGACCATTTCCTCCATCTTTTCATATTTGTCTCCTCTGTAGCATATATATTCACCAGACACCTCAAATAAACCATATTTGGTAAGCCACTCATAAGCATCTCCAAACAGATATGGGGTGTTGTCAATTGTTGCATCCATTCCAACCCAAGGACATTCATATGCAAGAGCATCCTCCATATCGATGAATACAACATTGTTTTCAGGTTCATCCTTTGTTGTATAGTATTTTGGGTATTCTTTTGCACCTCCTGTTCCTCCACCTATCAACGAATTGCTGTTCGAAGAACTCTTGAAAGAATCAGATACCAAATCATAGAAACCATACTTGCTATCGCTATCCCTCTGACAAGGAATGTAATCTGCAACAACTTGGTTGTTCTTTGTTATCTTCAACTCATTATAGTATTTTGATTTGCTAAATCTCCAAGGTGAAGTTCCATTCAATCCTGCAAACAAGGAAAACGGAGTATTATTGTTGGTTAACGATGTTCCATTGCTTGAAACTGTAAAACCACTTGTTCCATCACCTTTGTCAACGGTACTCAATATTGCATTCGAACCAGTCTCACCACCAAATTCCAAAACACTGTTATGATGCTGATTCCATCTCCAAGTAAAGCCTGGGTATGGTCTTGTGGTTGACTCTGTTGACATAAGATAGCCGAAGCCATCATCTGTTACATAGTACTCTGTCCAGACCCTTCCTTCAATTGAGAATGTATTGCCAACAGTGTCCATCAGTTGCAGACCAGTGTTGATATATGCATTGCCGTTTGAACCGACATATTCGACCTCAGTATAACCTTGTGGCACTCTGGTGCTTCCAGTTACCTCACCAAGATTGTCCCATTCTGAGCCATCCCACTCATATTCATAGCCGTTGTCAATGGTAAGTTTACCCTCATAGTAGGTGATGTTCCTACCCTCTCCATAGACACCATATTCCTCATATTGGCCAAGGTTGTTCAACTTGTACCATTTATCAGTTGCTTTGTCATAGACATCAACAAACTCTGTGTCTGTGTATTGTGTAATATCCTCAACAACAGCAAAGCAAGGCTCTTGATGTGGTGTTGCACCTTGCACAATCTTATAGTAACAGATTGCACCGTTCTTGTAAACCTTGATGAGTTCGGCATCGTTGAAGTACCACTCATTTATTGTCTTATTATTCTTGTAAATCATTTTAATTGATATTTGCCTCTCCTAATTTCATTGTATATCCATTTGTTGCATCACCAACGAAATAGACGGTGTTTGCATCCTTTGTTGCAAGTGCTTGGTATTCAGCACTTGTCATCTTCGCCATTTTCAACCCACCAACAAAGTCATATACAGCCTTTGCAGAAGCAGCCTCACCATTGGTTGATGAACTTGTGATTGTGGTTGATATAATCACCTCTGCTGGTGCTGCATCACTGATGACATATAAGACATCAGGGTCTTTTGTAACCAATGCATCGTATTGTGCTTGGGTCAACTCAATAACCTCTGCCTTGTCATCCCATTCTGCTTTCTCTGCTGATGTCACATGGACATTGGTGTTTGCAGTGTGAGCAGTTAAAGCATCGTTCACTTGTGTCACAGCACTGGTATCAGCCTTGCCAGCAATATCAGCATTGGTTATATATCCAGCATCGTTTGTAAAGTCACTTATGTTTGTAGGTACTGTTGGAATGGTAGGTTTATTTGTCAGGTCATTATAGTCACCACTGAAATCAGATTTGTTGTTCCAAGTGGTCTTCTCTGCTGATGTTACATGGATTGATGTATCAGCTGTATGGGCTGTTAAAGCATCGTTTACAGCAGTTACAGTACTGGTATCAGCCTTGCTGCTTAATGCATTGTCAACCTCTGTCTTTGTATAGGTCGTTGCAGTGTCAGCCTTTGCAGCAAGCAAGGCATCAGTTGCAGTCTTGTCATAGTAGAGGTCTGGGTCGAATGTTCCACCTTCTGCAACCTTTTGGTCAATGGTTGCCTTGTCATATGTGAACCCACTTACATAACTCTGTGTCTGTGCCGTTGTATAGTAGTTTGCAGGGTTGAATATGTCAGTCAACGGTATTGAGATTGGTTGTTTGCCAGCATCACTGTTAAATGTAATGACTAAGTTTCCATTGATTATCTCAACATCGCTAACCATGCCATCCTTGATAAAGTCAGTTGCATCAACATATGCAATGGTCTGTCCAGTTGCATCATGCTTGAAATTGATTCTTTGAGTTTGTGAATCATACTCAACAGCACCGAACAATGGGGCTACAGCACTTGAAACTTCCTGAGTGACAGCAGATGTATCAGCCTTGCCACTTACAGCACCATTAACAACCCCTTGTGTTTCTTGCTTTGTGTAATAGTTACTGAGGTCAGTTGGAGTATATGCAGTTGCATCCAGCTTTTCATCAAGCAAGCCATCAGTTTGACCCTTTGTATAGTAGTTTGAAAGGTCTGTTGGGGTATAAGCACTTGCATCAAGTTTATTGTTCCAATAAGTCTTCTCTGCTGATGTTACATGGATTGATGTATCAGCAGTATGTGCCGTAAGGGTATTGTTGATAGGCGTTGTTGCTGCCGTTACAGCAGCGTTTGTCTCTTGCTTGGTATAAGTGTTGTCAATTGCATCTGTATTGGCTTGGACTTGTCCAGAAAGGGCATTTACATCAGCCTTGTCAGCCTTTGTCCTGATGGAAGTGCTTATCATACTCTGAACCTCTTCCTCAGTCACACCATCGAAATCGTCAAATTTCTTATCAACTTGTTCTTTGGTGTAATAATAGTCAGCATTAGCCAAAACTACAGAATTATCGCAATGACTCCAACGTTTCATATCGCAATCTGGGTATATCATAATTCTATATTTTATCTTTTATAAACATATTTATTTTTAACCTTTTTTTCAATGCCAATGCCGTTGTTGGCATTGGCAATATACTAACTTATTGCTTGAATCCTTGATGAATATGCTGACCATCCAGTTGCACTCCTATACGCTGACAGTGCTGTTGAAGGAACATATACCACAACATTTGCGTTGTCAGTCATCAATGTTTTTATGGCATCATAGCCTTGCGCATAGTATTCCAGCGTTGGAGGCGTTTCAGCCAATATATTCAATCTTGTAAGCGAAGGACAATTATCAAACGCATGGTCTGCAATGCTTGTTACACTTGAAGGCAATGTCAATATCTGTAAATATGGACTGTCCTTGAAGCAATCCTGACCAATCCTTGTAACGCCAGTTGCAGCAGAGAAGTTATAGTTTACTGCGCTGCTTCCCCACTTTGATGTTGCGCCAAGTGTGGTTGTTCCGCTTACCAAATAGATGTTTGCTCTGTTGTTTCCAGCCTTTGGCATTGGGAAAGTATCATTACCAACAGCAGAAGGGTAATAAGTGCCACCACTTTCAATCACAATTCTTTCAATTTCGCCAGATGAACCAACATCCATTATCGCATTTGCAGCACTTGAGAAGATGACAGCACCAATCCTTGCTTGCGTTTCACCAGTCTGACCAGTGCAGCACTCTGACAATGCAGTTGTTAACTCATCAATCTGTGCTTGAAGCCCACTAATCAATGCATCAACAACGCTCTTTGGATAATAGTTGTCAAGGCTTTGGTGTTGCGTCAAATAACCCTGACTTTGTACCCACTGTTCAGTTGCGTATCCAGCCAAACTCTGATGTTGAGTTAGATAGCCCTGATTCTGAACCCACTGTTCTGTTGCATAACCTTCAAGGCTTGGAATTTCGCTCTTGTCAGCCTTATTTTCAAGTGAGGTGGACAACTGCCCAACGGTTGTGCTTAATGCGCTCAAATCGCTTGCATTTGCCTTATTTGACAATAAATTATTAACCTCTGTCTTGTTATAATAGTTGCTTAAGTCTGTTGGGGTATATGCAGTAACATCCAGTTTATCATCAAGAAGGTTATTGGTTTCTGATTTGGTATAATAATTTGATAAATCAGTTGTTCCGCCAGTGCCAATCTCAATGTTGCCATCACCAATCAAACTGATGTTGTTAATTGTCTTCAAATGTTGGTGTTCTGTGAGATAACCCTTATCTTCAACCCACTCCTTTGTCGCATAGTCAGTCAGGTCAGTTGGAGTATATGCTGTTGCATCCAACTTGCCATCCAGTTCATCGTTTACAGAGTCAAAGGCAGCATCAATCTCATCTTTGGTATAGTAGTCTTCCAAAGAATCATCAATCATTTCTTTGGCTTTTTCCTCTGAAATTCCATCGGTTGTAATACCGCTTATTTTCTCATCAATCTCGGATTTTGTGTAATAAATATTTGGGTTTGCCACCACTGGAACACAGCATCCCATATTGATTTGATAGTTATTTCCTTCGCAATCGCACATGATATAATCTTTTAGTAAACATATTATTATTTATTCACATTGCCACAATTCTGTCAATACCCATTTATAGGTTATTGGCTCCTGACAATCTGTTGAACCTTCCTCAATCAGTTCTTTTAATCTTGTTGCACCAGTATCAACCCAAGTTGCACCATCATCGATTGAGGTTTGTTCCTTCTGATACGACCATTTATCGCCATTCTGACAAATATAATCAGAGGCATCAACCCATCTTGTAATAACAGTTTGGCATCTTGTATCTCCACTTTGAATTAGGCTTCCAATCCTATATTCAGATGTTGGTGTATTGATTGAAGTTGATGTCGTACCAGTATATCTTTGTTGTCTGACATATGAATTACCACTTTCACATAGATATTCTGGTGTATTTCTCCAATCTTCATACACTTTATCCTGATTTATTGTAAGCGTATGTGGCTCACCGTTGCAGTCATAGACAATTGGCTGTTCAACTTTGGTTGATGTTGTGGTATTTGCTGGTACGTTGAAGATAATCTGACTATCTGTAACTTGATAGGTATAATTCGATGTTATGGCTGATGGAACACAACCTGATTGGAATGTGAACGTTACATTCTGTGCCGTACAGTCAATATTAACTGATGTTGGAATGATATATGTATCGCCATTATTAACAGTGACATTGACAATTCTTATATTATCACCACTTTGGATATTGAATGAACCAGTTGTTGCTGAAACTGATGTATTGCAGACTGTTAAGGTATAGTTTGTACCACCTTCTCCTGATGATGGTGAAACTGTAATAAATGATGATAGGTCTGTAATCTCCCAATCACAATCAGCCTTGAAGTTATATGTGCTACAAGTCACTGATGAGAAGGTAATATTAAGCGGAATATCAGTTTGCATAAAGCAAGTTGTGCCCTGACATTTCGCTGTGTTAAATGTATCAGTTGTGCTGAATGTCCCAACAACATTAAGGTCAGAAAATTCTTCTTCATAACCTTCCAATACCTTATATTCACCAGTGCTTAAGCCATTAACAGTTGATTCTGATTGAACAAGGTATATTGCTTCACCCCTTCCAACGCATTCATAACCAACCTCTGGGGCATAATGCCAACTTGTTTCGCTCATTGACTGTTCACTATAATCAACCATTGCATAAATGCCATTCTTTGCAGTTTCAGTCAGAATTATATTGATTATATCGCTTCCATCGCCATCATCAGTGTCAATGGTATAATTTGCTTGAAGACCAGTATTAAAACCAACAAAGAAGGTATTATCATCTGATTTTGGAGTTATAACAGCAGCATACTTGTTAAACATAAATTCCAATAGATTATATTGCCAGCTTGTCTTATAGTCATCAAATGGAATTTGAAAGTTAATGGTTGATGTGGTATTAAAACCATCATACGATACTGACAATGAACAACTATTCCTTATAAACTCCACATCCTGAAAGTCCTTTCCATAGGTATATAAATTGCCATTATCAACATCAACGTCACACCAAGCCCTTTCCAATAGTTTCAAGTCCTTAATACCGTATGAATTATAACCCATGCAAGGTGCATTAACAACCTCAAAGTTGGCTTGAAGTCTTAATGTTGGAAAGTTGCTTAACAATGAAAATGTAAAGTCAGTTTGGTTGGTGTTATTTGATAAATTGAAGGTATATGTCACCCTTGCTGGAAAGTCAGGATTAACCATCCATTTTGTGCCATCCTCTGATTCAAGAATGACATAGAATCTATCACCAATAACCCTTGAAACATAACCATGCATTGAAAGGGTAACAGTTTTCTGAAACTCATAACGCTCATCCAGTGATGTTTCCTCATTAAGGCTGATGTTAAATCCATTCAACCTTAATGGCAACTCATCCAAATCTTCGATATAAGCATCATAGCCATCGACATGAATATCTTTCACATGATACTTTGATACAAGATATACGACACTCTTCAACTTTGAATAGTTATATCTGCATCTGTTGTTAATATAATTTGTTACACTCATTTCAATTTAAGTTATTTAAGAATTATTTTGAACAGTCCATCCATCAGGAATGCCACTAACACCAGTTGACCATCCAGTCATTGATGCATCTTTGACGAATGTACCAGTTGCAGCAACACCATTTAGCCAATAATATGTACACATACTTGCTGATATATCAGTTGCCAGACACTTGATGTAGTTAAGACTTGTGCAATTATAGAACATTTGATTATAGCAATAATTTGCCAACGTTGTAGCTGATAATACTGGCGCTGTTGTTAGACTTGAACAGCCATAGAACATACTTTGATAACACTGAGTTTTCAATGTTGTTGCTGGTAGTTCAGGTGCAACCGTTAGGCTTCTGCAATTATAGAACATAAGGTTATAACAACTGTTTGCCAACGTTGTAGCAGGTAGAACAGGTGCTGATGTAAGGCTTGTACATTCATAAAACATTTCATTATAGCAAGCATAAGCCAATGTTGTTGCTGGTAATACTGAAGGTGCTGTTGTAAGATTTGAACAACCTCTGAACATATGTTGATAACAATTACTTGCCAAAGTTGTAGCAGGCAAATCTGGTGCTGTTGTTAGGCTTGTACAACCTGCAAACATATAAAAATAACAACCATTTCCCAACGTTGTGGCTGGTAATGCTGGTGGTGATGTCAAATTATTACAACCCCTAAACATTTCACTGCAAGTACTTACCCCATTTGCAGCATTTATTGCCGATGGTGCTTCTACAAGCGAATTAGAATGTTGAAACATATTTGCATAAGATTCTTGGCCACAAGTTGTTGATGGCAAAACCAAATTTTTGGCTGATATTAGATTATCAGAATCATAGAAAATACCCTGAAATGCATAGTCACCAATTGTGTCACCGCTTGTTTCAAAATCATCCCCATAAATCAATGATGTAGCATTTCCATATGCGTTAAATCTTTTAGACCCCAAAAATCTATTATAATAATTAGTGCTGCCATAATTTCCATTTCCATATGCAGCATTTGTTCCCTTGACCAATACCTTATCGCCAGTATTAAGCGTTGCAATGGTTGTTCCACTGTTTCCTGATGTTGATGTGTATTCTGTCCAAGTTACACCATTATCCGTTGAAGCAGATATGGTTTTTGCTGTATTATTTTGACCCAATTTAAAAAATATTTGATTGTCATCTTCAAGGCTCTCAAATGTAAGATATTGGGTTGAATAGTCAATTGCTTCGCATTCTGCCAATGTCTGGTAGGTATCAATATATGTGCCCTGCCTTGTCTCGGTTGGAGTAACATCCTCCCAAGTCAAACCATTGTCATAAGATACTTGTTTCTTCTGTAAGTAATATTTATTATAAGCCATAGTTTTTAAGCATTTTGAATTGTCCAGTTATTAGGAATACCAGATTTAACATATGAAGTATTGATAGTCCAATTATTCATTGTTGCGTCTTTAACAAACGTACCAGATGTTGTTTGAACACCGCTTGTCCAATTGCTAGTGCAA